>JBCCWI010000015.1:0-58433 GCA_039193795.1 Actinomycetota bacterium | reverse complement strand
GTTGACGGATGTCAGAAAGCCAGCCAGACGTAAACGAAGATGCGATCTGGAGGCTTGCCACATCGCAAGGTATGGAACTCGGCCAGATCGTTCCGTTGGGAACAAACGGTGTTCGCGATCCCGAGAACCCCTGTGAGTTCTTCGAGCAAGGCAAGCCAGGAACTGAGTGGGTGCATGTTCCCTGTGCAGGCGATGGGCATTACCTTTGTGCAAAGTGCCGCAAGTATGGTGGAAGAAATGAAGCTTCCGAAGGGAGAGTATTCTTCAAATGAATCCTCCTCTTGCGCACGGAAGTTGCAATGCCCCACGAAGATCGGATGGTCGGGAATAATGGCGATGCCCAAGACATCGCATGCCAACATCTGCCCCTAGTTGAATCAATTGCACGCACGCTCTGCAACAGACTTCCTGATTGCATCTTGCCAGAGGACTTACTGGCGTCGGGATACCTCGGTCTGCTCGCAGCGGTAGATGGCTTCGACGAGTCTCGCGGCACTCGATTTGAATCATACGCTCGCTCGCATATACGAGGCAGCATGATCAGCCAACTGAGAACGGAAGATCATGTTCCTCGTCTTGTCCGCACGCTCGCAAAGAAGCGATCGGACGCGTCTGTCGATCTTCAGAACACGTACGGGAGACGTGTGAATGAGGAAGAGCTTGGCGAGCACCTGGGACACATAGTTCTTGACCGTCTTCTCCGCGATCGAGAGCGCGGCGCCGATCTCCTTGTTGGAGAACCCCTCGCCGATGAGGTCGAACACTCGACGTTCCTGATCGGTGAGCTGCTCGAGCGCGCCCGCGTCGGTCTGCCGGAGCCGTTGCATCGCCATCCGGGTCTCGGCCGAGTCGAGGAGCTGCGCCCCGGCGGCGACCTTGCGGATCGACTCGACCAGGTCGTTGCCTCGGATCTGCTTGAGCACGAAGCCGGCCGCCCCCGCCAGCGACGCGTCGACCAGCGCCTGGTCGTCGGCGAACGAGGTCAGGATCAGGCACGCCGTGTTGGGGTGTTCGCTGCGAATCTCACGACAGGCGGCGATGCCGTTGCCCTCGTCCTCGTCGAGGCGCACGTCGAGCACGGCGACGTCGGGGGTGGCCGATGCGACGACCGCCACGATGTCGCGGACCGTGCCCGCCTCACCGACGACCTCCATGTCGGGTTGGGCGTTGACGAGATTGGCCACACCGGACCGGACCACCTCGTGATCGTCGAGGAGGGCGACACGGATGACGGTCGCGGGAGCTTCGGCCACGGCCATCAGTCTGGCGCACCGAGCCGGCGGCCGCTGATCCGAGTGGGCACGATCTCGATGAAGCGGTGCTTGCCCTCACTCCCAGCCCAGGGCCGGAGATCGAGCGCCTGGTCGTGCATGACGGCCGCGAGCGCCTTGGGCTCGTGCGCGAGCCCGTGCAGCACCACGGACCACCCGCTCCTCGACGCGGTGTCGAACTCGTCGATCTCGAAGGCGACGTCGCCGGACGCGATCGCCGCCGCGAGCTTGGCGCCCTCGGCGGTGCGGATCACGACCCGGTCGCTGTCGACGACATAGTTGACCGGGAACACGTCGGGTTGGTTGCCGTTGTTGACCGCGAGCCGTCCGATCGTGGTCTGACGCAGGAGATCCCAACACTCGGTCGTCGACAGCTCGGTGAGCGGATGGGTGTCGATGTCACTCATGGGTGTCCTCCGGCGGGATCACGGCGATCGGACAGTCGGGTTGCCGAATGAGGGCTGTGGTGGTCGAACCGAGCACCAGGTGGGCGAGCCCGCCGCGACCGCGCCGGCCGAGCACGAGGAGCGAGGAGCGGGGCTGCTCGCCCTGGAGGATCCAGCGCGGATCGCCCTCGGCGATGCGGCGGCCGATCCGGTCCGGCTCGACGCCGAGGTCGGCGGCGACCTTGCCGATCGCCTCGTCCGCGATGGTCTCGGCCTGCGCCCGGAGCGCCTTCAGGTCGAAGCGCCCCCCGCCGAACAGGATCGGGCCGTCGACCGGGGTCTGCCAGCAGGCGACTGCGGTGACGGGGGCGTCGCCGGCATGTGCCGTCGCCCACCGGAGCGCCTCGATCGAGTTGGGGGAGCCGTCGACGCCGACGACCACCGGCTCGGGTGATCCTTCCCGCTCGTCGTCGGGAGGCACGATCACCAGCGGAACGCTCGCGTGGTCTGCACAGAACCGGCCGACCGAGCCGAGCAGGTTCGTGCGGACCGGTCCGCGGGACCGGGTTCCGACGACCAGCACGTTGGCGTCCTCGGCTGCGTCGCACAGGGCCGCACCGGCGTCACCTTGCACGACCGCCATGTCGGCGGGCTCGAGCCCGTACGCCTCGGCCAGGGCTGCGGCCGCCCGCTCGGCGGCCGCCTCCATCTCCGCGACCGGTGGTGCCGGTGCGTAGCCGAGTGGCGTCCCGGCGATGGCGAGCGCGGGGATCGACCACACGTAGACCGGGCGGATCGGGCCGAATCTCTGCTCGTGATCGGTCGCCCACCGAAGGGCGGCGGCCGATCCGGGGGATCCGTCGATGCCGACGACGATGCCGTGGCGTTCGCTCATGGCTGCTCCTCTCGCAGGGCTCGATTCGACGGTACGAAAGGGGCGGTGGTGGAGAACAGGGACCTAGGTCCTGGCTCCCCGGCCGAAGGCGATCGCCTCGGTGCGAGCGACGGCCCGCTGCATCGTCGCGGTGTCGGGTACGAGCACCGACGTGAGCCACACGCCGTTCTGGACGACGAGGATGTCCTCGGCACGACGTCGGATCTCTGCGGCGTCGAGGTCGGGTCGGGCGTCCGTCAGGAGGGCCGTCAACCCGTCGAGGTAGGTGGCCTGGGCCCGCTGGTTGATGGCGGCGTATTCCGGGTCGACGCCGGCCAGCGACCAGAGTTGGAGGCGCAGGGCGAGATAGTCGAGGCCGAGGAACTCCTCCGCGGCGACGTGGTGCAGCGCGCGGCGCAGCGCCCGCTCGGGGTCGTCGGCCGGCTCGGCTGCGACGATGACGGCGTCGGCGTCCGCGATCCGTCCGAGCGCCGCGACGATCAGACCGTGCTTGTCCTCGAAGTAGTAGTTGGCGAGGCCGAGCGACAGGCCGGCCTCGCGGGCGACGGCGCGCATGCTGACCCCCGAGATTCCGTCCCGGGCGAGGACGGCGAGCGCGGCATCGAGGATCTGGGTCCGCCGGTCCGTGGTCACAGGCGCATCTGCTGGACTTGTGCGCTCAGCCCACCGTCGAGCACCCACAGCTGGCCCGAGGCGTAGCGGGCCTCGTCGCTGGCCAACCAGTTGACGAGGTTGGCGATGTCGGTCGGGGTGCCGTACGTGCGCAGCGGATGGACATCGCGCACGGCCTGCTGCAGGGTCTCGATGTCGCCGTGCTCCTGGAAGAACGACTGGAGCATCGGCGTGTCGACGTAGCCCGGGCACACCGCATTGACCCGGATGCCCTCAGGCGAATGGTCGCACGCCATCGCCTTCGTCAGTGCGTGCACGGCGCCCTTCGTCGCGCAGTACGCGGCCAGTTCGGGATCGGCGATGAAGCCGTCGTAGCTGCCGAAGTTGATGATCGAGGCGTGGCCGCTCGCCCGAAGCAGCGGGAGCGCGTGCTTGGAGGTCAGGAACGTACCGGTCACGTTGATGGCGAAGATCCGGTTCCACTGTTCGAGTGTGGTGTCCTCGATCGTCTCCTCGATCTCGATGCCGGCGGCGTTGACCAGCACGTCGAGTCGACCGTGGGCCTCGCGGACGCGGCCCATGGCGGCGGTGACCCCGTCCTCGTCGGTGACGTCGAGGCGGAGGAACTCGCCGGGTGAGAGAGCGTCGTCGCCGAGGCTCCCGGCGTCGGTGAGGTCGGCGGCGTAGACCGTCGCTCCCTCTCGTTCGAAGCGGTCGCACACGGCGCGTCCGACGCCGCCGCGTCCTCCGGTGACGAGTGCGATGCGGTCGTCGAGCATCCCCATGAGGTCTCCTAGGTCAATGAGTCGGCGCTGACGACTCGGTTCCGGCCGCTCTGTTTCGCGACGTAGAGGGCGTCGTCGGCGGCGTCGATGAGTTCACGGATACGGGAGAGCGGCCCCGACGCGATGCCGATGCTGATCGTGAGTCGGAGGTCGCCGACGATCTCGTCGAACGAGGCGTGGGTGATCGCCATGCGAGCGCGCTCCGCGATGGCGCCAGCGGTGAACGGATCGGTGAGGAGCGGGATGAGGAACTCCTCGCCGCCGTAGCGGACGACGTCGCCGTCGCGGAACGACGCCCGGAGGACATCGCCGACTGCGGTGAGGACCTTGTCGCCGACCCCGTGGCCGTGGGTGTCGTTGACCACCTTGAAGTGGTCGATGTCGATCAGCAGCACCGATCCGTTGCTGTCGAGGGTCTCCAGTTCGCTGACCCGCCGACTCAGCCAGCGGCGGGAGTACAGACCGGTCAAGGGGTCCTCGGTGGCGGCTCGGACGAGTTCGCCGGCCTGGCGACGGAGCAGACTGCCGTCGCGCTCGAGTTCGGCGCGGGCGGCGACGAGCAGAGCGAACTGTTCGACCCGATCGACCTGCCAGCGACGGACCAGCTCGGCCCGCCGCCGGGTGTCGCCGAGGGCGCCGGCGAGATCGCCCCGTTCCTCGCGCACCAGGGCCCGCTCGGCGAGGGCGCGTACGAGGCAGTGGTCGTCGGCGGTCGCCTCCAACCCGGGGAGGGCGTCGGTCAGGAGTTCCTCCGCCCGTTCGAGGTCCCCCTGTCGCCGTGCGACCGATGCCCGGACGAACGAGAACCAGGGCTGCAGCAGGGGCCCGGCGACGCGTGCCACCTCGTCGGTGCCAGCCACCATCTCCGCCGCTGTGTCGAGGTCGTCCTCGAGCAGGGCCGCTTCGGCGGCGAGCCCGCCGCCGAGCACACGGGCGCTGACCGGGTCGTCGATCCCGCGCAGGGTCGCAGCCATCGATGCGACGTCGCGACGCCATCCGGCGCGCTCGTGGTCCGACCCGACCTCGGCGTGGATCGCCTCGAGCGTGGTGTAGCCGAACACGAATGCGGCGGTCGCAAGGCTCGGGTGGTCGATCCGGGCGGCGGCCTCCGCCGAGCGGCGGCCGAAGGGGATGGCGAGTTCGAACGCCGCCATGTGGCCGTAGAACGCGCACAGCGCATTCGACGCCCGGGCGCTCTGGGCGTCGTCGAGTTGGACGTCGGAGAGCTGGACGGTGGCGGCGACGGCGTGCTCGATGGCGCCCGCCCAGTCTCCCGCCAGCTCGGCCATGCCGGCGGCGGTGGCCGCCAACGCCGCCGCGTGCGACGACATGCCCTCGCGGGCGTAGAGGGCGGCGGCGGCGAGACTGTCGTCGGCGGCGAGTTGTGGCGAACTCGACTGAACGGCTGCGGCACGTGCCTCGTGGAGGCGGGCGAGCTCGATCGCCTCGGCGTGCTCCATCTCCGCTTCGATCTCGGGGATGGGGTCGTCACCGGTTCGGTCGACCGTCCACTGGCGAGCTCGATTGGCGAGTTCCTCGATGCGGTCCACGGTGCGGTCACTCTGGCACGGATAGCGTTCGGAGTCATGATGACCCGCTGGGTGACCGAGATGGGAATGGGCGTCGATGTTCGGGGCCGCGACTACACCAAAGCGGCTCGGCGGGCGGTGTTCGACGCCCTGCGTCACAGCTCCCTCAACCTGTTCAACGCCGCCGGCAAGTCCCGCGAGGACATGCATGTCGACGTGCTCATCGGCTGTGCCGACCCCGACGACGTCGATCTCGATGCGGTGGCCGAGGAGGTGCCGTACGGCGTGGTGACGGTGCGGGCCGAGCGGGGCGGGCTCGACGTTCCACCGATCGACGCCGACGGGACCGGCGGGGTCACGATCGCCTGCGCGGCGATCCTCGTGAGCTTCCCCGACTGAGGTCCCCGCGGCGCGCCGCCGATCAGCGAGCGGCTCGATAGGCATCGAGCACGAGACCGTGGAAGTGGTGCACGGCGTGTTCGGAGAGACCGGAGCCCGAGGGGTCGTGCACGATCCGCCCCTGGTCGAAGGCGGGTGTGCGCATGCCGCGCTGGACGCTCTCGACCAGGCCGATGTCCTCGGGTTGGAGCACCTCGTCGATGTAGCGGATCGAGTCGAGTTCGGCGTCGTTTGGCTCGGGCGTCTCGAGGAAGAAGTCGTAGGTCTCGAGGGTCTGATCGGGGCCGACCGGGATGATGTGCATCACGATGAAGTTGCCTCGGCCGGGGTAGCGCATGAGGCAGGTGTTGGGCCACAGCCACCACACCGCATGGTCGGTGACGGTGGCCTCGCTCACGTCGTAGGCGCTGTTGTCGCTCTTCCCGGCCTCGGCCATGTGGGAGCTGTAGATGCCGTGGGTGGTGACCTCGTAGGTGTCCATGTCGACGAGGGACACGAAGTCCTTGTGGGCGACATGGCAGTGGTAACACTCGAGGAAGTTGTCGACGACGTTCTTCCAGTTGGACTGGATCTCGTAGGTGAGGCGGTGGGCGAACGTGAGCGACTCGACGTCGGGTGCCCAGTGGGCGATCTCAGCGCCGAGGTCGCCCGCCTGTTCCGCAAGGGGGGTGGCGTCGGGGTCGAGGTTGACGTAGACGAAGCCGCCGAATTCGGTGACGTGGATCTCGTCGAGGCAGATCTCGCTCGTGTCGAAGTCGATGAGGTCGCCCGTCCGGCGGGCGCCGGTGAGACGACCGTCGAGGTCGTAGGTCCACGCGTGGTATGGACACCGGAGGTTGCGCACCGTGCCCTCGCCGAATACCAGCTCGTGGGCGCGGTGTTTGCAGACGTTGTAGTAGCCCTTGAGCTCGCCGGCGCCGGTGCGCACCACGACGATCGACATGCCGGCGACCTCGGTCGCCACATAGCTTCCGGGCTCGCGCCACTTCTCGACGTGGCCGATCCACTGCCAGGTCCGACCGAAGATCGCCTGTTGTTCGTGGGCGAACCATGCCGGTGACGTGTACGCCTCGGCGCGCAACGACATCGAGGCCGCCGGGTTCGGGTCGAAGCCTGCGCCGATGTGGTCGTGGTCGGAGGGTGACGGCATGTCGACGGGGATTGAACGATCGTTCAAATCGGTCATGTTCGCAGTGTTTCGAACCGCTGACCCCTCCGTCAAGCGGGGACGTGACGTTCGTCGCATCATCTTGGCCTCGGAGCTGCCGATCCTTACGCTGTAAGCAGCGACATCCCCCAGTCCTTCGGAGGTCCCCCATGTTGCTCCGTCGTCGAATCGACACCCCCGAGAGCCTGGCCGGCACCGCGCTGGCCACCGCCGTTCCCGCGGCCGAGCTCGAGACCGTGATGCGGCGCGGCACGATCGTCGACGTCAGCGCCGACGCCGCCCTCATCAACGAGGACACCTTCGGACGCGAGTTCCTGGTGATCCTCGCCGGTCAGGTCGAGGTCAGCCGTGACGCCACCGTCGTCGCCACCCTCGGTGCAGGCGACATCGTCGGTGAGATCGCCCTGCTCGAGAACACCCGTCGCAACGCGACCGTCGTCGCTCGCTCCGACGCCCAGGTGCTCGCCTTCAACCGTCGCGAGTTCGTCACCGTGCTCGACGAGTGCCCGGCCTTCGCCGCCTTCGTCATCGCCACCGCCGAAGCCCGCCAGGTGGCCGCCGCTTAATCTGCCCGACGCTCCGGCCGATGGGGCGTCATGGGATTGTTCGACAAGCTCAAGCAGCGCGTCGCGGATGCCGCCCAGGCGAAGCTCGACGAGTTCGCAGCCATGGTGGCGGACCTGCCGCCGGGCACGATCTGGGCGGGCAACGCCGAGATCGAGTTCCGTGACGGCTCCGAAGTCCGCGGGCTGCTCTCTCACGACGGTGAGACCGTGCGCTTCACGCCGTTCCGTGGCGACTTCGCCTGGACTGCGCACCGCAGCGCGATCACGTATCGACGCGGCAACGCGAAGGTTGCCCTCGACGGGATCGAGTTCGAGATCGACAGTGTGTTCGCTCTGAGCCGTGGCTGGCCGATCGAGCTCCCGCCCTTCGCGGACATCGACGAGCTCGATGGGCCGCTGTGTGGCTTCTTCTCGACGCTGCGCATCCCGGTCTGACCGGCATCTCGCACCGACGCGGCATGCGCGCGTCGCCGGGGCTACCGTCGCTGCGTGTCGCTACGCCACGGTCGTCCCCTCGTCGCCATTCCGGGTCCGTCGATCATGCCCGATCGCGTGCTCGCGGCGATGCGAACCCCGATGCCCAACATCTACGCCGGAGAGCTCGTCGACGTCTGCGATGAGGTGTTCGAGCGCCTGCCCGGCATCGCTCGCACGTCGGGCCATGCGCTGGCCGCGATCGGCAACGGCCACAGCGGCTGGGAGCTCGCTGCGTCCAACACCCTGAACCGGGGGGACAAGGTGCTGGTCGTCGAGACCGGCCGGTTCCCCGAGGTGTGGGGCCGCTTCCTCGAGGTGTCCGGGATCGTCGTGGAGTCGTTGCCCGGCCCGCCCCGCACTGCGATCGACCCCGAGCTCGTCCGGGCCCGCCTCGCTGCCGGTCCGGTCGACGAGTTCGCTGCGGTCCTCGCGGTGCACGTCGACACCGCCATCTCGGTCCGCAACGACATCGCAGCGATCGGTGCCGCCATCGCCGCCTCCGGATCCTCGGCCCTGTTCGTCGTGGACTGCATCGCCTCGTTGGGGTGCGACCCGTTCCACATGGACGACTGGGGGGTCGACATCACGGTCGCCGCGTCACAGAAGGGGTTGATGACGCCGCCCGGCCTCGGTCTCGTCTGGGTGAACGACCGAGCGGTGGAACGCGGGGTCGGCAACGACCTTCGTTCCGGCTACTTCAACTGGGACGCACGGATCGCTCCCGAGGCGATCTATCAACGCTTCTCGGGGACACCGCCGATCAGCCACCTCTACGCGATGCGCGAGGCGCTGCGCATGATCGAGGAAGAGGGCGGCATGGAGGCGGTGTGGGCCCGTCATCGGGCGCTGGCCGACGCGGTCCGGGCCGCCGTGGAGGCCTGGTCGACGCCGGGCGGACTCGAGCTGTACATTACCGAACCCGCCGACCGAGCGGACTGTGTGACCACGGTGATGACCCCCGAGGTCGACGCCCTCGAGATCGCTCGGCTCTGCGAGGAGGGCGCAGGTCTCACGATCGGGCTGGGGGTGATGGACCACAGTCGGACCTTCCGCATCGGCCACATGGGTCACCTCAACCCGCCGTCGATCCTCGGCGCGCTCGGCACGATCGAGAGTGTCCTCCATCGCCTGGGGGTACCGATGGGTGGGTCGGGGGTCGCCGCGGCGGCGGCGTCGATCGGCCGAGCGCTGCCCGAGTGATTCAGGCCGAGGCCGGAGCAGGCACGATCACGTCGTAGCTCGCGAGCAACGCTCGGAGCTGCTCGTCGAGCGGGGTCGGCTCGATGCCGAACGTGTCGATCGTGTCGATCGCGTCGATCACGAACGGCTCGTCGAACTGATAGCTCATGTGCAGCAGCGTCCGGAAGAGGGGCACGACGAGCCCCATGGCCCGGACCGCGAACCGAGGGATCTGCTTGACGGTCGGCGTGTCGACGCCGGCGGCTCGGGCGATGGCGTCGCCCATCGACCGTGCGCTCGCGGGTGGGAGTGTCGGTACGTGCCAGGCCCGGCCGAAGGCACGGTCATCGGTGCCGACGACGGCCATCGTGCGGCACACGTCTCCGATGTAGCTCCAGCTGTGGGCGATGTCGGGGGCGCCGAGCACCCGAGCGGTCTTGCCGGCGAGGATCGGCGGAACGAATCGATCGCCGAGATGGGAGGTGTCGCCGAGGTCGGGTCCGACATAGTCCGACGCCCGGATCTCGGTCACCTGGACTCGGCCGGCCTCGTGCGCAGCGAGGGCTTGGTGCCACATGGCGACGCGGATCGCACCGTTGGCGGTCGGGGGATCGAGCGGGTCGGTCGCCGCCATCGGCGACGAGTCGGCGGCGTAGCCGTAGAGGTTGCCCATCGTGACGAGCCGGGCGCCGGTTCGCTCGGCGGCCTCGAGGATGGCGCTGGCCATCGGGGGCCAGAGCTCGGCCCAGCGGTGATAGGCGCTCGGGTTGGCGCAGTTGAAGATGGTCCGACTGCCGGCTGCGATGCGGGTGAGGAGGTCGGCGTCGGTCGCGTCGCCGCGGACCTTGGTGATCCGCTCGTGGTCGGGGCCGGATCCAGAGCGGGTGACGATGATGACGTCGTGGCCGGCGTCGGCGAGGAGGCGGGCGGTCCCGGTGCCGACGGCGCCGGCACCGATGATCGTGTGGAGGGTCATGGAGCGGATCCTTCGCTTGGCCCGATGGGGGATTCGGACTGGTGATCTGAAACAAGAGCACTGCTCTCATCTCCGACTCTCGCGGACGGTCGATCATCTGTCAAGAGCACTGCTCTCGTTTCTGGGCACCGCTCGCATCCGTCCTGTCGATCGGGCAGAGTGGAGGCGTGAACGACGCCGCTCCCCGCCGGGCCCGCGACATCGCCAGAGCGGCGTTGATCGCCGACATCACCGAGACAGCGCGCCGCCATCTGGCCGAGGCGGGCGCCCCCGGTCTCTCGTTGCGGGCGGTCGCCCGCGAACTCGGCATGGCGTCATCGGCGATCTACCGGTACTTCCCGAGCCGCGACGCGCTCCTGACCCAGCTCATCATCGATGCCTACGACGCGCTCGGGGCGGCGGTCGAGGACGCCGAACAGGCCGTCGGTCGCGCCGATCACGCCGGTCGATTCGCCGCGATCGCCCACGGCGTGCGCGACTGGGCCCGCGCTCACCCCCACCAGTACGCCCTGATCTACGGCTCGCCGGTTCCGGGTTACGCCGCCCCGGAGGACACCATCGTGCCGGCGACCCGCGTGACGATGCGGTTGCTCGTGCTGCTCGACGAACTCGAGGCCGCCAAGGTCCCGGTGGCGGAGACGAGTGCAACGCCGCTCGACGCGGGACTCGTCGAGCAGTTGTCGTCGCTGGTCGGCCAGGCCGGGCTCACGATCGAACCGACGCGGATGCTGGTCGGCATCGGGGTGTGGACCGAGCTCTACGGCATGGTCAGCTTCGAGCTCTTCGGCCAGTTCCGGAACGTGTTCGACGACGCCGACGCGGTGTTCGGCGCACGGGTCGATGCGATGGCGGCCCGGATGGGTTTCGCCTGATCGTCAGCCCTCCGGCTCCTGGTTGAACACGGGCTCGCGTTTCTCGAGGAAGGCCATCATTCCCTCGCGAGCGTCGGGCGTGCCCATCGTGGCGTGGACCGCCGCCCGCTCCGCCGCCAGCAGGTCGTCGAGGGTCTTGTGTTCAGCGTCGTGCAGTGCGTCGAGCATGCCCTGCACCGCGAGTCGGGGTTGCGTGGCGAGCTCGACGGCGAGCGCGATGGCCCGGTCCTTGAGTTCCGCCAGCGGCCACACCTCGTTGACGAGCCCGATCGCCAGCGCCTCGGGGCCGCTCAGGGTCTTCGCCCGCAGGATCATGTCGAGGGCGTGCTGGCGTCCGACCGTCTTCGCCAGCCGGGCGCTGCCGCCCCACGCCGGGGTCGAGCCGAGATCCATCTCCGGGAGTCCGATCTTCGCGCCCTCCTCGGCGGCCAGCCGGAAGGTGCAGCCGAGGGGGAGTTCGAGCCCGCCGCCGAGGCAGTACCCGAACAGCGTCGCCACCGTCGGCTTGCCCATCGTCTCGATGCGGTGGATGAGATCGAGTCGCTCGTCGAAGAAGGCGTCGACACTCCCCGCAGCCTGAATGCCCTCGGGAAGCTGCTTGAGGTTCATGCCGACCGAGAAGTTGGTGGTGCCCTCCGCGGTGATCACCACGGCGCGGACCGAACGGTCGGCCGCGAGATCGTCGATCACCTCGCCGAGCATCGCGACGTACTCCAGCGTCATCCGGTTCAAGGGATCGTCGTTGGTCGACACGACCGCGACCCCGTCGTCGCGCCTGGTCAGGATCAGTAGATCGGCCATGGGTGCGAGCGTAGGTTGCGACGGTGCATCGCATCACCACCGACGAGCGGCGACGTCGGCTCGCTCACCGGCACCGGCTGATCTCGTCGGGGCGCACCGACGACCCGGTGGCGATCGCCGACGACCTCGTCTGCCTCCACTCCTCGGATCCGGCGACGGTGCATCTCTCGTGCCTCGTCCGGATGACCGCGCCGTCGATCGACGCCGTCGAGCGGGCGCTGTACGCAGACCGGCGCCTGGTCCGTCACCATGCGATGCGGCGCACGATCTGGGTGATGACGCCGGCGACGGCCCGCCTCGCGCACGCCGCGACGACGATGAAGATCGCGCGCAACGAGCGGCGCACCAACATCAAGGCGGTCGAGGTCTCCGGCGTCGTCGACGATCCCGAGGCCTGGATCGACGCCGGTGTCGCGGAGATCCGCACGCTGCTCGAAGCGGATGGCCCGCTCGGCACCCGCGAGATCGGCCAGCGCCTCCCGCACCTGATGGTGCCGCTGCGGTACGGCACCGAGAAGCACAACGCCACGCTGAACGCCCACACCAAGCTGCTGCAGGGCGCCGGCTTCGAGGGGGAGTTCACGCGGATCGAGCCCACCGGGTCGTGGACCTCGGCGGAGTATCGCTGGACCGTCACCGACGATTGGCTCGGCCAGCCGATCGCCGGGCTCGACACCCGCGAGGCCGCCGCCGGTCTGGTCGAGCACTACCTGCGCCGTTTCGGGCCGGCGACCGAAGCCGATCTGAAGTGGTGGCTGGGGGAGACGGCGACGCTGGTTCGCAACGCGCTCGCCGACATCGACGCCGTCGAGGTCGCACTCGACGACGACTCGACCGGTTGGGTGGCGGCGGGGGATGTCGACGACACCGACCCCCCGGGTCCGTGGGTCCGGCTGCTCCCGGGGCTCGACGCCACGGCGATGGGGTGGAAGGAGCGTCGCTGGTACCTGGAGCCCGATCACGTGCCGCGACTGTTCGACCGGTTCGGCAACGTGGGTCCCACGATCTGGGCCGATGGCGCGATCGTCGGGGGCTGGACGCAGCGTCCCGACGGATCGGTGGTCCACGAACTCCTCGCGCCGATCGGCGACGACCACCACGACCTGCTCGCCGAGGCGATCACCGGGTTCGAGGACGCACTGGACGGCGTGCAGGTCCGCCCCCGGTTCCCGTCCAAGAACCAGAAGGAGCTCCTGGCGGGCTAGGCGGCGAGTGCGTCCTCGTAGGCCGACCAGTCGGTGTCGGGCCAACGATCGCGGGTGCGCGCCAGGGTCAGATCGGTCCAGAAGGGATCGCCGGGGGCGGGGATGCCGAGACAGGTCCGTTGTTCGACGGTCGCGTGGTCCATGACGAGGTGCCACGGCTCTCTGAAGTAGCGGGGCCACGCCGACCAGCCGATCTGGTCGTTGCCGGCGGCCTTGTAGCTGGCGGTGACGGTGTAGCGATGGGCGTCGGGGAGGGTGAGGTTGGTGCCGCGATGGAAGACGTCGATGCCGTAGGCGAAGACCGAGCCGGCCGGCGCTGCGCCGCTGCGTTCGATCGCCCGGAGTTGATCCTCGTAGCCGGCCGCCGTGCCCGCGAACTGTGGCCGCATGGGACCGGTGATCGGGTCGGATTCGGGCACCGGGACGTAGTGGATCGCGCCGTGGGCGTCGGTCACCTCGGTGAGGTAGATCATGAAGTTGATCGTGCGCTCGATCTCGCGGTCGCCCGGGACGGTCAGGGTGTGGTTCTTGTAGTCGCAGTGGAACGGCTGATCGAAGTCGGTCTGGCCGGTGAACTTCGCCCAACTGTGGCACTGGTACATGCGGACGTCGTCGGTGCCGAGGGCGTCGCGGGCGCAGGTGACGATCGCGGGGTGCAGGCCGAGGAGGTTGAGCTCGGGGTTGGCGCGGAACGGCAGGTCGTCGGTGTGGGTGAACTGCTCGGTGTAGCGGGCCCGGGCGTCGAGGTGCTCGTGAGCGTCCGGATCGCCGGGTCGCAGGTGGCCGTACAGCTGCTCCATGCCGGCGACACACGGCGCCAGTTCGTCCTCGGTGAAGAAGGAGTCGAGGACGACGCCCCCGTCGCGGCGCCAGGTGTCGAGCTGCTCGGTCGTGTGCCGCACGCTCGCCACCGTAGTGCTCAGGTCGCGAGGAGTCCCAGGGCCGCGAGCGCGTCGGTGGCCGCCCCGAGGTCGGTGGTGACGGCGGCGATCGAGCGGTCGGGTCGGACGACGACGGTGGTGCCGGTCTCGACCAAGCCGGGGAAGGTGCTGGGATCGGTGTCGACGCGGCGAGCGCCGGCGCCGGTCCACCGGTCGACGACGACCGGATCGAGCACGGTGTCGGCCGTCGTGACGAGGGCGAATCGGTCGCCGAGGTGACGGTCGAACCCGCCGGCGTCGTCGACCGGCTGCGGGAACGGCCGTCCGACCAGGTGGTGGCCGGCGACCTGGCAGCCCGCCTCGAGGTGGGGGAAGGGGCGTCCGCCGCCGTAGCCGGCCTCGACGTCGTCGGCCCGGCCCTCGGCGATGGCGTTGATGAGCCGCCCGGCATCGACGGCGTGCGCGACCTGGCCGGCTGCGTGCGGTTTGCGTTCGGTCTCGTAGGTGTCGAGCAGCCGGTCGTCGGCTCGATCGGCCGCGACGCAGCCGAGCTTCCAGACGAGGTTGTCGACGTCGCGCATGCCGGTGCACATGCCCTGGCCGTTGAAGGGTGGCATCTGGTGGGCGGCGTCCCCGGCGAGGAAGACGTCGCCGACACGGAAGGCGTCGGCCACGGTCGCGTGGAAGCGGTAGACCGCGATGCGGTCGATCCGCAGCTGGTCGGCCGTGCCCCACGGACTCAGGAGCTCGGCGATGTGGGTGGGGGACTCCATCTCCTCCTTGGTCTCGCCGGGCAGGAATTGGAACTCCCAACGGCGGCGGTCCGCGTGGCCGGGCACATAGGTGACGACCCGGGCGGGATCGCAGTGCTGGGTCGCGAGCCGCGACAGCGACAGGGCGGGATCCTGCAGGGTGGTGTCGACCACAACCCACTCCTCGTCGAAGCCTTGATCTTCCAGCACCACCCCGAGCAGGCGCCGGATGGTGCTCTTCGCGCCGTCGGCGCCGATGAGCCATCGTCCCGTGAGTGTCGATCCATCGCCGAGGGTGAGGGTCGTGCCGGCGAGGGCGGTCACCTCGACGCCGAGGCGGAGTTCGGCACCGGCGGCGATGGCGGCGGTGCGGAGCAGTCGCTCGAGGCTCGGCTGGTCGAAGGCGACGACCGGCGGGTGGCCGTTCGGACCGAGAAATCCCTCGGGCAGTTCGATGCCCACGACGCGTCGGCCGTCGGCGTCGAGGAACTCCGCGCCGGCCATCGGTGTGCTGCAGGCCCGAAGGCCGTCGAGCAGACCGGCGGTGGCGAACAGCCGTTGGATCTCGTCGTCCATGCCGATCGCGCGCGGCAGGGGATAGACGTCGGTGGCGCGATCGACCGCGATCACCGACAGGCCGTGCTGGCGGGCGCGGAGGGCCGCCATGACCCCGACCGGCCCACATCCGACGACGATGAGGTCGGCGTCGTGGGCTTCGACCGACGACTGCCCCGTCATCTCAGGCTGGGACGTACTCGGTGAGGGACTCCAGCGGCTCCCCGGCGGCGCGACGCACGATCAGATCCTCGGGGTCGAGGGGGACGCCGATCGGGTTGGCGGCGAACACGTCGCTGGCCATGAACGCGGCGGCGGTCGGTTCGTCCATGACGTCGACCTGGAGCTCGCACTGGGTGCCGTCGGGGTCGGCGTAGTAGAGCGACATCGTCATGCCGTGGTGGATCGGCATGATCGGGGTGATGCACGCATCGCGCAGCCGGGCGTAGGTCGCGAGCAGATCATCGAGGGTGTCGTAGGTGAAGGCGACGTGTTCGAAGCCGGCCTGGCGCTGCTCGTTGTCCTCCAGGTTCGGGTTGTTGATGATCGCCAGCCGGTGGTGCTCGTCGTCGTAGGTCAGGAAGGTGATCACGGGACTCTCGTGGCGCGGGGTGGCGCCGAGCACGGTGGACCACCAGCCGACGACCTCCTCGAATCGGGCGGTGCGAAGGACGAGGTGGGCGAGCTTGGTGGGACGAATGATGTCGGCCATGCAAAAGTTCTAACAGCTGTTGTAACTTTGATCAAGTGATGGAATAATTGGCTCGTGCCTGATCCGTCCGACACGACCCTCGCTCCCGCCCCCGGCCGCACCCGGCGCAACCGCGGCTCGGAGGTCGTACGCAGCGCTCTGCTGGAGGCCGCCATCGGTGAGTTCGCCGCCAAGGGGTTCGCCGGCGCATCGGGCCGCCGCATCGCGGCCGAAGCCGGCACCCACCAGAGTCAGATCAACTACCACTTCGCCTCGACGTCGGAGCTGTGGAAGGCCGCGTTGCTCCAGCTCCTCGACGAGCTCGACCTCGCCATCCTCGAACAGCTCGACGACACGGCGCCCGACGACACCGTCGCAGTGTTCTCGGGCGTGATCCGAGGGTTGGTGCACTTCGCCGCCAGCCGCCCCGAGCTCAACCGGATCATGATGCACGAGGGCGCAGCGCCGGGTGAACGGCTGGCGTGGTTCGTCGACGAGCGGCTCCGCCGTCGCCATGCCGACCTGCTCGCCGCATGGGAAGCGATGCGAGCGAGCGATGTCGCCGCCGACGTCGATCCTGACGTGCTCTATCACTCCGTGATCGGGGCGGCGTCGCTGCTGTACGCCAACGCTCCGGAAGCCGAGCTGCTCGGCATCGATCCCGCCGATCCCGCACTGATCGAGCGACACGCCGAATCGTTGATCACCCTCTTCCTGCCCGGCCGAACCGAGGAGACCTGATGGGCTTTCGACTCGCCACCATCGCCGATCGTGCCGTTCTCGTGGACGGTGAGGGATGGCACGATCTCGCCGCTGCGTCCGATGGTTCGTTCAGCGGCGATCCGATGGAGGCGGTCCGTGGCCACACCGGGCTCCATGCGATCGCCGCCGGCCTCAGCGGTCGCACGGCCGACGGATCGGTGGCCGACGCCGACTTCGGCCCGCCCGTACCGACGCCCCGGAGCGTCTTCGCCGTCGGGCTCAACTACGCCGACCACGTCGGCGAATCCCAGATGGAGATCCCCGACAATCCGCTGGTCTTCACCAAGTTCCCGTCGTGTCTGGTCGGGCCGGCCGCCGACGTCGTGCTCAACAGCGAGGCCGGCGACTACGAGGCCGAACTCGTCGTCGTCATCGGCGCCGGCGGTCGCGACATCGCGCCCGGCGACGCCTGGGATCACGTGATGGGCTGCATGATCGGCCAGGACATCTCCGACCGTGCGCTCCAGTTCGCCGCCAAGCCTCCGCACTTCGATCTGGGCAAGAGCCGCGACACCTACGGGCCATGCGGCCCGGCGCTCGTCTCCACCGAACTGATCGGCGACCCCTCCGACCTCGCCATCACCTGCGACGTCAACGGCGAACGCCGCCAGACCGGCAACACCGGCGACCTGATCTTCGACGTGCCGACGCTGATCGCGTACCTCTCGTCGATCCTCACCCTCGAGGTGGGCGACCTCATCTTCACCGGCACGCCCGATGGCGTCGGCGCCGCCCAACTGAGGTTCCTCGCGCCGGGCGACGTGATCGAGACATCGATCGCCGGCCTCGGCTCGATGCGCAACGTCTGTGTCTGAGTCCGTGGTGCTGACCGTCCGCGTCTGACCGCCTGGGTCGATCGACTCAAGCCCGGTCGGGTCGGCGTCGATGCCCTCGACATGACGGGGAGATCGATCAGGTCGTGTGGTCGTCGACGGGTTGCCGCGCTGGTGTCCGCGCTGATGCTGACGGTCGCACTCGTCCCGGCGAGGACGTCGACGGCGGCGGTCGCCGGATTCGGCGACGTCGAAGCGGGTGCGACCCATGCTGCGGCGGTCGCCTGGCTCGTCGACCAGGGCATCACCGTCGGGACGGCGCCGGGGGTGTTCTCGCCCGACGGGGTGGTGACGCGTGCGCAGATGGCGACGTTCCTGCATCGGTTTGCCGGTGAGCCCGCTGGGCCGGCGCCGGATTTCGCCGACGTCCCGGCCGATGCGTTCTTCACCGACGCGGTCGGCTGGCTGGCCTGGGCCGAGATCACGACCGGGACGGCGCCGGGGGTCTTCTCGCCCGACGGGGTGGTGACGCGTGCGCAGATGGCGACGTTCCTGCATCGGTTTGCCGGTGAGCCCGCTGGGCCGGCGCCGGATTTCGGCGACGTGCCGGCCGATGCCTTCTTCACCGACGCGGTCGGCTGGCTGGCGTCGACCGGGATCACGGTGGGCACCGGACCGGGCACGTTCTCCCCCGACGCCCCGGTGACGCGGTCTCAGATGGCGCTGTTCCTGCATCGGTTCGCCGGTACCCCGGCGGCCGGCGAGGCCGGCGCCAATCGATCCCCGGGTGCGTTCGACGACTCGGTCACCCCGGGGCCGGCGCCGAGCCCACCGGTCGGGGGTGCCTTCGTCGAACGCGACGGTGTGGTGGTGATCGAGACGACCTCCTTGAGCGTCCCCGATGGGTGGCGCCAGTTCCCGAGCGGGGCCGAGGGCGATCCGGTCCAGCCCGGCGCAACGGATGGCAGCTACATCCAGTGGGGTGGCAGCACCTCGCACAACGACGCCGGCAACGGGGTCATCACCATCGAGGTCCGGATCGAGGACCCGGGTCGATACGGGTTCGTGTGGCGCTCGGCGGTCGGTCTCGGCGACGACGGCACCGAACACAACGACTCGTTCCTGCGTATCGACGCCGACCGGTTCTACGGCGAGCGCAACGGCAGCGTCGTCTGCCCGAACGACGCCCCGACGACGAACGCATGCACCGGAGGCTCGCCCGCCGGATCGAGCACCGACGGCTTCTTCAAGATCTACCGGAGCGGCTCCCCGGACGGCTTCAACTGGCGGGCCTACACGAGCGATCACGACCCGCACGACATCTACGCCGAGTTCGACACCGCCGGTACGTACACGATCCGGATCGCCGGCCGTTCGAACAGCCACGCCATCGATCGGATCGTCCTGTTCCGCTCGGGGAACGGGACCCGCGACGTGAGCTTCGCCGACGCCACCGATCTCGCCCTGGCCGAGTCGGCGCGGAGCTGAGCCTCAGGCGGAGGCGAGCACCGCTTCCGCACAGCGGCGACCCGAGAACAGCGCACCCTGGATCGAGGCGGTGTCGCGATGGTCGCCGCAGACGTGGAGCCCCTCGCCGAGCACCGTGCGCTGCTTCGGTGGGAACGACGGCGGCTGGGCGGGCTGGCCATGAGGGATCGCGTCGGTGCGCAGGTGGCGCCAGTCGTCGACCTGGGCACCCCAGATCCGGCGCAGTTGGGCGCGCACGGCCGGCTCCGCATCGGGATCGAGCAGGCCGGGACACGCGCCGCCGACCAGCGCCTTGCCGGCGGGGGCGTAGTCGGGGCTGACATTGCTCATCACCGCGATGTTGAGCGCCGGACCGTCACCGTCGAGCACGAGAAGGGGCGCGTCGATGGGCGCAGCATCCGCGGCGAACCACACACAGGTCGCCGGGTTCGATTCGACCGCGGGAAGACCGAGGAGGTCACTCGCCGCGGGCCCCTCCACCGCGACGATGATGTCGGTGGCCTTCACCTCGCCGCGGTTCGTGGTGACCACCCCCGGTCGCACCGAGGTGACCGGTGTGTCCAGGTGGATCGTCTCGGCTGGCAGCCGCTCTGCCAGCTGGGCGGGAATCTGGCCCATGCCCTTGGCGGGGACGACGGCGTCGGCCCGGAAGAGCTGTTGGAGCACCACGTCGAACATGCGGTTGCTGGTGCTCAGCGTCGGGTCGAGTTGGATACCGCCGACGAAGGGCCGGAAGAACCGGTCGATCATCGCGTCGCTGTAGCCGCGCTCCTTCAGGCCGGCGCGGGTTGCGGTGTCGGGCTGGCGAAGGATCTGCTTGGTGTCGGTCCGTGCCAGCCGGGCTCGGTCCTTCAGCAGTCGGAGTTTGTCGCCGAGTCTCCCGACCGAGGAGGCCAGCGATGCCGGCAGGGTCGTCGGCTTGCGAAGCGGGTCGCCGAGCAACGAGAGATCGTCGCCGATGCGCACGAGCGCCCCCGGATCGAAGGACCGGAGGTCGAGCGCATCGACGTCGAACTGGCGGTCGAGCTCGGGGTAGGCCCGCAGCAGGATCTGGAAGCCGCGGTCGAGGACGAAGCCGTCGACGATGTCGCTGCGGACCCGGCCGCCGACGCCGTCGGACGCCTCGAGGACAACGATCGACCGCCCGGCACCGGCCACGATCCGAGCCGCAGCGAGGCCGGCGAGGCCGGCACCGACGACCGCCACGTCGACGGACTCGGGGAGCGGGAGTTGGTCGGTCACGCAGGACAGGCTAGGGGGTAGCGTCCGCTGCGATGACCGAAGCGTTCGAGGCGCCGGCACCGCTGCGGAACCGGCCCCACCTGATCACCTATGTCGACCGGCTCGCGGGCGACCTCGCCGGTCTCGGCTCGGTGATGCGCGGACCGCTCGCCGGCGCGTTCGGCGGTGTGCACCTGTTGCCCTTCTTCCCGCCGATCGACGGCGCGGACGCCGGCTTCGATCCGATCGATCACACGGCGGTCGATGCGCGGCTCGGGGGGTGGGCCGAGGTCGGCGCGCTCGGTGCCGATCACGAGCTGATGGCGGATCTCATCGTCAACCACGTGTCGTCCAGCTCGGAACCGTTCCTCGACTGGCAGGAGAAGGGTGCGGCGTCCTCGTTCGCCGGCATGTTCCTGACCAAGGACATGGTGTTCCCCGGCGGAGCCGACGACGACGAGCTCGCCCTCGTGTACCGGCCCCGGCCCTGGGCTCCGTTCACCACCTATGAGATCGCCGGCGTGCCGACCGAGGTCTGGACGACCTTCACCTCGGATCAGATCGACATCGACGTCGAGCATCCGGCGGCGTGGGCCTACCTGATGACGGTGCTCGACCGGTTGGCCGAGAACGGTGTGCGGCTCGTTCGACTCGATGCCGTCGGCTACGCGATCAAGCGGCGGGGGACGACCTGCTTCATGATCCCGGAGACCTTCGCCTTCATCGAGCGGCTCCGCGACGAGTCCCATCGTCGTGGCATGCATCTCCTGGTCGAGATCCACTCGTATTTCGGCTTCCAGGTCGAGATCGCCGCCAGCGTCGACTTCGTCTACGACTTCGCCCTCCCTCCCCTCGTGCTGCACGCGATCCACGCGGCCGACGCGGCGCCACTGAAGCGGTGGCTCGACATCCGCCCGGTGAACTGTGTGACCGTGCTCGACACCCACGACGGCATCGGGGTGGTGGACGTTGCGCCGGAGGGCGACAAACCCGGTCTGCTCGAGCCCGAGCAGGTCGACGCGCTGGTCGAGGCGATGCACGACGCGTCGGAGGGGCGAAGCCGCGAAGCCACCGGCGCGGCCGCGTCGAACCTGGATCTGTACCAGGTGAACGGCACGTACTTCGAAGCGCTCGGGAGCGACGACGATGCCCAGATCATCAGCCGTCTGGTCCAGGTCTTCGCACCTGGTGTTCCGCAGATCTACTACGCGGGCCTCCTCGCCGCACCCAACGACATGGAGCTGCTCGCCCGCACCGGTGTCGGCCGCGACATCAACCGGCCGTACCACGACCGAGCGTCGCTGGCGGTCGAACTCGAACGGCCCGTCGTGCGCTCACTGCTCCACCTGCTGCGCTGGCGCACGGCCCGGGAGGAGCTGTTCGATGGCACGTTCTCGGTCGGGGAGTCGGCCGACGACGCGCTCGTGATGCGGTGGGAACGCGGCGACCGGCGGGCTGAAGCTCGGATCGATCTGCGCCATCGGCGCTACGTGATCGACGTCGACGGTGTGGCGGTCACATCGGTCGACGAGCTGCCGCTCGGCTGAAATCCGCTGTCGACGCGGCGACCGATGGCCGACACTGGCGCCGTGACCCGCGACCCGGAACAGGTCCTCGACGGTGTGCTCGACCGGACGTTGCCCAAACCCGAGTGGACCCATGAAGCCCATGTCGCCGCCTGTTGGGCGGCGGTGCGGGAGCACGGCGCCGACGGCGCCCTCACCCTCCTCCGGGCGGGGATCAAGCGCTACAACGAGGCGACGGGGGTGGCCAACACCCCCACCTCCGGCTACCACGAGACGATCACGCGGTACTACGTCGGGGCGGTCGCTCGGGTCGCCGATCGTCCGTTCGCGGACGTCGTCGACGACCCGACGATCGGCCGGGAGGGGCCGCTCGCCCACTGGTCGCGTGACGTCTTGTTCACCCGAGACGCGCGAGCGGCCTGGGTCGAGCCCGACCTCGCCGCGCTGCCGGCGGACTAGGGGTACATCTCCGCCACACAGTCCGCGGCGGACCGCACGGCGGCATGCACCGAGCTCCAGTCGAACTCGCGGGTGTAGCTGCATCCCGCCATGAACACGCGCGGGCCGATGTTCTGGGCCAGCTCCTGGGAGATGTCGATGTCGGCGGTGTCGGCCAGGTACGCCGCCCGGATGAACGGCTCCTCGGCCCAGTTCTGGCTGATGTGCTGGACGTAGGTCGCGCTCGCCAAGCCGTCGGTCAGGGGATCGAGTTCGGAGAGCACGAGATCGCGGAGCTCGTCGCCGGGGTCGACCGCCTGGTACGGCGCCGACATCTCGCCGACCGTGAAGAGGCCGAGCACCCTCGCCGACCCCGGCTCCTGGCCGTGGGACGCGTCGTACCAGAGGTGCTGGCCATCGACGCCATCGTGGTCCTTCGCCGTGACCGACGACGGCCAGAACTGTTCGGTGAACTCGACGAAGACCTTCATGCCGGTCCAGATGTTGGCCCGTTCGAGCGCGTTGCGGTGCACCGACGGCAGGTCCGGCTCGAAGGTGATGTCGCCGTCCTGGAGGATCTTCATCGGTGCGGTGAAGACGATGCGGTCGGCGACCCACTCCTCGCCGCCGGCGTCGGTGAGCACCACCTCGTCGCCGCCGTGGTCGATGCGCACGATCGGGGTGTCGAAGACCATGCGGTCGACGATCCCGGGCGTGATGTACTCGTCGAAGAAGTCGAGCCACGTCGACCCGGCGAACTTCAGGTCGGTGTCGCCGCCCGGCGACAGCTCGACGACGCCGTCGACGACCTCGCCGACGAGGTCGTCGGCGTCGTAGCCGACCATCCTCTGCGTGATCTCGACCGAGTCGTCGTTGACGAGGTCGGTGAGGGTCGACTCGTCGGCGTGGAGCCACTCGCCACCCAGTGGGATCGGGAAGTCGACGAAGTCCTTCGTCCGCTTGATGCGGCCGCCGTAGGTGGGGGCTGCTTCGAGGATTCGGAAGTCGACGCCCCGCTGGGACAGCAGGTGCGCGGTCGCCATGCCGGCCGCCCCGGCACCGACGATCAGTACCGTCTCGCCGGGGACCGGTTCGGCGCCGTCGACCCCGGCATCGTCGACGAACCAGTCGCCGCAAGCGGTGGCGACGCCGCCGACTCCGAGGAGCCCGGCGACGGCGAGGAAGTCACGGCGGGTGAACTGCATCCGGTCAGCCTGGCACCTGGAACACCGAAACCACCGTCGCACCGGAAGGACTCCGGAATTCGGTGTGATCGGTGCCGGCCTCGGCTGCGTAGGCGTGGCCGGCGGCCATGGGGACCCCGTTCGACACGAGATCGCCCTCGAGCACATAGGAGAACTCGGCATCGCCGTGGTGGTGCGTACCGCCCTCGTATCCGGGTTCGAACCGGAACATGGCGATGAGGCGCCCACCGGCCGCCGCCAAGGTCTTCATCTCCACGCCCGGTCCCATCGCTTGCCACGGGACCGAGTCGGAGTCTGCGAACATCCAACCGTCAGGTGTTTCCATGCCGCGAGTCTTGCAGCCCTTCGGGCGCGGCCGCTCGCCGCCCTACAGTGCCGCCATGCACACGGGTCGAGGCGATGCCGCCAAACGGGCGAAGACCCGCGCCCGGATCCCGGTCGCGATCGACGCGTCCGACGCATCCTGTGGCTTCTGCGTCGGGCCGGATTTCGAACGGTTCAGCCAGATCGACGACGTGTTCTCACGCTCCCGGTACGACCCCGAGGTGCACTCCGACCGCGCCGACGCGTTCTACGCGACCTATCGCCGCCCGCTGGCGGATTGGCGCGCTGCGAAGGGGTACCGGCAGAACGACTATGCGTTCCGCAACGCGACCTGGCACGTCGCTGACCTGTTCGCCGAGATGTACGAGCCCGACGACCGCCGCGACGGCTTCCTCGACCCGCTGTCGATGCTGCGTGACGGCGCGGCCGAGCGGGTCGACCTCGGCAGCGAGACCGAGGCGGCGACCAAGATCAAGCACGCCGCACGGGCGGCCGGTGCCGACCTGGTCGGCATCGCCGCCTACGACCACCGTTGGACCTACACGCAGCGGTTCTCGGTGCAGACGGGCGGGGCGAAGCCCAACGATCTCGACGACGGTCTCGATCACGTGATCGTGATCGGTCAGGCGATGGACGCAACCCTGATCGAGACGGTGCCCTCGGCCCTCTCGGGTGCTGCGACCGGCATGGGCTACAGCCAAGACGCCGTCGTCTTGCTCACCCTGGCCCAGTACCTGCGCAACCTCGGTTACCGGGCGGTGCCGTCGATGAACGACACCGCCCTCGCCGTGCCGTACGCGATCCAGGCGGGCTTGGGCGAGTACGGCAAGCACGGGCTGGTGATCACGCCGGAGTTCGGCACCAGCGTGCGGTTCGGCAAGATCTTCACCGACGCGCCGCTCGCCCACGACCGTCCGATCTCGTTCGGCGTGCGCGAGATGTGTGAGATCTGCAACGCCTGTTCGAAGGGCTGCCCGTCCAAGGCCATCCCCGATGCCGACCCGAGCACCGAACGGCACAACCGGTCGAATCTGATCGGGGTGAAGAAGTGGTCGATCGACGGCGAGAAGTGCTTCGCCTACTGGTCGCGCATCAACAGCGACTGTTCGGTGTGTGTGCGGGTGTGCCCCTACACGCGCGACTACACGCGCCGCCGAAACCGGCTGTGGCTCCGGTTGGCCGGCTCGCCGCTTCGGCGCCTCGCGCTCCGGCTGGACCGTCGTGCGGGGCGGGGGGCGCGCCGCCAGACCGACGAGTGGTGGCCGTCGGGGTGATCGGGCCAGGGCGGCGAGGTCGTGGTCGTCGCCGTCCGGGTCGGTTCGGGGTTCAGTCGACGAGACCGTCGACGAGCACGTCGGCGCGCTGCAGGTGCATCTCGGTCGCTCGTCCGTAGATCGACTCGGAGTGGTACGGGCGATTCATGCGGTAGGGGTCGTGCACATAGGTCGGCAGGCCGATGTAGCGGGTGGTGTCGCCGACGATCGGGGTGACGCGATGCATCGAGAAGCGACCGGCGAACAGCTGGAGGTCGCCGGGCTGGAGATCGAGTTCGTGGACCCCGTCGCGTCCGCCGTCGAGGATGTGCCCGATGTGTTCGTAGTTCTCGGCGTCGGGGGTGCGGATGTTGGGCACGTACTCGAAGATGCCGCCCTCGTCGGCCTTGGTCACGAGGATCGAGACGGTGAATTCGTTGCCGTCGAAGTGCCAGGGCAGGTAGTGGCCCGGTTCCATGACGCCGTAGGGGTTGCGGCCGAGTGGATCGGCCCAGCGGTAGATCGGCTGAGGCGTGCCGAGGCACTCCCACACGAAGTGGACGAGCACGTCGGCGTCGTACAGCTTCCGCAGCGGCGACTGCTCGGTGAGGATGTCGGAGTTGATGAATCCGCTCTGTCGATGCTGGAACGTGCGTCGCGGGTGGCCTTCCGGGAACGACTCGTCGTCGGGGGAGAAGTACGGGTTGTGGTCCTGCACCGACCAGAAGGTCTGGTCGTGTAGTGAGGCTGCTTCCGCCGCCATCGTCTCGATCGCTTCGGGCCGGATGAAGTCCTGCACCCGGAAACACCCCGTGTCGAGCATCGCCTCGCGGGCTTCGTGGACGAGCTCGGTGCGGGTGGTGTCACCGATGGCGTGGATCGGGTAGGTGTCGAGATCGATGTACTCGTCGAGGTCGATCTCGACGGCAGCGAACGCGGACGGCTTCATGGCAGGGACCTTCGGCAATGACTGGACGATCGTTCAGTCGCAGCGTATCGACGAGGCTGAACAGATGTCCAGGACCGCGGCCCCGGTCAGGCGCCGAGCACGGCCTTCGCCAGGGGCCACACCCCGCTGGACGTGTTCGAGAGCACGCTGTATCGCAGCCCGTCCGTCCGACGGAAGCCGGTCACGAGCGACACGCCGGCATCCATGCCCTCCAGCCAGACGTGGTCGCCGTCGGTGCTGACCCAACAGCCCAACCCGTACCCGGTGTCGCCCTCGTGGGTGCTGATCGGGGTCGTCATGCGCTCGACGGTCGACGGCGACACGATCGAGCCGGCGAGGAGCGCGTCCCAGAATCGGTCGAGATCGTCGACGTTCGTGTAGGCGCCACCGTCGCCGGCCCCGATCACCGGCAGGTGGAACACATTGCTCCGCCCGTTCTCGAGATATCCGACGGCGACATCGGCGGGGAGGTCGTCGGAGCGGAAGAATCCCGAGTCGGTCATCCCGGCCGGGTCGAACACGCGGTCGCCGACAGCATCGACGAAGGACCCGGTGAGCCGCTCGATGATGATCGACAGGAGCACGAAGCCGCTGTTGTTGTAGCGGAAGGTGGTGCCGGGGACCTCTCGCTGCGGGGGGTCGCCGAGCAGCCCGAGGAAGGCCGTCGGCGCGTCGAACCCGTGGACCGAACGACTGCCGAGGATGTGGGCGTCGATGTCGTCGAGTTCGTCTTCGTCGAGGTAGTCCCCGATCCCGGAACGATGCCCGAGCAGGTGCTCGATCGTCACCGCCTCGTCGACGTTGGGGAGGTCGTTGCCCAGGATCGAACGCACTGTCGAGTCGAGCGCGAGCTCGTCCGCCTCGACGAGGGCGAGGATCGTGAGAGCGGTGAAGCCCTTGGTGCCGCTCGCGGTCGCAAAGCGCGTCGTCGGGCGTACCGGTCGTCGCTCGGCGCGGTGGGCGTCGCCGGCAGCGATGTCGACCGATTCGTGGCCGCGTACCCGGACGACGCCGGAGAAGCCGGTGTCCTCGACCAGTGCGGCGAGGCGGGTCGCCAGTTCGGTCATGTCAGGCGATCACCTCGGCCAGCACGGCCGGTTGTTCCGAACCGGGCCACGTCCCGGTGAGGGTGGCGCCGGTCGCCGCGCCCGGGCGGGGCGCGTGCCGCACGATGACCGATGCCTGGCCGAGGCTGATGGCGGTGATCGTGCCCTCGCGGCTGGCGCTCCCGACAGCGATCGCCGGACCGTCGGTCGCCGACCCGCTGCCGCGGACGAAGGCGACGTTGTCGCGTTCCACCGTCTCGCCGTCGGGGAGGTGGACGACCAACGCCGACTGTTCGCCACCGGTGGCGATGATGCGGACGAGTTCGGTCACGTAGACCGGATCGGCGACGGCGTCGTAGACGTGGCGGGTACCGAGGACCGAGTGCTCCAACGTGCCGAGCTTCCAGGCGTCGGCGCCGGGCAGCGGGTCGTTGCGGTAGGTCAGCGGTAGGTGGATCGTGCGGCCGTCCGTGACGCGGACCAGGTGGCTCTCGATGCCCACCTCTCCGTCGGGGTCGTCGAACCGGTAGGCCCCGAGGTGATCGATCGATCCGGGCGCGATCTCGAACTCGGCGACCGTCGGCAGGTACGCCTCGATGAGTTCCGGCTTGGACGGGGTGAGTGTGGCCTTGTGGAGGATCGCCATCGCCGCACCGTAGCGGCGGCCCGACGCGGCCGTTCGGGGGTTCCGGCGCGACGATGGAGCATGGATGATCCGCACGAGACCGAGTTCCCGCCCGGCTTCTTCGCCCGTGACGACGAAGGCGGCGATGCGGACTTCTACACCTTCGATCGGTTCGTCACCCACATCGACGACGGGGCGATCGCGGCGGTCGGCGCGCTGTACGACGAGCTCGGGTTGACCGGCCCGGAGTCGGGACCGGTCCTCGACATCTGCTCCTCGTGGATCTCGCACTTCCCGACCGCTCCGCAGCGGCTGGTGGTCACCGGCATGAACGCCAACGAGTTGGCCGCGAACCAGATGGCCGACGAATGGGTGGTGAAGGACCTCAACGCCGACCCGGTGCTGCCCTTCGGCGATGCGGCGTTCGCCGCCGTCACGTGTGCGGTGTCGGTCGACTACTTGACCCAGCCCCTGGCCGTGTTCGGCGAGGTGGCCCGAGTGCTGCGCCCCGGCGGAGTGTTCGTGTGCACGTTCTCCAACCGCTGCTTCCCCACCAAGGCGATCCGGGGGTGGCTCGCCAACAACGACCGGGGCCGGGTCCAGATCGTGGGTCGGTACTTCGACCTGACCGACGGGTTCGCCGCGCCGGTCGGGGAGCTGCGCAACAACGGCGCCATCGGCGACCCGCTCTACGCCGTGTGGGCACATCGCGAGGGGTAGCGTCGGCCCCTGGCCGAGCCCGGGCATCTGATGCGCCTCGGCACGGTCGATCGAGACGGGATGCCGCGCGTGGTCCCGATCTGGTTCCAACACGACGCCGGCAAGCTGTGGTTCACGCCCCGCGGGAAGTCGGCGTGGCTCGACGATCTCCGAGCGTCTGCGGCGGTCTGCTGCACGATCGACGAGCCGCGGGCGCTCTACTCCTTGGCCTTGGCCGACGCGGCGACCGCGACCTGGCGTATGCCGGTGCGCGACGGCGAGAACCCGCTCGCCGTCTGGGGGCGGCAGTACTACCACCGCTGACCCGTCATCGGCTCGGCGCCGGAGCGACCGTCAGCGATCGAGGATCGGTTCGAGCACGTAGAAGAACGGGTTCGCGTCGTCGGGGTCGGTTCCGGCGGTGATCATCGACAGCCGGAGCATCCGGCGATGCATGAGGTGGACCAGCTCGTCGTCATCGGCCGCATCGTCGTCGTCGATCCGGGCCTGGATGGCCTCGTCGGCGGCGGCGAGATCCTCGAACGACGCATCGAGGAACGTCTCGATGTCCTCGCGCGACACCGTCTCGAACCAGCTGCGATGGCGGGTGTAGTTGAGGAGGAAGTCGGGGATCGCCCCGAGCAGGTCGCGCTCCCAGTCGGCGAACGCGGTCGAGATCGGGAGGCGCTCGATGTCGGCGATCAGCTTCCGCAGCCCCGAAGCCTCGAATGAGTCCGGGGTCGGATCCGGGAGGGTGAGGTCGTGGTCGATATCGAGCCCGTTGAGCTCGGCGATCGCCTCGTACGCCCGTCGGGTGATGCTCGCCTTCTCGAGCATGCCCTCGATCCAGTTGCCGCCTCGGATCTCCGGGATCATGAAGAACGTCGCTCCGATCACGGCGAGCTGCAGGAAGGCGACGGTGTAGTAGCCGACCACCCGACGGTCGATCTCCGTGTGGGTCACCCGCTCGTACTCGCGGTACAGCGCCGGGATGTCGCCCATGTTCTCGTAGGGGTGGCGACCGCGGAAGCAGGCGAGATCCCAGTGGGTGTCGCCGACGTTCGCGATCTCGAAGTCGAGCAGTGCGACGACCTCGGCGCCCCGCGACATGAACTGTCCGGCGTCACCGCACAGGAAGTGCACATCGTGGCGGTCGGTGGGGGCGTTGCGCCGCAGCCACATCTGCAGGAAGGACAGCGACGGGTCGATGTTGCCGGCCATCTCGCCCATCGCGTACATGCGGTCGACCGCATGGAGGGCGATGTCGCGTGGATCGGTCGGCGGGTCGGCCAGGCGCTTCACGTCGGCGAACTCGCTCACCGGTACGGCGTGAACCGCGGCGAGGTGGGTCATGTAGCCGAGCATCGCCTGCCATCGGTCGTCGTCCATCTCCGACGGGTTGTCGATCGCGGTGTGGAGCATGCCGGGCGCGCGGTCCTCGGTCTCGACCCAGTCCATGACGAACGCGACCGGGTCGTCCATCCAGCCGTGGATGTGGGGCACGAGGATGCCGTTGCGCTCGAGGACCTGCATGCACTCCATCTCGAAGCGCAACGCCTCGACCGGAGCGATCGGGCGGTTGCCGCGCACCAGGACTGCGTTGGTTTCGCCGGCTGCGGTGTAGGAGACCTTCCACTGTGGGCGCCAGCGTTCGAGGCGCTCCATCGCCACCACCTCGCCGCTCAGGTGTGCTGCGACCCAGCGCTCGATCCCGGCGCGGCACTGCGCCTCGAAGGCGTCGTGATCGATGCGGTCTCCGTCCCCCGTCATGGGCCGAACCCTAGGGGTGCGTCATGACCGGCGGAAAACGACCGACGGCCGCACCCACCCCGGGGACATGGGGCAGGTGCGACCGTCGACGATCGCGGGGAGGCTCAGCCGAGCTGCGCCTCGATGGCGGCGATGAGCTCGCCGTAGGCCTCGGCGACTCCAGCACCGGCCTCGACCGGCGGTTGGCCGGTGACGATCCGCTCGACGTCTTCGAGCATGATCCAGGCGCCGAGGGCGTGGTTGGCGGTCCAGCTGGAGATCAGCTGTACACCGATCGCATCGTCGCGCAGCGCCGAGAGCGGCTCGTCGAAGATCGACCCCTCGAAGCGGGTGTCCATCCAGATCACGATGTCGGACGACGTCTGGGAGCCGAGTTCCTCTTCGGAGAAGAGCAGGAAGCCGAACTCGTCCTCGGTCTGTTGGAACTCGGGCCGGGTGAAGCCGAGGCTCCCGATGACGGTGCCGGCGAGGGTGCCCGGGTTGTAGGCGTAGTACTCACCCGGGAACACGTGGAGGATCGACACTTCCGCGCCCGTCAGCCCGGCGTCGTCGATCGCCGCCTTGACCTCTTCGGTCCGGGCTTCGACGGCGGCGATCACGGCTTCGGCACGATCGGAGGTGCCGGTGACTTCGCCGTACACCCGCGTCTGGTCCTGCCAGGTCGACGAGAAGAGCGGGTAGATGGTCGGTGCGATCTCCCGGTGCTGCTCGATCACCGGTTCGTAGTTCGGATGGCCGAGCCCGAGCATCATGCTGGGGGCCTCGACGGCGAGGACCTCGAGGTTGTCGGTCTCGATCCACTTGGTGCCCGACCCCTCGATGATGGCGTTCTCGCCGGCGTCGTAGAAGTCCCCGTAGAACTGGGCGGTGGCGGAGGGGGTCAGGCCGAGCGTGAGCATGGCGATCGCCGCGTACTCGTCGAGCGCCAGGATGTTCTCGGTGACGATCGGCACGGTGATCTCGCCGGTCATGTCCGAGAGCGTGACCGTTTCGCCGTCGGCCACCTCGCTGGCGGAGCCGGATTCGTCTTCTTCGGCCATCTCGCTGGCGGAGCCGGATTCGTCTTCTTCGGCCATCTCGCTGGCGGACGCCGATTCGCTCTCGCCGGCGGAGGCGGACTCGCTCTTGCTGGCGGAGGACGACCCGCTCGAGGTGTCGGCGTCGTCGTCGCCGCCGCATGCCGCGGCGATGAGGGTGAAGGTCGTGAGCAGCGCGGCGATGGTTCGCCACCGTCTGGTTCTCTGCACGTTGCGGCCATCCTATCGATCGGTGTTAAGCAAGCTTTCTATCAGGCATTCGCGCGGAACTGAACACCGATCTCCGTCGGTCCCACGTTCGGTGGGCGCCCTCAACATCGCGCGAGGGTGGTCGAAGATGGACCCATGGATGAGGCGGCGTTCGGTCCGATCCTCGACCGCTTGCCGGATGCGGTGCTCGTCGTCGACAGCCTCGGGGTGCTCCACGACGCCAACACCGCCGCGTCCGGCCGCTTCGGTTGGTCGCTCGAGGAGTGGCGGGGCCGGTCGCTGCTCGAACTCGTCCACCCCGACGATCTCGACTGGGTGATCTCGTCCCTCGGCACGGTGCAGGGGAAGGACGTGGGTTCTCTGATCGAGTTCCGCGCCCGCGCTGCGGATGGTTGGCGCCTGGTCGAGGCGAACGGGACCGCCTTCGAGCACCAGGGCGAGCCCCTGGTCGTGCTCGCGATCCGTGACCTCACCGAACGACGGGCCTGGGAGGTCGCAGGCGACGACACCGCCATGTTCCGAACCCTCCTGCAGTTTTCCTCCACCCTCACCGTGCTGACCGATCCGGTCGGGACCGTCCGTTCGGCGTCGGGTGCGCTCATGCGGATGACCGGCCGGGACCCGGGCGACGTGAAGGGCGAACCCCTTGCCGACATGCTGGTCGACGCCGACCGGTCGCGCCTCCATCAGGCGATCGCGTCGCTCGGGCCGGACCAGCGGAACGCCACCATCGAGGTCACCTTGCGGGCCGCAGGGCGTACTCCCGTCCCGTGCCAGCTCTCGATCGTCGACCTGGTCGACGACCCGACCGTGGGCGGCCTGGTGATCTCGGGCCACGACATCGCCGAGCTGCAGACCGCCCGCGCTGAACTCGAGTACAGCGCCGGCCACGATGCGCTCACCGGCCTCGCCAACCGCCAGCAGGTCATGGCCGTGCTCGCCGAACGCCTCGCCAGCGGGGACCGTCGGTCGACCCTCGTGGTGGCCTTCGTCGACCTCGACCGCTTCAAGCCGGTCAACGACCTGTATGGCCATCGCGTGGGCGACGACGTGCTCGTCGCCGTCGCCGATCGCCTCCGCGCCGGGATGCGCGAGCACGACGTCGTGGCCCGGTTCGGCGGCGACGAGTTCGTCGTCGTGGCCGATGCGACCGGGCCGGATCCGGTGGCCACCGTCAGCGATCGCATCCTGGAGGTGTTCGAGTCGCCGTTCGACCTCACGACCGGCGCCTTCGTGATCGGCGCGAGCGTCGGCGTCGTCGCGTGTCGCGACGGTCAGGATGCCGAGACCGTGATCGCCGAGGCCGACGCAGCGATGTTCGCCCACAAGCACGACCGCGGCGAGCGGCGACTCGGGCCCATCGTCACCCGGCGAGAGTTGGCCGAACGGCTCGGCGACGCGCTCGACGGCGACGAGTTCCTCGTGCAGTACCAGCCGATCGTCGCCCTCGCGAGCGGCGCATGGTTGGGACTCGAAGCGCTCGTCCGCTGGGATCATCCCGACCGGGGCATCCTCCTCCCCGCCGACTTCCTCGACGTCATCGAAGACACCGGCCGCATGGGCGATCTCGGTCGGGTGGTGCTGCGGCGGGTCGCCGACGACATGGGTGCGTTGCGCGATGCGACCGGTGCGACGCCTGCGATCGCGGTCAACGCGCTGGCCAGTGAGATCAGCGAACCCGACTATCCGGTCCGGATCGCCGACACGCTCCGCGCGGGTGGCATCGATCCGGATCGGCTCACCGTCGAGATCTCCGAACGCGAGGTGTTCGGCCGATCGACCCGCCGGGGCACCGAGCTGGCCACGAGCCTCGCCGCCCTCGCCGACGCAGGCATCCATCTCGCCGTCGACGATTTCGGCACCGGGTACTCGTCGCTGACCCACCTCGTGACGCTGCCCGTCGACGTGATCAAGGTCGACCGGTCGTTCATCGCCGGCTTGGTCCACGATCCGCAGCGCCGATCGGTGATCGCCGCACTCGCCGGGCTCTCCGAGTCCGCGGGGATGACCATGATCGCCGAGGGCATCGATCAGCCCGGCCAGATCGCCGCCCTCCGCTCGCTCGGCTGTGAGCTGGGTCAGGGCTTCCACTTCGCCCGGCCGATGCCGCTCGACGAGATCGTCATGGGCTATCGCTCCGAGATCGCGCTGCGCGAGTCGTTCGACCGTTCCTGAGCCGCACGGCTGCTCGACGACTCGGGCCTGACGATCGAGGGCGACGCGACCGTGGTCACCGACTTTCTCGCCGGCGGTTGAGGTTCAGCTGCCGGCGTCGTAGTTGCGGTCGTTGAGCACGACCAGCCGGTCGCCCGGTCGTGGGGCGCCGGCGTCGTCGGGGCGCACGTGGCGGCCGTCGCGGATGACCGCGACGAGCGATGCCCCGTCCGGCACGGCGGGTGTCTCGTCGCCGGCGCACTCCACCTCGGTCAGCTCGATCCCGGTGCCCGCCTGCAGCAACTCGTCCAACACGCCGATCGCCGCGGGGGAGCGTGTCGCAATGCCGAGCATGCGGCCCACCGCTGCAGTCGCGTCGATGACCTCGTCGGCACCCGCCTGTTCGAGGAGGTGCAGGTTCTCCTGCTCGCGGCCGCCGGCGACCACGTGCGCTTCGGTCGTGAGCTCGCGGACGGTGAGGGTGGTGAGCACTGCGGTGTCGTCCCGGTTGGGAGCGACGACCACGGCCTTCGCCTCGGGGATGGCGGCCTGGTTGAGGACGGCGTTGTTGGTCACGTCGCCATGGATCGCGACGAACCCCTGCTCGGTCGCCGCCTCCACGACCGCCGCGTCGATGTCGACGACGACGATCTCCTCCTTGGCGACGCCTCGCCGGACGAGGTCCGCGGCAGCAGCCGCCCCCGTCGACCCGAATCCACAGATGACATAGTGATCTCGCACTCGGCGCCTCCAGCGTCGGATGAGGAGCAACTCCCGGGAGCGGTCGGTCAACACCTCGACGGTGGTGCCGACGACCAGGATGAGGAAGACGATGCGGGCGGGGGTGATCAGGGCGATCGTCGCCAGACGGGCCCCGTCGGACACCGCCGTGATGTCGCCGTACCCGGTGGTCGTGACCGTCACCGACGCGTAGTAGAGCGCATCGAGGAACCCGATCACCTCGCCGCTGTCGTCGACATACCCGTCTCGACCGAGACGGACGACGATCGCCACGAACAGAACGAGCGATACCGCGAACCCGATCCGGCGACCGACGGCCAGCAACGGCGAACGCGACGCCCGCGGCAGCCGGACCTCGCCCGCGTTCTCCGTCGTCATCGCCGCACCCACGAGCTGCGACCTTACGCCGTCGCGCCGGGACCGTCCGTCCGCATGAGATGACGTTGGTCATCAGCGCCAGAGGCGTTCGGACCGTTCGGCGCGACTCGGCGGTCAGTCAACCGTCATCCCGAGGCACGCCCGCCGCGACAGCAAAGGAGGTGGACCGGTGGATCGGCACATGCTCAAGGCGCTGGAGTCGCGCTACGGCTACGACCGCGAGACCCACGAGTCCACCCTCCTGCGCAATCGCCGCCAGGCCGAGGAGCTCGCTCGTCCCCGGTGGCCCGCCACCGGCACCACGCTGATCGCCGCCCGCATCCACGACGCCCGACGCCGGCGCGATCAGGCGCTCGTCGAGGCCTTCACCGAGGGCGGTGCCGCACCTCGCACGGCGGCGCCGGGCGACAACGTCGTCGGCCCGGCTCCGCCGCTGTGGCGGCGCATCGTCGTCGACCGCCGCGTCGGCGCAACCGTCGGCGGATAGCGACTCGACCGTCGCGCGGTCGACCACCGGACGTGGATTGTGGGGCCGGTTGCCCCGGTCGAGCGGAGGTCGCTACGTTCGCCACGAAAGCGAGGCGGCCATGCGCGAGAACGAATCTGCCTACGAGCGGACCCGCACCCTGCTCGAGGACGCGATCGACACGTCGGACGACGGCGTGTCCTTCCCGATTCCCGACCCGCCGAACAAGTACTTCGTCCCCATCACGTTGGGGGTCGCCTTCGTCGGGTTCGTGGTGATCTTCCTCATCATGTACGCCACCGGCGTGCTCGATGCGCCGAGCGACGAAGTGGACGCACAGACGTTGGGGGCGGCGTTGGTTCTGCTCGGTGCGCTACTCAGCGAGGCGATCGTCGTCGTGGGTCTGCTGATCGGGCACAACGAGGACACCCGGCAGTACCGCCTCGCGGTCTATGAGCAGGCCCGGTTGCGGCAGCAGGCGAGGAACGAACACGCACAGAAACTGGTCGACCTGGCGCGACAGGCGACCGACAGCGAACTCGCCTCCGAACAAAAGGAGATCGAAGCGCGTCGACTGCACCACGAGACGGCGATCAAGGCCTTGGAATTGCTGGCCAGCCGCCAGGATCTGCCGACCAGCCGCGTGCAGTCGGCGGTTGTGTTCGCCCTGATCGGTATGGGCCTGCGCGGCGCTGCGATCGGGATTCTCCGTGAAGCATGGTTCGATCAGAGTGCCCCGATGGATTCGACCGTCGCCGTGGCGGCGATCGATCGCCTGCTCGTCGAGGGTCAGATGTCGACCTCGGAGTTCTCCAACGTGGTGTTCCTCCTGGCCGACAAGGGTCAGGACCTCGTCGAGGCGAAGGGCAACGGACTCGGCACCGTGCATTTTCCGCGGGCCCTACTCGAACCGTGGCCGGCAGAGATGTCCGACGTCGACGAGCGGCACCTGTTGTTGGTGCTCGACTCGGTCCTCGGCGGTATCGCCACGAAGCAGCTCTACCCCTATGACCTGGCCGAGCCGATGTTGGACAGCCTGTGGGCCCAGCGTGAGCGTGCATGGCGAGACCCGCAGAACGTGCACTATTGGAACGTGCTCGGCGCCATCGTTGCGGCGTGCCCACACCTCCAGTACTCGGAGGACTACCGCGAGAAGGCGGCGCTGTTCAACCACGACCGCGACACCATCCGTGCGATCGGTGGGGATCTCGAGCGTTCGCTGGACTGGTTCGAGCGCAATCCCGATCCCGAGGTCGCCCCCGAGCCCGAGGCTTGATGCTCCCGATCGGCCGGAGACGCCGTTCGTGAGCGGTCAGCCCGCGCAGGCGGCTTCCCATTCGGTCAGCAGGCTCATGATCTCCAACGAGTCCCCGAGCCGCGGCGAGGGCCGCTCGACCTCGGTGCGGCCGGCGGCTATGGCACGCTCGACGAGTCGGACCTGGTGGATGAAGCCGTCGCCGTCGCTGGTGACGGCGAACGTCTCCGGCGCGCCGTCGTAGGGCGTCCACCGGAGCTGATTGTCCCCGGCGACGGGGAGCCACGGGTTCGTCAGGAACCGCAGCTCGCCGGTGGTCGTCAGCACCGTGACGTCGAAGGCCATGCCGTAGTCGTCACTCGACGACAGGGTGGCGAGGACGTCGTTCCCGAACCGGATCGACGCAGTGGTCGATCCGATCGTGCCGTCGGGGGTGCGGGTGCCGTGGGCGGCGAGCCGGCGGTCGCCGAAGGCGTCGTCGCCGAATGCGGACTGCACGGTCAGGTGCAGCAGCGAGGCCGGATAGCAGCCCAGGTTGTAGATCGTGCCGCCGCCGAGCGGGTTCACGACCGCGCCGATGTCGGCGGCGTAGCCCGCATGGATGGCCGTGACCGTTCCCGTCCGTGGATCGGTGAGCAGCTCCCGGAAGCGATCGATCACCGGATGGGCGAGATACATCAGGCCCTCCACGAAGAACACGCGGCCCTCGACGGCGTCGACCAGTCGATGTGCGTCCGCCATCGTCGTGGTCAGCGACTTCTCCGACAGGATCGCTTTGCCCGCAGCGGCCGCAGCGGCGACGACCTCGTGGTGGGCGTGGCTGGGTGTGCCCACGTACACGACGTCCACCTCGGGATCCGCGACCGCGGTTTCGTAGCCCTCACAGCTCCGGGGAATCGAGTGGCGGTCGGCGAACGCGGCCGCTCGCTGCGCGCTTCGCCCGGCGACCAGTTCGATGCGTGAGCCGGCACACGACGCGATCGCCTCCACCATCGTCTCGGAGATGAACCCGGTGCCGATGATCGCCCAGCGGAGGATCCGAGAGTCGTCCATGGGCCGAGGCTAGGACTCGACGACCACCGCCGCCTGGCGAGCGATCGGGGCCGCACACGACGAACGCCCCGGACGATGGCCAGGGCGTCAGCTCACCGGCGAAGGGAAGCTGGTGCTGTTCGAGGAGCGTCATCCCGCGCCGAACGAGCGGCGCAGTCTCGGCACCAACCGGCCCGTATGGGCCATGTAGGCGCGATACTCCTCGCCGAAGGTGTCGACCATCATCTGCTCCTCGCGTGGGATGCGCACGATGCACATCACGCCGTAGGTGGCGATGACGGCGACGCCGGCGATCCAGTTGTGCACCATCAACGGCATCACGCCGAAGAGCAGCCAGATCGCGGTGTACATCGGATGCCGGACCTTCGAGTAGATCCCGGTGGTGACGAGGGTGTGGTCCTCGCGGATCTCGGTGGTGACCGACCAGTTTCGACCGAGATCGGTGTGGCTGCGCCAGAACAGGTAGAGGCCAGGGATCACACCGGCGAGTGCCAGCGCCGTCGCCCAGTCGGGCAGGTCGTAGTCGGCGAACGAGAACAGGCCGGTGAGCAGATGGAGCATCGGCAGGATCGTGCCGCCCAGGCCGACGCCGAACAGCAGGAGGTTCTCCGAGGACTCGTTGTCCTTGCGGGTGATCGTGTTCGCCTTGTTCTGTCGTTCGAACGGCGCCCGGATCGCGGTCGTGCTGATCGCCGTGGCCAGGAACAGCAACGAGCCCCAGCCGTTGGTATCGAGTCGCAGCACGATCACCACGACGACGGCGAGGCCGATCACGGGGCCGACGATGCGGGCGATGCGTTGCACAGGACTCCTCGAGGTGGATCTCGCTGCGACGATCGATGTGGTCGAGACCCTACGGCGGGGTGGAGGTGCCGTCGAGCGCCGAGATCGCCTCGGTCGCCCGATCGAGATGCTGGTGGATCGCCGCCCCTATCGCAGCGAGCCCTGCGTCGCGCTCGGTGCGTCGGCGATGGGCTCGAACGTGTGGTCGCGCTCGACGAACCCGGCCGTGGGGTCGGCAGGTGTCCACCAGATGCCGACGAACGGGTTCTCTCCGATAGGGCGGGTGACGAGACTCGAACCCGCGTTCTCAGCCTGGCCGGGATGCCCATGCAGGGCGTTGACCAGCGTTTGTGCATACCAAGTCTCTGCTGACCCCGCTCGCGCCCCCTGTTCACCGGTGTTCTGGGCACGTTGTAGGCACGGCTGTGCTCAGTTCGATCGCACGCAGTCGATCTGAGTGCCCGTCGCATCGAAGCCGCGGATAGGTGGGGCGCTCACACCGACGCGCCCTTCCTGGGCGAGGCTGCTGTCGAGCAGCCCGAGCCGGTAGGGCCCGTTGGCGATGATCTCGACTGGTTCCCAGTCGCCGGACGGTCGTTGCACCTCGACTCGATCGATCGCCGGATCTTCGTAGACGATGACGGCGAAGCCGGCCGTGGCGTCGCCGTAGGCGAGTGTTGCGGCACAGACCCCTGGTTGGATCGGTGTGCCGCCACCTCCGGCGTTCAGTAGGTCAGGCGTGAACCCGGTTGCTTCGATCTCCCCGACGAGGTCGCCGTCGCTGCTCCAGGCGATGATGACACCATCCTCGCCCCAGGGGATTCGTCCGAAGGGTTCGATGCCGGACTCGGCGAGTTGAGATTCGAAGGTTGCGAGTGCGTCGAAGTCCGCGTTGCCGGATCCGACAGGGTCCACGCCGGCGACTGGCACCGATACGACGGATGCGAGGTAGGCGCTGACGTCATCGGGCTCGCCAGCGACAACAACGTTCCAGGCGGGGTCGTCGATCTGGATGACATCGAAGGTTGATGGCCACAGAGCGGGCTCGCAGCCTCGGTCCTGCCGGGTCTCGACGGCAGGTGCTTTCCACCGACTCTCAATGAGCCAGCATGTGTCTTCGCGCCGGATGGAGATCGTGTCCGGCTCGGCGCCAAGACTGAGCCACCAGCGGTCGGGGAGAAGGTCGCTGTCGGGGCCAACCTCGAGCAGAAGTTCACGAAGCAGAGGTCCGGCCGCGACCTCATCGATCGCGTAGCTCTGAAGGGAGCCGTCTGGCGCTGCGACGGACGGGGCGACCTCTGCCGGCTCGTAGGCGAGACCGGGCTCGGTCTGGTCGTCGACGTAGTCTTCGGAGAGAACGCGCATTTCGCAGTACCGCTGCGCCGTTGGCTCCGCTCCAACGGAGACTCCGTTGTCGCCATCGTCAGCGGTCTCCCGCAAGTCGACGGCGAGAGGGAACACACCATCGGCTTCGAGATCGACCTCGAACAACCCGCCCCGACCGTAGAACGCACCATTCAGCGGGCCGACCCAGAGCGTTACCGTGACGGGGTACTCGAACTCAGTCGGCCCTCGCCATTGCACCTCGTGTATGAGTCGCCCACCCCCTTCGTCGGTACAGGACCGCAGAGCGAAGGCGAGCGGGATGGCCCGTTCGACAGCCGTGGGGTTCCCGTCAAAGAGATCGAAGACATCGTCCCCCTCGAGAGGGATCTCTTCGATGCGAGACGCAACACCGGTGGAATCACCGTTGGGATAGGTCAACGTTGCCCCGATAACCTCGACCTTCCGGACCCTCTCGTCAACGGCGCTAGCCGATGCGGCATCAGGCGACGCGGGTTGCGGGTCGCCTGCTGATGTACAGCCGCCGACGAGAACCGCGAGGCAGGCAACGGTCGCGATGCGCTTCACGAGGTGACCTCGAGGTAGTTGCCATCTGGGCCCGGCTGCATCGTCAATACGTCCGCAACAGTGCGGTACTCGCTGCGGAGCGCGAGCGCCGATGCGGTGGAGTCTTGATCGATGCGAATCAGCCGTCGTAGCGGTTGCCAAGGTCCGGGTTCGTACGGCTCCAGGAGAAGATAGATCTCGACCGGTCCGTCACCCGCGGGGAGCGCGACCGGAGTGCCGGACCCTGCGGCGCCGGTGGCGCTACAGGTCGCCCAGCCGCTCGTTTCGCGCCAGGCGCACAGGATGAGGTCGTGTCGGCGGTCGAAGTCGTCGCTGAGCGTGATCCAGATCTCGCCCACGAACGCGTTTTCGTCGCTGAATCGCTCCTCGTAGACAAGCGATTCGCCCGGAACCGGGACGGGCTCGGGGAGCGCCTGGGCCAGGACCGTCGTGGTGAGCGGTTGAGGTGTCGGGAGTTCGATCGCCTGCGAAGTCGCTGACGCGGTGGGCAGGAGCTCGCCTTCCTCGGACGAGTTTCCATTACTGCTGCACGCGGCGAACCCGACGAGACTCAATCCGAGGAGAAAGCGCAAGAAACGCATCAGTCACAGGAGATCGAGGGGTCGGCGGCGGCAATAATCAGGTCACCCCCTGAGCATGCGGCGACGTGAGCAATAACGAGTAGCGCCGCCACGAGTCGTCTCTTCATCACCCCTACGACGATGCCATGGCGAGCCTGGTTCCCCCGGTCACCATCGGTTCTGGAAGAAAAGGACCTGTGATAGCCGGCGATTGTGCCACTAGGCCTGGAGGCCAGCCGGGCGTTGCACGATGCTTCGGCCGGTTCCGGTTCCGGTGTTGCAGAGCGGGTGACGAGAATCGAACTCGCGTTCTCAGCTTGGGAAGCTGATGTTCTACCATTGAACTACACCCGCGGAGGCGGCCGATCGTAGCGGGACGGTCGGCGTGGCACACTGCGGCCATGATCGACGACCTCCTGGCGCGGATCGCCGCGTTTCATCGTGGGCGCACGCCGTCGCCGGAGTTCCCGATGGTGACCGAGGTCCTCGATGCCCTCGACTCGGTCCGATCGCCCGCCGAGATCCCGGCCGCCCCACCGCTCACCGTCACCCGCCACCTCGACGCCGTTCGCCCCTCGGGCGACGATCCGGCGATGGACGCCGTGATCGAGGAGTTCCTACGGATCGCGCCCGATCTGCCCTGGCGGCGAACCGCCGGCTACCTCGATGTCCTGAGCGACGAGTACCTCGCCAACTACGGCTATGTGCAACTCGTCGGGCCGGCGCCGTCGATCATCGAGCACCCGTCGGTGCGCGTCGGCATCGGCGTGTGGGGCCCGGATCTCCACTACCCGCTGCACGAACACGAAGCCGAGGAGCTGTACCACGTGCTCGCCGGAGCGCCGGCGTTCGGGACCGAGGACGGCGGCTGGGCACCGGCCCGGCCAGGCGACGCGGTGCACAACCCGCCGTGGCACCGACACGCCCAGCGGTTCGGTGAGACACCCACGGTGTTGCTCTACTGCTGGACCGGTGCGGTCGAGGCCGATGCGGTGCTGGTGGAGGCGCCGTGAGGGAACTCGCCCGTCAGGCCGCGACGACCGTGTTGGCGCTCGTCGTCTGCACGCTGATCGGGGTCGGCGGGCTGATCTTCGCCGAGCTCGTTCCCGACATCTGGGTGGTCGACGCGCTCGAGGCGGCGGAGGGTCGCGGCGAGATCACCGCCGAGGAACGGCCGCTCGACAATGCCGGCATCCAGGTCGACGAGGCCACCGAGTGCACGACACTCTCCGTCGGGCTCGGCGAGACGGCCGGGCAGAACATCTTCGACACGACCGCGCTCGCCCCGAACCTCGGCTCGTGCTGGCGCCTCGTCGGCAACCTCAACCCCTACGACGGTGCGACGGCGGCCGCCAACCGCGACACCTACCTGCGCTACTGGCACGGCTCGGCACCCATCGTGCGGCCGGTGCTCGCAACCGTCGGCCTCTCGGGGCTGCGCGTCGTCGGGATGCTCGCGATCGCCGCGGCCGGAGCGGCGGTGTTCGGCGTGGTTCGCCGCAGCTCCGGGACGGCCGCGGCGGCCGGTCTCGCCCTGCCCGTGGTGCTGACGACCTCGATCCTGTCCCTGCCCGGCTCGATCCATCAGGCGTTGGCGTTCGCCGTGGGGTTGGCCGGGGCCGCCCTGGTCGGCACGATCGCCGCGGGAGGCCTCACCGGCCCGCGGGTCTGGTATCCGAGCCTCGTCGCGGGCGCGGCGTTCGTCTATGTCGACCTCCTCACCGCGGTGCCGGGTCAGTGGCTGCTGGCCGCCGCACTGGTCGGGCTCGCGTCGTTCCAACAGCATCGGCCGATGCTGGAGACCGCAGGTTGGACGGCGCTGTCCGGCGTCGCCTGGTTCGTCGGGTATCTCGGGATGTGGTTCGGCAAGTGGGTGTACGCCGCCCTGGTCCTCGGCCCCCGCCTGGTCTACGACGACGTCACCGACACCATCGAACGCCGCATCGACGGCGACACCGTCTACTCCGATCCCGGGTTCGGCAACGCGATCAGCGACAACATCGAGGTGTTCCGGAGCCGCCCGTTCGCCACGACCGTGGTCGTCCTCGCCGTCGCGATCGTGCTGGTCGGGGTCGCTCGCCGACCGGTGGCGGAGACGGCGGTGCGGGCGGTCGTCGCCGCGACGGCGGCGGTGCCGTTCATCTGGTTCGAGGTCGCGTCCAACCACAGCCAGATCCACGCCTGGTTCACGTATCGCTCGATTCCGATGGCGATCGGTGTGGTCGTGATGGCGTCGCTGGCGACCCGCCCGGCGTCGGTGGCCAGCGGGTAGGGTCGCCGCCGATGGCCAAGCTGCGGTTCACCTTCGGGACGATGGGGTCGGGCAAGTCGACCCAGGCGCTGCAGATCCACCACAACCTCCGCGCCCGCGGCCTGACCACGATCCTCATGACCCAGCTCGACCGCAGCGAAGGCCGGGTGTCGAGCCGGCTCGGCGTGTCCGCCGACGCCGAGATCGTCGGCACCGGCACGGATCTCTACGAGCTGGTCCGCCAGCGGGTGAAGTCGCTCGGCACCATGCACGCCGTCATCTGCGACGAGGCCCAGTTCTACGAAGCCGCCCAGTGCGAACAGCTCGCCCGGGTGGTCGACGATCTCGGGGTCGACGTCTACGCCTTCGGTCTGCTCACGACCTTCCAGGGTGTGATGTTCGACGGTTCTGCTCGGCTGATGGAACTCGCCGACATGCGCACCGAGATCCAGGTCGAGGCCCGCTGCTGGTGCGGGGCACGCGCCACCCACAACGCCCGATTCGTCGACGGCGTCCAGGTCATCTCGGGTGCCACCGTCGTCGTCGGCGACACCGGCGGGCCCACCGCCGGCGAGGTCACCTACGACCTGCTGTGTCGAGCGCACTGGATGGAGGGTGCCCGGGCGGCACGCGGCTCCCAGCTCGAACTGCTCGACACCGACGACGGGCGGGCCGGAGACCATCCCGACCGGTCCGGTCCCGTCGAGGTCGACCCGGCCGCCGTCCCCACCCCACTCCACGCAACCCAAGCGCACGCCACGAAGACCGCTGGAGGCGACTCGTGATCCTTTCCGACCGCACGATCCGTGAACAGCTCGATGCCGGACGCATCGTGATCGATCCGCTCGGCCCGAACAGCTTGCAGCCGTCGTCGGTCGACCTCCGGCTCGACCGCTTCTTCCGGGTGTTCAAGAACCACACGATGGGTCACATCGACGTCAAGCAGAACCTCGAGGAGCTCACCGAGCTCGTCGAGGTGGCGGCCGACAGCGACGAGCCGTTCATCCTGCACCCGGGCGAGTTCGTGCTCGGCTCGACCCTCGAACGGGTGGCCGTGCCCGACGATCTCGTGGCGAGGCTCGAAGGCAAGTCGTCGCTCGGCCGGCTCGGACTGTTGATCCACTCCACGGCCGGCTTCGTGGACGCCGGCTTCGACGGCCAGCTCACCCTCGAGCTGAGCAATGTTGCGAATCTGCCCATCACGCTCTACCCGGGCATGAAGATCGGGCAGATCAGCTTCCAGCAGATGACCACACCCGCCGAGAACCCCTACGGCTCGGGCGCGCTGAAGTCGAAGTACAAGCACCAGCAGGGCCCGATGCCGAGCCGCTACTGGGAGAACTTCGACTGACGGTCGGCGTCAGCGGTACTGGGTGGCGGTGATGATGCCGCCGAGGATCATGCCGAGGCCCAGCAGCAGGATGCCGTTGTTGGTGTCCCAGAACGAGCCGACATAGTTGACGAGGATCGTCGCGACGCCCAGGCCGAGCAGGCCAAACATGACGCCGGCGACCCACGGCGGGCTGGGCTCCATGTCCTCGAACCCGGTGTTGCTGCCGAGATCGGGCGGGGTGTAGCCCTCCGGACGGGTGCCCTTGGGGGTGACCCGGCCTCCGGAGACTCGTCGCTTCGCGGGCTTTTCCGACATGGCCGTTGAGGATAGGCGGGTTCCCGGCCGGTGCGGGAATGACACGCGTGTGATTCTCCCCATGGTTGTCCACAGGCTGTGGACGAAGCGGAAGGGGGTTCGCTACTCGTTGATCGGGGCGACGAGATCCATGTCCTCGAGACAGTGCCGGGGCGGCTGGGGATCCTCGTCAGGGGCGATCGTCATGCGGACCTCGGCGCCGCAGATGGCGCAGCGGTACATGATCTTGACCTTGCGGAGCTCGCCGGCCGGCGGGGGCTCGGGGATCGGTTGGGCCATGCTGCGCAGGATCCGAAAACCGGTGCGCCAGATCAGATAGCCCACCACGACGGCGATGACGATGTTGATGACGCCGTAGCCGAACAGTTCCACACCGACAGCCTAGAGCCGCCGCCACAGGCAACCGGCGGCGGCCCCCGGGGCGACCCGCACGGCGCGGCCGGTCTTGCCCGGTGCAGCGCGATGGATGCCGTCGACGACGAGGCGGAGATCCTCGGCCGCCGCCGCGTCGCCGACCGCGATCGTGGCGCCGTTCGCATCGACCACCTCCGAATCGGCTGCGAGGGCATCGATCGCGACGAGTGCCATCGACGCCGAGACGCACGCCAGGTCGATCCGATCGGGGGAGGCGTCGTCATCGGCCGCGGCGATCACCGGGCCGCGGAGATCGAACGGCGAACCGCCGGCGACCGCGGTGCGATCGATCTCGCCGATCGGGGTGGCCGTCGTCCCGAGCACCAGCACGCTCACGCCGTCGGCGGGAGGTGCGAACCCCGCGGCCGTCGTGGTGCCGTCCGCCTCGAAGATCGGCTCGAGCGCGTCGATCACGATCGTGCGCACGACGTCGGCGCCGATCGGTGTGTCGCGCTGCATCGCGACCCCATCGCCGGGCCGAGCACCGACGGTGACGAGCGCGGACGGCGGCGATGTCCGCCGCCCGATCGAGCGCAGCCCCCACGACTCCTGGGCGGCCCGATCGATCCCGAGCCCGACCGCGGCGCGGTCGGCGGCGACGATCGGTGGGACGAGTCCGCCCGCCTCCGCGTACCGCCCGGCGGGTCCGTCCCCCCAGGGTCGGCCGTACATGCGGGCGAGGGACGAGGCGCCGGGCTGCACGATCGAGGCCGACGACAGCCCGATGACGACCGCCGAACCGATTCGCCCCGACTCGATCGCGTCACAGGCGGCGATGAGTGCGCTCATGCCGCTGTGCGGGGCGGCGTCGATCGTCGTCCCGCCGACCGCCTCCGGCCAGCCCGCCGCCAGCCCGATGGCGCGGGCCGCGTTCGCTCCCTGCGCGCCGACCGGCTCGTCGCAACCGAGCCACAGATGGTCGATCGACTCGGGTGCGAGGTCGGCGTCGGCGAAGACGGCGGCGGCGACCGTCACCGCCAGATCGACCGGATGCCAGCCGGCGAGCGCCCCGTCGGCGACGGCGAAGGGGCTGCGTCCGGCGGCGACGATTGGGACCGACATCAGAGGAGTCTCCTACACTGCGCCGCCGGAGGGGAGAACTCATGTTCAGTACGCTGCTCGCCCAGAACTATGTCGCCGACGCGGATGCGGTGAGCCTCGGCATGCTCGTCGTCCGCGTCTGCGCCGGTGTCGCCATGGCGGCCCACGGCTACCAGAAGTTCTTCAAGGGCGGGAAGATCGACGGCACCGCCGGATGGTTCGACTCGATGGGGATGCGTCCGGGTCGCTTCCACGCGGTGTTGGCCGCCGGCACCGAGCTCGGCGCGGGCATCTTGTTCGCCATCGGGTTCCTCACACCGCTGGCCGCACTCGCGATCGTGGCCTTGATGTGGGTCGCCGGCTACACGGTGCACTGGGAGAACGGCTTCATGTCGGCCAAGAACGGCATCGAGCTCAACTTCATCTACGCGATCCTGGCGATCGGGGTCGCCACCGTCGGGCCGGGCGAGTACAGCGTCGACTACCAGCTCGAGCTCATCGAGGATCTCGACGGGCTCACCGGGCTGCTGATCGCCGCCGTCGGCGGTGTCGGTGCAGCGCTGGCCCAGCTCGCGATCTTCTATCGCCCGCCGCAGGACTGACCGCCGCTCAGCCGAGCGTCTCGAAACAGCTCAGCCCCTCGCCGTCGGGGAGGCGGTTGCCGCACGTCTGGCCGTAGGTGGCGTATTCGCTGTCGGCCGGCGCGTCGGCGAAGAGCTCGTCGCACGCCTGGTTGTTGCCGCGACGGCACTGCTCGACCAGCAGATCGAGGACCGGGTCGTCGCCCTCGGCCTGCGGAGCGGCGGCGCCCTCGAGACACGCGAGGATCGCCTCGTCCTTGCCGCTCTCGTCGAGCGCCCGGATCTCGCACCGGGCCTGCTCGCGGGTGAGCTCGGTGCCGGCGTCGGCGGCGCCCGCGATGAAGGAGTCGACGAACGCCTCGATCGAGGCGAGGTCCTCGACACACTCGAGGCTGACCCCCAGCACCTCGCCCTCGTCGTCGGGGGTCAGGTCGGCGGTGATGATCTGCTCCGGCGTGATCTCGAGTCGCTGCAACCCGTCGAGGACGCAGCGCTGCTCGTCGAGCGACAGTTCGGCGTCGATCAGCAGCCCGACCGCCTCCTGCTCCTCGGCGGTCGGCTCGTCGTCGCCCCCGCACGCGGCGGCGAGCAGGGCGATCGACGCGACCGCCGCGACCGCACGGATCGGACTCCGCATCAGCCGGAGGTCCGGATCTCGTCCCCCACCTCGATCACGCCGGCCTGGTTGATCGTTGCCCCGACCGAGAGCACGCCGTCGCGTTCGCGGTTGATCGTCTTGAGGACGTCGAGATCGCGTTCGAGGCCGGGCTGCGGGCGGGTCACCATGACACAGCGCTCGATGCCCTTGATCACGTCGAGCCCCGCCGAGCCGATCGTGATCGCCCCACCGATGAGGTCGAGTTCGCCTTCGCCGTCGACCAGCACGTTGGCGCGGAAGCGGCGGAAGTCCCACTCGCCGATGGTGGTGGCGGTGACGATCGAGACCCGCGAGCGACCCGAGTCGTGCCACGCTCCGCCGGGGCCCTGCCAGCTGACCCAGTCGGCGTCGTTCTCGGCGTCCATCGGGTTCTCGTAGGTGCCGCCGTCGGCGCCGGCGGCCTCCAGACGCACCGGCCGGCCGAGCCAGTCGGTGTACTCGGCGGAGGTGCGCACCTCGCGGCCGTCGGCGGTGGTCGTGACCGGTTCGCCGTCGACGATGCGGCAGGTGGCCATCAACAGCTGCGGCTCTCGCCGCGCCGTCAACACGTTGCCGTTCGTCTCGTCGACCAGGCCCCAGCCGCGGTCGCCGGTGATGCCGAACTCGCCGATGTCGGCGCGTTCGAGCCGTTCACCGCCGATCGACTTGATGGGATAACGCCACAGTTCCAGGACTCGCACCGGGCCAGTATGGACCAGTCCGGAGGAGCCGCCGTCGCGGCGATGGGTCAGGCGGGGGTGATCTGCAGACCCTCGCCGGAGAAGGTGCCGATCGAGTCGTCGATCTCCGCGTCGCCACCGTGGTTTTCGGCCGCTTGCTGTTGGAGATCGAAGACGATGCCGTCGATCTGGGCCCGGCTGGCGGCTGCGGCGATCTGTGCGAGTTCGGCGGGATCGGCGTCCGGGTGGGTGTCGAGATCGGCCGGCCCGACGGTCTCCACCTCGATCAGGTGCCAACCGAAGCTCGTCTCGACGGGGCCGACGACCTCGCCGTTGTCCGCCTCGTAGGCGGCCGCCTCGAACTCGGGGACGAACTGTCCCTCGACCGCGCAGCCGAGGTCACCGCCGTCGGGCCCGGACGGGCCGGTCGACAGTTCCATCGCGAGGTCGGCGAAGGCTTCGCCGTCGATGTAGCGCTGGAGGGCGTCGGCCGCCTCGTCCTCGGTCTCCACCAGGAGGTGGTTGGCGCACAGGTAGTCGGGGAGCGTCGGGTCGCCGGCGTCCTCGACCGCCTCCTCGAGCCATCGGCTGATGGCGAAGCTGTTGGCGATCTCGGCGACCTGCAGGTCGCGTTCGGTGTCGTTGCGGGTCTGGTTGCGACCGTCGACGGCCTCGGCGGCCGACGCACGGTCCTCGTCGGTGACGGGGAAGCCGAGGTCGTCGAGTTCGAACTCGAGTGCCTGCGTGGTCAGCCAGCCCTCCACGACGGTGGCGATACGGCCCGGGACGGTGTTCTCGCCGTCGGGGAGGAGATCGTCGAGGTCGCCCTGGGTGAACTCGCGATCGGCGATCGAGGCGATGACGGTGTCGTCTCGGGTCTCGTCGCCACCACAGGCGGCGGCGATGAACGCGACGGCGACGGCGACGATCAGGAGGCGGGGGTGACGTTCGTGGCTCACGAGGGAGAAAGGCTAACGGTGCCGTGACCGCTGACGTCGCCGCCTAGGGTTCGGCGATGGGGTCGAGGCGCTCGTGCTGACGTGGAACGCACTGCCCGACGCGCTCGGCCTCGAGGGGCGCGAGGTCGTGAGCTTCGTGGGCGGCGGTGGCAAGACGACCGCACTCTTCGCCCTCGGCGCCCATCGAGCGGGCCGGTGCGTGATCACGACCACGACCAAGATGGGTGCGGACCGCACCGGGGGCCTTCCCGTGCTGATGGACCCGAGCGACGACGCGCTCGGTCGGGTGCTCGACACGTCCGGGTCGGTGATCGTGTGGTCGGGTTCCGATGGCCAGCGGGCGTTCGGCGTCGAGCCGGCTGCGATCGCACGGTGGGCGCCGCTCGCGGAGACGATCGCCGTCGAGGCCGACGGGTCACGTCGGCGCCCGTTCAAGGCGCCGCGTGACTACGAGCCCGTCGTGCCGTCGAACACGACCACGCTCGTCGGGTGTGTCGGGATGGCCGCGGTCGGGGCTCCGATCGACGTCGGGTGTCATCGACCGGATCGCGTGGCGGCCCTCGTCGGTGCCTCGGAGTCGGATCTCCTCACCCCGGACCGACTCGTCCGGGTCCTGCTCGACGATGCCGGTTCGCGCAAGGACTGTCCGGCGGATGCCCGGTTCGCGGTGCTCATCAACCGTGTGCGCCCCGAGCACCGGGCGATGATCGACGAAATCCGCGAACGGATCGCGTCGATCGACCCAGCCGTTGCGGTCGTAGCGATGGCCGAGGCCGACCCGGCGGCGTTGCCCGACGCCGGCTGAGTCAGGCGAGCACGATGGCGATCGTGCCGAGGATCACGACGACGAGACCCCCGACCTGCAGGCGGGTGACCGCGTCGCCGAAGAACGCTCGGCCGGCGGCGACGGATGTCGCCGGATAGACCGTCGCGGTCACCGAGGTCGCCGCCGGGTTGATGGCGAGCCCGGCGAGCAGGAACACCGACGACATCGCGGCGATCACCCCCGCCGCCGTCGCGTGACGGGCGAAGCGGACGGGCGGGAACACGGGACGGCGTCGGATGAGGGCGAAGGTCGCGATGGCGGCGAAGGCGGCGACCCGCTGGCTGGCGATCGACCAGCTGCCGGAGTCCTCGGAGACGTTGATCAGCAGCAGGGTGCCGACCCCGTAGCCCATGCCCGAGACGATGCCGACCGGCAGCCCGCCGCGGACGTTGCTGGCCTCGGATCCGCCGACCGTGACGAGGATCAGGCCGGCGACCGCCAGCGCCGCACCGAGGTAGCCGAGCGCGGGGGGTGCGTCGCCGGTGACGGCGGCATAGCCGAACGGGATCAGCGCCGAGAGGGACGCCACGGTCGGTCCGATGACCGCGGAGCTGGAGATGCGGAGCCCGTGCAGATAGGTGGAGAGTCCGAGCCCGAACCCGATGCCGGAACCGGCCCCGAGCAGGAGGTCGCGTCCGATCAGGTCGCCGCCGTCGATCGCCGCGACACCGAAGGTGACGATGGCGGCGATCAGGCTCGCGGCCGCGGCGGCGACGATCGGTCCGACCTCGTTGGTGATGCGCCGGCTGAAGAACTCCATCGAGGTGATGGCGAGGGAGGCCAGCAGGCCGAACAGCGCTCCCATGGGTCAGACCAGCTCGGCGACGCCCGCGACGTCGGCGTCGGCCCAGTTCCGGTCGAGAACCGCATAGTCGTCGGCGTCGGCTGCGATCAGGGCGTGGGTGTGCAGGGTGCGGCGGTCGTCTTCGGCCAGGCCGCTGACGCCGTGGGCGACGGCGAGGCGCAGGTGGGGGAGCAGGTGGGTGTTCGCTCGGGCGGTCACGAGCGGCAGGCCGGGGGTGGGTGCGGTGCGCTGCAGGACGCGGCAACGAGCAGCCGCCGGTTCGTGGGCGACGGCCAGCTCCCACGACACCGCATCGATGGCGGCGACGTCGGCGAGGCCGTCGGCGACCATGCGCACCGAGTCCCGATGGCTTCCCGAGCGGATCGCGGCGGTGACGGCGCCGGGGTGGGCGATCAGGGCGTGGCGCAACGCCGCGTGACCCGATTGGGACTCCGCGCCGTTCACAGCGGCCGTCGCCGCATCGAATTCCACGAGCGATGCGGCGGGATGCGACTCGGCCACGACGACGACCGAGTGGTAGTGGCCGGCCGGTGTCGCGGGAAGACGATGGTCGAACGAACCGATGACCGCCACGTCGTCGAGGAGGTGGCGTCGGAGGGGCAGCCCGCACGTCTGGCTGATGAGCAGCGACGGGTCGCGCCAGTGGTCAACCGACTCGGTCGGTCGGATGCGAGCGTCCGGCACCGCCACCCCCAGCTCGTCGAGGCTCGACCGGATCGCCGTCCAGAAGCGGTCGAGCGCATCGACCACCTCGGGCCAGTCGTACATCGGGAGCGACGCGATCGGTGTCACCGAACGCTCCACCGTGCCGTGACCGCAGGTGGCTTGCGGAAGACGAGCCCGTGGGGCGGCTCGCTCGCATCCGGGTCGAGGGTCATGTCGGGCAGCCGGGTCAGCAGTGCATCGAGGGCGGCGATGGTCTGGGCCCGTGCGATGTGGATGCCGAGGCAGGCGTGCGGCCCGAGCGCGAACGTCGTGTGCTGTCGGCCGTTGCGGCGATCGAGCCGGATCGCGTCGGGATCGGGGAACACCGCCGGATCGCGATTGGCGGCGGCGAGCGACACGACCACATAGTCCCCCGGCCGGATCGCCGCGTCCCCGATGGTGACGTCGGTGGTGGCGTAGCGATCGACGTTGGTGGCCGCCGGCTCGAGTCGCAGTGTCTCCTCGACGAACGCGGGGACCAGCGAACGATCGTCGGTGACGGCTCGCAGCGTGGCGGGGTCGGTCAGCAGGTGCCAGATCGCATTGGCGGTCGCACCCTCGGAGGTCTCGATCCCGCCGAAGAGGATGACCGAGGCGTTGGCGGCGAGGTCGTCGTCGCCGAGATGGCCGTGCGCCTCGAGCAGGGCGGCGGCGCGCCCGGCGTCGGTCGCATCGAGAATCGCCCGCCGCAGCTCCGCGTAGGCCTCGGCCCCGGCCGGGCTCGGGGTCGCTCCCGCGGTGATCGTCTGGACGGTGTCGACGATCCGTCGGTACCAGCCGAGCAGGGCCTGCGCACCGGGCGGGTCCAGGCCGAGCAGATGGACGAGCGTCTCGGCAGCCAGCGGTGCCGCGAGGGCGGTGCGGAGCTCGGCGCATCCATCCCCGGCGAACGTCGCGACGAGGCGGTCGGCATCGGCCCGCATCCGATCGGTGAGGGCGAGGAGAGCGTCACTCGACGAGAACCAGTCGGTGAAGGGGCTGCGATGGCGTCGGTGCTCGTCGCCGTCGGTCGACAGCATCGACGGCCCGATGACGCGGCCGGTGGAGAAGCGCGGGTCGTCGACGGTGAACCGCTCGGCGTCCCGCATGACTGCGACGGCCATCGCCCGGTCGGTGACGACCCATGCGTCGAGCGCCGGGACGCGAACGACCGGCCCGAGGCGACGGGCGGCGGCGAGGACGGGGTGGGGATCGACCGTGAGGTCCTCGATCGTCGCGTCGACGATGGTCACTCCGGGACCACGAGCACGATCTTGCCGACGAACCCCTTGTCGAGGAACGCCTGCTGCGCGTCGACGATCTCGGCGAGCGGGTAGGTCTCGGCGACGATCGGTCGGATCTCGCCTCGCTCGATGTACCCGACGAGGTTCGGGAAGACCTCCGGGTCCTGATAGGTCGAGCCCTTCACGGTGAGATCCTTGAGATAGAGGTCGCGGACGTCGAGCTCGACGATCGGGCCGGCGATCGCCCCGGCGGTGATGTAGCGGCCTCCGATGCGCAGCAGCTGCGTGGCCTGATCCCAGAAGGGGCCGGCGACGACGTCGACGATCACGTCGAAGGTCTCCGGGCCGAAGCGGTCGAGCAGATCGGTGTCGCGGTCGAGCACCTCGTCGGCCCCCAGCGATCGCACCGCATCGGCCTTCGACGCACCGGACAGCGCCACGACCTCGGCCCCTCGCCGCTTGGCGAGCTGAACCGCCGCCGAACCGACGCCACCGGACGCACCGCTGATCAGCACCCGTTCGGCGCCGAGCGCGATGCGGTGCAGCATGTTCTCCGCCGTCGAGTAGGCGCACGGGATCGACGCGAGTTCGACGTCGGTCCAGTCGCAGTCGACGGCGAAGGTCTCGGTGGTGTGGGCGATGGTGTACTGCGCGAACGCGCCGTCCTTCTCCGATCCCCAGGTGATGCACCCGAACGGACCGTCGCTGTACGCATCCTGCAGCGAGGCCACGATGACGCGCTCACCGATCCGGGCCGGATCGACCGCCTCGCCGACGCCGACGATGCGGCCGCAGGCGTCCGCCCCCTGGATGCGGGGGAACTCGATCTCGCCCGACCACCCGCTCGCGGCCGTCTGCTCCTCGTCGCCGGCGGCGGTGTCGTTCGACCCGCCGGTGACCTCGCGGGCGTACCAGCCGGTCCGGGTGTTGATGTCGGTGTTGTTGACCCCGGCGGCCCCGACCTTGATCAGCACCTCGTCGGGACCCGGCGTCGGAACCGGTGCGTCGGCGACCACGTCGAGCATGTCGGCGCCGCCGTAGCCGCGCAGATACACCGCCGTCATCTGCGCGGGAATCGAATCGGTCATCACGGCCCCTGTGTCACTCGGAGGTGTCGGATCGCGGCGGCGTCGGATTCGCCCGACCCGGGCCTCGTACCGTACCCGCCGCGCCGGTAGCCTCGGGTCGCTCCATGACGGCCTACGCACCCGCACCGACGGACTCGTCCTCGCGCCCCCTTGGCTGGTTCGCGGGTCTGGACGGCCTCCGGGCGATCGCCGCCTTCCTGATCGTGTTCCACCACGCCGGGTTCTCCAGCGGGCTGACATTCCGCTCCGACCTCGGCGGACTCCTGCTCACCCGCATGGACATCGGAGTCTCGATCTTCTTCGTGCTGTCGGGCTTCCTGCTCTACCGGCCCTTCGTCGTGGCCCAGTTCGAGAACAAGCCGCCGCCTGCGACCGGTCCGTTCTGGATTCGCCGCCTCGTCCGCATCTACCCGGGGTACTGGGTCGCGTTCGTGATCCAGCTCGTCCTCGGGGCGGTGACCGTGATCGGGTTCGTCGGCTTCGTGGTGTCGTTCGGTCTCGTGCACGTGTACCACCCGAGCCGTGCCATCTCGGGCCTGACCCAGTCGTGGAGCCTCGCCACCGAGTTGGGCTTCTACCTCCTGTTGCCCTGGGTGGCGGCGGTCGGTCGTCGGTTCAGCGAGGGGCGCTCGATCAACCGGCAGGCCCAGCGCCTGCTCGGCCTGTGCGCGGCGCTCGCGATCGGCAGCGTCGTCTTCCGGCTGATCGCCGCCGAGATCTCGCCGTACCCGAACAACTCGTGGGGCAACGTCAGCCGTCTGTGGGTCACCTCCTACTTCGACGTCTTCGCGGCCGGCATGGCCCTGGCGATCGCGTCGGTCTGGGCCGATCACCGCACCCTGGTGCGTGACTACATGGGCAACATTGCGCAGCGGGTCTGGCTCTGGTACGCCGGGGCCGTCGTCCTGTTCTGGTTCGTGTCGACCCAGCTCGGACTCGAGCGAGGCCTCTTCCTCGCCAGCCCCCGCCTCGAACTGGCCCGGCAGGCCATCTACCTGCTGGTCGGCGTGTGCCTGGTGCTGCCGATCGTGTTCGGGCCCCACGACCGTTCGCCGATCCTCAAGACGCTGTCGAACCCGGTGCTCAGCTACCTGGGGCTCGTCTCCTACGGCATCTATCTCTGGCACCAGGCCTTCCTGACCTGGACCCACGACCTGTTCGGGTGGGGCGACTTCGAGGGTGACTTCATCGTCCTGGTCGTCGTCGGCTCGCTCGGTTCGGTCGCGGCCGCGGCCGCCAGCCACCGTCTCGTCGAGGCGCCGCTCACGGCCGCAGTGAAGTCTCGCCTCGCGGCCCGGCGTGAACGGACCGCCTCGTGAGTGCCGTCGCCGTCGTCCCCGCCTTCAACGAGGAGGCCTCGCTCGGCGGCGTGCTCGGCGAGATCGCGTCGATCGACGGGCTCACCGCCGTCGTGGTCGACGACGGCTCGACCGACGCCACCGCCGAGGTCGCCCGCCGGGCCGATGTCGCCTGCGTCCGACTGCCGTTCAATCTCGGGGTCGGCGGCGCCGTACGCACCGGCCTGCGCTGGGCGCTCGAGCACGACGCCGAGACCGTCGTCATCATCGACGCCGACGGCCAACACGACCCGGCCGACATCGCGGCGCTCCTCGCCGCGGTCGACGCGGGCGCCGGTCTCGCGATCGGCAGTCGCTTCGCCGCCGACGCCGGTGACTACACGGTCGGCGGCACGCGCCGACGCGCCATGGGTCTGCTCAACCGGGTCGTGCGCATGACCACCGGGTTCGAGGCGACCGACGCGACATCTGGCTTCCGAGCGATGAGCCGGCCCGTGGTCGAATACCTGGCCCGTGAGTATCCGGTCGAGTACCTGGCCGACACCGTCGAGGTCATCATCCTCGTGCGGCGATCGGGCTACGAGGTCGTCGAGGTCCCCGTGTCGATGCGGGCCCGAGCCGGCGGGGTGCCGTCGGCCCGTCGCTTCCGCCTCGTGTTCAACTATCTCCGGCTGTTGGTCGGCATCGCCGGCGGGGTGCTCGTCGGTCGACGCGACGGGGGCCGTCGATGAGCGCCGCCGCCCAGATCACCCTGTCGCTCGTCGCCCTCGGCATCACCGTCTGGGTCGTGCGCCTCGTCGGGTTGCGGCGCCTGCGCTCCAAGTACGCCCTGCTCTGGCTCGTCATCACCGTGCCGCTGGTGCCGCTCGCCGCGTTCCCGGCGATCGTCGACGAGGCCGGTGAGGCGCTGGGCGTGAACTACGCCCCGGCGCTGCTGTTCTCGCTCTCGGGCCTGCTCCTGCTCGGGATCGCCATCCACTACTCGTGGGAACTCAGCCGACTCGAGGCCCGCACCCGTCAGCTCGGCGAGGAGATCGCGCTGCTGCGGGCCCGCCTCGACGAGTCCGAAGGCGGTGACGGGCGATGACCGAGACCATCACCGCCCGCCGCTTCTGGTCCGTGCTCTGGGCGATCGCCCTGCTGTCGCTGGTGTGGCGGATCGTCTTCATCCTGGTCTGGCGCGACGGCATCTTCATCTGGGGCGACGCGTACTTCTACCACGAGTCCGGACGCCAGCTCGCCGAGGGTGTCGGCTGGGTGAACCCGCTCGAATACAACATCGACGGCACCCAGACCCCGGCCGCCGATCACCCTCCGCTGTACATCCTCTTCCTCGGGTTCTGGTCGTGGATCGGGCTCGCCGGGCCGACCGCCCACATGATCTTGACCGCGATCTTCATCTCGACGCCGATGGTGATCATGACCGCGCTCGCCGCCCGCGAGTTCGGCGGTCGACGCCTCGGTCTCATCGCCGGGCTCCTCGCTGCGATCTACCCGAACATCTGGTCCTGGGACGGCACGATCCTCTCGGAGATCCTGGCGATGCTGTTCCTCTCCACGACCGTCTATGTCGTGTACCGGTTCTGGAACCGCCCGTCCTTCGGCGGTGCTGCGCTGATGGGCCTGTCGCTGTCGCTCGCCACGTTCAGCCGGGCCGAGTTGTTGTTGATGAGCGTGCTCGTCATCACCCCGATGATCCTGCTCGTCCGGTCGTGGGACTGGCGGACCCGCCTGTCGGCGCTCGTGATCGCCGGGGTCACCAGCGCCGCGGTGTTGGCGCCCTGGGTTGCCTTCAACCTCTCGCGGTTCGAGAACCCGGTCTACCTCTCCGAGGGCTATCAGGTCACCCTCGCGACCTCGACGTGCGACGCCACCTACTACGGGGAGTTCACCGGGTACTGGAGCATCACCTGCCCACAGGACTTCCTCGCCGAGGAGGGGCTCACCCCCGACAACTCCGACCAGTCCGAACGCTCGGCGGTCTTCATGGAGAAGTCGATCGAGTACATCCAGGACAACATCACCCGCCTGCCGACCGTCGTCGCAGTCCGGTGGTTGCGGATCTTCGGGCTCTGGAAGCCGGTCCAACAGTCCGACGTCGACGCCTTCCTCGAGGGCCGCGACCTCTGGGTCACCAAGGTCGCGCAGACGTCGTCGTACGTGTTCATGGTGCTGGCCGCGATCGGGGTCGTCATCATGCGGCGCCGGCGCATCCCGGTCATCCCGCTGGTGGGGCCCCTCGTCGCGATCTTCATCACGATCACGATCACGTTCGCCCAGAACCGCTACCGGGCATCGGTGGAGCCGGCGATCGCGATCCTCGCCGCCGTCGCCGTCGAACAGATGGTCCGGGGCTGGCTGGCGCTGCGCGACGACCCCGAGGACCTCGACACTGACGCGGCCGAGGCCGACGACCCCGAAGCCGACGACCAGCGGGAGTTGGTCGGGGTCTGAACCCTCAGTCGTGCCAGTTCAGCGTGGTGCGCATCGTGGTCTCGAAGTCCTCGAAGCTCATCGCCGTCTTGGCGCCGTCGATGAGCCGGGCATCGTCGCCGCACAGTGTGCGGAACGGCGCGTCGGGATCGGTCGCGGCCCGCACGATCGCGTCGGCGACCTCCTGGGAATCGGCGGGGGGCCCGCCGCCGTCGAGCGCACCGAGCGCGGCCCGGAACGCATCGTGACGTTCCTCGTGGATCGAACCGGCGAAGGCGTCGGGCTGGATGATCTTGTCGCCGAAGCCGGTGTCGAAGCGGCCCGGCTCGATCAGGTGGACCCGGATCCCGAAGGTCGACATCTCGAAGTGAAGCGACTCGCTCATCGCCTCGAGCGCGTACTTGGAGGCGGCGTAGGCACCGGCGTACGGCGTGCCGACCCGGCCTGCGATCGAGCTCACGTTGACCACGACCCCGCTGCCCCGCTCCCGCCACGGTCCCAGCACGGCCCGCATCGTGCGGAGCGGGCCCATCACGTTGGTCTCGAGCTGGGCGTACATCAGCTCGTCGGTGAGCTGTTCGATCGGGGCGCGGACCTCGAAGCCGGCGTTGTTGACCAGGACGTCGATCTCGGCGGCGTCCGCGAACGCGGCGTCGACCGACGCCTGGTCGTCGACGTCGAGCACCCGGATCTCGATCCCGAGATCCTCGGCGGCGGCCGCTGCTTCGAGCGCTCCCGCCTTGGCCGGGTTCCGCATGGTGGCGACGACATCGTGACCCTGGCGGGCGAGCGTGAGGGTGGCGAGGAGTCCGAAACCGCTGTTCGAACCGGTGATGAGGATGCGAGCCATGCCGCGATCCTGACACGGCGGAACTCCCGGTCGCGCCCCGAGCCGCTCCGGTAGCGTCGGTTCGATGTCCGCTCGCCCCTACGACCCCGCTCGCGTTTTCGTTCGCGCCTTCGGGACCGCCGAGGGGATCGAGTGGGGCTTCTGGCTCGCCGCCACCGTGTGGTGGATCGTCGAGCTCGATCTCGGGCCGATCGAGCTCGTCGCGATGGGCGCCGTGCTCGAGGTGTCGGTGCTGGTGTCGGAGACCCCGACCGGCGTCGTCGCCGATCTCATGAGCCGGCGCCGGTCGGTGGTCATCGCCCAGGTCGTGATGGGGATCGCGTTCATCTGGGCCGTGATCTCCACCAACTACTGGGTGATCCTGCCG
>JBCCWI010000014.1:0-60795 GCA_039193795.1 Actinomycetota bacterium | reverse complement strand
GTGTACGCCGACGACGCCGGGCTGTTCTACGACTGGACCTGCACCGACACCAGCCTCGTGTCGTGTGACGGCAGCGTCGGTGGCAACCCGGTCGCGGTGGGGGATCCGTTGCCCACGGCCGCAGGGCCCTACACGCTGGTGGTGACCGGAACCGACATCGTCGGCAACAGCGCCACGTTCAACGTCCCGTTCGACATCGTCATCCCGTTCAGTGTCGACGTCGACCAGAGCAACTTCGATGCCGTGGCCGACTGGTACTTCGGTCCGGTCGACATCACCGTCGTCGGCTCCGGCTCGCTGAGCTACACGATCGACGCAGGTGCGCCCATCGCGATCACCAGCGGCGACACGATCACCATCCCCGGCGACGGCGTCTTCGACGTGTCGATCACCGACGGCACGGACACCGTCGATCTCGAACTCAAGATCGACACGACCGGCGCGCCCAGCTTCTCCGAGGGCACGCCGACCGATGGTGCGGTGATCCTCGCCGACGCCGGCCTCACCTACGACTGGACGTGTGCCGACCCGAGCCTCGTGAGCTGCGACGGTGAGGTGAACGGCGCGGCGGTCGCGGTCGGCGACGACCTGCCGACCACGCCGGGCCTCTACACGCTGACCGTGGTCGGCACCGATGTCTTCGGCAACGAGACGACCTCGACCGTCGACTTCGAGGTCATCGCATTGCTCGACGTCGACATCGACGACACCAACCTGGCCGCCAACGGCTCCGGGTTCTATGTCGGCGACGTCGAGGTCACCGTCACCGGAGGCGCGGCGTTGAGCTACATGCTCGACGGCGGTCCCGTCACGCCGATCCTCGACGGTGCGTCGTTCACCATCACCGGTGAAGGGCCCCACACCTTCGAGGTCACGACCGACGCCGGCGAGTCGTTCCTCGGCTCGGTCGAGATCGACTCGCTGAAGCCCACGCTCACCGAGATCGCCCCGACCGCGCTCACCGACTATCCGACCACATCCGGCCTCACCTACGACTGGCTGTGCGACGACGCCAACCTGGCGACCTGTGAGGGCGAGGTCAACGGTATGCCGGTCTCGATCGGCGATCCGTTCCCGACGGCGGTCGGTGGCTACACCCTGACGATCACCGGGACCGACCTGGCCGGCAACACCCGCTCGACCAACGTGTACTTCACGATCTCGATCTTCGGTGCGGCCGAGCCCCGCATCACCTTGATCGAGGGTCCGGCGGTGCCGATCGGCGACGCCGTCCAACTCGACATCGTCTTCGGTGACGCCGACGGTGCGGCCGACTCGTACCAGATCGACGTCGACTGGGGCGACAACGAGGACACGCCGGGGATCCCGGCGACCACCTGTTCGGCGACGAGCGGCGCGCCGACGACCGGCAACCCGTCGTGTGCGATCGTGTCGCCGCCCAGCGGCGCCGCCGACGACGGCCTGATGCAGGCGAGCTTCGCCTACCCGGAGCCGGGGGTCTACACCGTCACGGTGACGATCACCGACGCCGCCGGCAACGTCGACACCTCGGTCTTCGAGTTCGCGGTCGTCTTCGACCCCGATTCCCGAGGCCGTGTCGCCGGTGCGGGCTGGTACTGGTCCGGCCCCGAGGCCTATGTGGACGAAGAGCCGTGGGGTGGTCCCGCCTTCTTCGGCTACCGGGCCCGCTACCGCAACAACAGCGACACGCCGTCGGGCAAGACAAAGCTCCACCTGCTCGGCGAGTTCTTCTTCAAGTCCACCAGCTACGACTACCTCATCGTCAACGACACGATGGCGGTCGCCGAGGGCGTCGGAAAGATCGACGGCCAGTCGGGCTATCGCTTCCGGGTCCAGGGCATCGACAACGGTCGCCACGACTTCTTCCAGATCAGCATCTGGGACGAGGACACCGGTGAGGTCATCTACGACAACGGCGTGCTGTACGACGAGGGCGACCTCGTGTTGCTCGGCGGCATCCGGGTCCGAGAGTGAGGCGGCGGCGACTGTGGGCCGCCGGGGCACTCGTCGCGTTGCTCGCGACGGGGTGCTCCGGCGACCCCGATCCCGAGTCCGCCGACCCATCGGCGTCGTCGACTTCGGGTTCGGCGACCGGGTCCACCGCGACCGACGGTGACGACGCCGCGTCCACGGGTATCGACGCCGGCAGCGGCGGCGATGCTGACGCCGACGACGAAGATGCCACCGCCGGCGACGGCACCGACACGGGCGAGGGCGGCACCGACGACGCCGCCGGCGACGACGGGGCCGCGGCGCCGACGACGTCGGGACCGGCCACCGACCCGTCGGACGACGCATCCGAGCCCGAGCCCGACGGCGATGGCTTCGACGTCGATCGGGAGTTCTCCTCGGACTCCGAGGCCGAGAACTTCGGCCCGATCGGCTCCACCGAAACGACCATCCCCACCGACGAGGGTGAGATCTCGATCGGTGGCGGCGAGGTGCCCGAGCTCGGCGACACCTTCCCGCTACCGGACGGCTTCGAGGTGCAGCTGACGACCGAGGTCGAGGGTGAGGTCGGCTTCAGTGGCCGCGTCGACGGCGACTTCGACGCGTTGGTGGCGTTCTTCGAGCAGCGCCTGCCCGAGGCGGGCTACGAGATCGTCGAACGTCAGGTGATCGACGGGGTCTTGTCGGTGTTCACGGTCGAGGGACCCTTGCTCGGCGACGTCGTCGTGAGCGAGGAGCCCGGTGGCGGAGGCTGGACGATCCTCGTGGCGCTCGCCGCGGCCTGAGCGTCGCGCTCAGACTGGGGCGGCGAACGGGAACGCCGGCATCTGGACGACCCCCGCGCCGCCGTAGATCTGATCGACCTCGGCCCGCCACACCGCCGCCTCGGTTCGATCCGGATCGAGGGCCAGCATGGTCTCGATCGTGCGGGCCCGGTCGACGCCGGCGGCCAGATCGATCTCCGACAGCAGGGTCTCGATCGCCTCCCCGACATCGCCGTGGGCTGCGAGATTCACGCCGAGGAGCCAGCGCAGTCGGCTCGCCAGGGGATGATCCGTGCCCCAGGTCGCGAGCTGCTGGCGGATGAGGTCGCTCGACCCGGTGCCGCGGAACACGTGGAGTTCGATGAGGCGACTCGTGGCGTCCTCGGCCAGTTCGGTGACCCCGAGTTCGGAGAAGGTGTCGCGGGCCTCGGTCAGGAGGTCGTCGGCCCGATCCCAATGCTCGCGGCGACGCTCGTTCACCCCCATGAACAGCTTGGTCGCGGCGATACCGGCGGCGTAGCCGGCCGCCTCCCAGTTGCGGAGGGAGTCGGCGAGCATCTCCGCCGCCCGGTCCCAGTGCCCCTGATCCGACAGCAGCTCGCCGGTGTTCATCATCGCCAGCGCCAGGTCGAGGGTGTTGCCGGCCTTGCCTCGTTCGTCGGCGGATTCGGCGTAGTACTCGATCGCGTCGTTCCAGCGCCCGGCGAAGTACGCCTCGACCCCGAGGTTGTTGAGCACGACGGCGATCTCGTTGTGGTCTTCGAGCTCGCGGAACAACTCGAGCGCCCGCAGGCCGTAGCCGTTGGTGTCGGGCGTACGGAGGTAGCAGATGGCGAGGTGGAGTCGCTGGAGCGACTTCGCCTCACACTCGACGTCGCCGATCTCCTCCGCCTCCAGCATCGCCACCCGGGCCGCTTCACTGCACGCTTCGTTGTCGCCGCGGCGGTGCAGCACACCCGCCCGCGCCAGGTTGAGATTGGCCGAGGCCCGGAGCAACTCGGGGTCGAACGTGCCGCCCGGGAGCTTGCGGCGAGCCCGGGCGTACCAGCGGACCGCCTGGGTGAGTTCGCCCTGGCGCTCGGCGATCACGCCTCGCTTTCGCATCAGGTCCACCTCGGTCGCGAGGTCGTGGTTCACCTTCCGCGCCCGGTCGATGGCCGCCTTCGCTCCCTCGAAGTCGCCGAGGGCCAACAGCGCGTCGCTCAGCGCCTCGGCGACGCGTGCGAGCACGGAGGCGTCGATACCCCGGAGACGGCCGGCCGAGTCGATCGCCCGCCGGTAGGCGTCCGCCGCGTTCTGGTTGGCCCATTCGGTACGGGCGAGATCGCCGGCGAGCACGCCGTAGGTCCAGGCCTTGAGGTGGACCCCACCTTCGGCGAAGTGCAGCGAGAGCAGGTTGGCGTTGGCCGTGGCGGCCGCCGCCTCGTCGAAGGACAGCTCCAGGTACTCGGCGACGATGCGGTGCAGGCGCCGGCGGTGTTTGAACGGGAGACCCTCGTAGGCGGCGTCGCGGTACAGGGCGTTGGCGAAGCCGATCCGCCCCTTGCCTCGCGGTTCGAGGATGTGGGAGAGCGCTGCGAGATCCGGGGTGAGGCCCGGCGCCTCGGCCTCGACCACCGCCTGGACGTCGTCGAGCCGGGATTCGATGCCGAGCACGGAGGCCATCCGCACGTAGAGACGACTGGCCGGATCGAGCTGGTCGATCCGATTGGCGAGCAGGCTCTCGACCGAGTCGGGGATCGCCGCGCCGGCGTCGTCGGCGATCGCCCGGGTCAGCTCGATGGCGAACAGCGGGTTGCCGGCCGCCCGCTGCACGATGGTCGACACCTCGGTGTCGCTGAGCGACCGGCTCGAGCTGGCGATGCTGAGCCGGGCGATCTCGGGGTCGTCCATCGCGGGCAGCTCGAGGACGGTCGCTCCGTCGGGTGCCGTCCAACCGGTGCCGTCTCGTCGGGTGACGAGCAGGATCCAGCCCGCGATCGGGACCGCGCCGGCGAGCGTGGTCAACAGATCGCTGGAGGCCTCGTCGATCCACTGCACGTCCTCGACGACGAGCACGGCGGTGCCGGCCAGGATCGCGTCGAGGAACTCGGCCAGTGAGCGGGCGAGCACGGCCCGCCGGAACTCGGGGTCGATCGCATCGGCCTCGGGGGTCGACGGCACCGATGCGCCGAACGCGGTGGCGAGCAACGGCACCATCGGCAGCAGCGGCTCGCACTCGGTCCGGACGACCTTGGTGAGGATGTCACCCGCCGTGTCGGCGTCGGCGTACAGGTCGATGCCCAGCATGCTGCGCAGCAGCGGACGGAACACCGAGTAGGGGCTGCCGGCGCCGTACTGGGTGCAGGCGGCACGGTGGGCGGGGGAGAGGTGGCGTTGCAGCGCGGCGTCGACCAGACGGGTCTTGCCCGAGCCCGCCGCACCGACGAGCTCGACGATCTGTCCGCCGTCGGCGAAGCTCCGATCGAGCGTCGCGAGTTCGTCGGTGCGTCCGACGAGTTCGACGAATCGGTGATCGAGACGGGCTTCGTCGGTGGGCTGGTAGACCCGGTGGGCCGTCACCGGCTCGGCCTTGCCCTTGACGAGGAAGGGCTCCAGCTCTTCGGCGAGGAAGATCGTGTCGGTCGCCCGGATGGCGTCGTCCATCGCGATGACGTCGCGATGGTCGGCCTTGCCGAGCATGCGGGCCGCGGTGTTCACCGGGTCGCCCATCACCGTGTAGCACCGACGTTCGGGTGCACCGAGGAATCCGGCGAAGCCGCGACCGACCTGGATGCCGATCCGCAGGTCGAAGGGCGTGACCGCGGCTGCGACCTGCAGCCCGGCCCGCAGGATCGCTTCGGCGTTGTTGCCGTGGGAGGTCGGGGCGCCGGCGGTCAGGACGAACTTGGCGCCGTGGTCGGCGATGTCGCTGTGCAGGAAGGCGGTGCCATAGCTCCCGCATGCGTGCACCAGGTCGTCGACGAGTCGGCCGAGGTCGTCGGCGGTTCGCTGCCCGCCGACGACGGCGAGATGGTCGCTGATGCCACCGACCAACACGAAACAGATGCCGAGCTGTCGATGTTCGCCCCCGAGGTGCAAGACGCCGCCCAGCTGGCTCGAGACCGCGCTCGGGATGAGGTCGGGGAGGGCGACGCCCAGGTCGAGGTCTTCGCGGTTCGTCGGGCCGATCTCCGCGACGTCGAGGAGGCCGTCGATGCGATGGCCGCCGCCGTACTCGCCGACGCTCTCGAGCTCGGGAACCGCGTCGAGCATCGCCGAGGACACGAGGGTCTCGCCCTTCTCCGCGTTGCCCTCGAGTTCGATGACGGTGGTGCCGGCGGCGCCGGTGATCAGCAACTCCCGGTGGGCCGAGCCCACGAGGAAGGCGTCGAACACGCCGGTGTGGGCCCCGACCGTCATCGTCAGGTCGGCCTTCTTCGCGCCGGGGAGGGCGTGGAGGGTCCGCTGCATGGCGAGCGCGGCCGCCGCACACCGGCGAGCGTGGTCGTCGCCGCGGAACAGCACCAGGATCGCGTCGCCGCCGAACTTCAGGATCTCGCCGTTCTGCGCATACGCCTCGCCGATGAGGGCGGCGAAGCAGAGGTTGATCAGCTCCGTGATCTCCTCGGCTCCGGCCTTGCCCTTCGCGGCCAGCTTCTCGGACAGGGCGGTGAAGCCGGAGATGTCGGCCGACAGCATCGAGCCGGGGATCTCGACGTGACGGTTGCCCGGCGCTCGGGCGAGTTCGATCGCGAGCCGGGGAACGAACGAGATGAGGCCGTCGGCCGTCCGCCCGGTTCGCTCCCCCTGTCCCATCGCCACACCCCGATGCTACTGAACGGGGCCGGCCGAGGTCCCGGCCCGGGCCACCCGTCACGTCGGATTGTCGTGGTTCTGACTCAACATCTGTCATCCCATACGATCCCGGCCATGCCACGCAGACCGCTTCAGGGAATCCGCGTCGTCGATCTCACGATCGAGCGAGGCGAGCTGGCCGGGCGGCTGCTGGCCGACCTCGGCGCCGAGGTGCTTCGCGTCGAACCGCCGGAAGGCTCACCGGCCCGGCGACTGCCGCCGCTCGCGGGTGACCAGTCGCTGTTCTTCACCTTCCGCAACGCCGGGAAGCGCGGGGTCGCCCTCGATCTCGGCCAGGATCCGGATCGTGAGCGACTCCACGAGCTGCTCGCCCACAGCGATGTGGTGATCGACTCCGCCGAGCCCGGTTCCCGGGACGACAGCGGGCTCGACGCCGACGATCTCGCGGCGCGACACCCGCACCTCGTCGTGTGTTCGATCACCGCGTACGGCCGCACCGGTCCCTACGCCGGGCGCGACGTCCCGTGCGCGGTGCTCGATGCAACCGCCGGGATGGCGTTCAAGGCCGGCGTCCCCGACCGCGAGCCGCTGCTGCCGCCGGGCAACATCGCCGACGACACCGCGTCGATGCATGCGGTGTTCGCCATCGAGTGCGCGCTGATGCAACAGCTCGACACCGGCGCGGGCCAGGTCATCGACCTGTCGGTCAACGAGGCGTGCGCGCAGGTCGCCGACTGGTCGCTGTCCAACTGGACGCGCTCCTTCGACGCCGGCCAGCCCAGCCTGGACAGCCGCATCGGCCCCGGCCCGGTGTACACGATCCTGCCGTGCAAGGACGGGTACGTCCGTCTCGTGATCATCGCCGAACGGCACTGGAAGGCCATGCGGGCCTGGCTCGGCGAACCCGACTATCTGCAGGACCCCGAATACGAGACGTTCATGGGGCGCTTCGGCATCGCCGATGCGGTGCTCAACCCGCTCTACACCGAGCTGTTCGCCGACCTGACCATGTTGGAGGTCGCCGAGCAGTGTCAGGACCGCGGCATCGTCTGCACACCGATCCTCAAGCCCGACGACGTCCTCGTGAATCCCCACTTTGCCGAACGTGGCAGCTTCGATCGGGTCGCCGTCGCCGACGGTGCGGAGATGATGCTGGCGTCGGGCTTCGTCGAGATCGATGCGGAGCGGGTGGGCCCGGTGGGACCCCCGCCGGACATCGGCGCCGACACCGACGCCGTCTTCGCCGATCTCGGCTCGCCCCGAACGGCGCCGACCGCCCCGCTCAGCGGCGAGGACGCGCCGCTCGCCGGCGTGCGGGTGATGGACTTCGGCCACGGCGGGGTCGGGGTCGAGTGCGGTCGGATGCTCGCCGAGTACGGCGCGGACGTCGTGAAGATCGAGTCCCGCTCGTACCCCGACTTCATCCGCACCGTTCTCGGCGGCGAGATGTCGCCCAGCTTCGCCTCGTCGAGCCGCAGCAAGCGCAGCCTCGGCGTCGACGCCAAGCACCCCGAGGGGGTGGCGTTGCTGAAGCGCATGGCCGCCACGGCCGACATCGCGATCGAGAACAACTCGACCGGGATCATGGCGCAGATGGGGATCGCCTACGACGACCTGTCCGCCGAGAACCCCGACCTGGTGATGATGTCGAGCCAGCTGATGGGATCGAGGGGTCCGTGGAGTCACTGGTCGGGGTACGGCCCCAACACCCAGGTCACCGGTGGCATGACCCACCTCTGGAACTACGAAGGCGACGATGCTCCTGCAGGGTCGATGTCGATCTTCCCCGATCACTTCGCGGGGCGGACCGGCGCGGTGACCGCCCTCGCCGGTGTGCTCGGCCGCCGGCTGCACGGCGCCGCCGGGTTCCACGTCGAGGTCTGCCAGGTCGAGCAGGTGGTCAACGTCATGGCCGACCTCCTCGCCAAGGAGTCGCTGGATCCGGGGTCGGTGCGTGCACGCGGCAATCACCATGACCGGGGGACGCCGTGGGGGCTGTTCCCGTGCTCGGCACCCGACTCGTGGGTCGCCATCTGCACCCGCTCCGATGCCGAGTGGCGGGCCCTGGTCGAGGTGATGGGTTCGCCGGACTGGGCGATGACCGACGACCTCTCCGTGCTCGCCGGTCGACAGGCGCGCGAAGGGGAGATCGACGCCCACATCGAGGCATGGACCCGGGAACACACCGTGGCCGAGGTCGTCGAACGCTGTCTCGCCCACCGGGTGGCGGCCGGGCCGATGCACAACTCCGAGGGCCAGTTCAACGACCCCCACTTCCGAGCGCGGGGCTTCATCGTCGAGCTCGACCAGCCGCCCATCGGCGGGATGGCGTTCGAGGGGCCGGGCTTTCGGGCCACCGGCATGCCGACCGCCGACATCCGCCCCGCGCCGGGGTTGGGGGAGCACACCCGGGCGGTGTGTGCCGAGCTCGGCTACGCCGAAGCCGAGATCGAGGCGATGCTGGCCGCCGGGGTGATCGAGACCGATCACGTGGCCGAGGCGTGAGTGCGCCGCGCCGCCCTGCTCGCCGGGCTGGTCCCGCTCGCGGTCGGCGTGGCCTGCACGACCGGTGGTGACGTGAGCGTGGCACCCGCGGACGAGCCCGCCGCATCCGAGCCGGAGCCGACCGACGACGGCGAGATGGCCGAGTCCGTTCCGGCGGAGCCGATGCTCGAGGTCGGGATCGGCGACGTCGTGCGGTACGGCGACGCGCCGCAACAGTTCGCCGAGCTGGTCCTGCCCGACCCGGCGGTGCACGGCGACGGTCCCCACCCGGTCATCGTGTTCATCCACGGCGGCTTCTGGCGCAACGCCTTCGACCTGAGCCTGGCCCAGCCGCAGGCCGCCGATGCCCGAAGCGCCGGCTACGCGACGTGGAACATCGAGTATCGACGGGTGGGGGATCCCGGCGGCGGCTATCCGGGCACCCTCGACGACGTCGGCACCGCCGTCGACGCGCTGGCGCGGGTCGACGCCCCGGTCGACCTCGACCGGGTCGCGGTGGTCGGGCACTCCGCCGGCGGACACCTCGCCCTGTGGGTCGGTCAGCGTGACGATCCCGTCGTCGTGCCTCGTCTGGTGATCGGGCAGGCGCCGGTCGCCGATCTCGGCAACTCGCTCGAACTCGGTCGCGGCGCCGTGATCGACTTCATGGGCGGCACGCCCGCCGAGATCCCCGAGGCCTACGACGCGGCCGACCCGGCCCGCCGCCTGCCGATCCGCGTGCCGCAACTGATTCTCCAGGGCAGTGTCGACGACATCGTCCCGCCGGCGTTCGTCGAGCCGTACGCGGCGATCGCCGGCGCCGACATCATCGTCTTCGACGGGGTCGACCACTTCGATGTCATCGACCCCGAGAACCGCAGTTGGGGCGCGGCGTTGCGGGCGATCGACGACGCGCTGGAGGCGTCCGTTCCCTCGGAGTGATCCGGCATCTAGTCTGCGCCGATCACCGATCCAGCCCGAAGGGGGTGCCCCGTGTCCCATGCTGAACTCGACCTCTCCGAGGTCATCACCCATCAGCACATCGTCGACTTCGCCACCGATGGCGTCGTCTGCCTCCGACAGGTCATCAACCCGGACTGGATCCAGAAGCTCACGGCCGGTCTCGAGCGCAACGTCGCCGAGCCGTCGCCGCGCGGGCGGGTCTGGAACCGCGACGAACACGGGCGCGTGACCTTCTACGACTCCCAGGTCTGGCAGCAGATTCCCGAGTACCGGGAGTTCGTGGAGCGGTCGCCGATGGCCGAGATCGCCGGACGGGTCATGAACGTCGACGCGGTCAACTTCTTCTTCGACGCGATCTTCACCCGCGCGACCGGCAGCCAGTTCCGCACCCCGTTCCACCAGGACGAGCCGTACTGGTCGGTCGAGGGCTTCGACACGTGCTCGGCGTGGATGCCGCTCGTTCCGGTCGAGAAGCGCAGCGCGCTCGAATTCGTGAAGGGGTCCCACGCCTGGGGTGTGCGGTACGCCCAGACCAACTTCGGCGCACTCACCGGCGACGAACGCGATCAGGTCACCTACGACGGCGTCGACGACCCCGATCTCGAGCCGTTCCCCGACATCGAGGGCGAACGCAATCGCTACGAGATGCTGAGCTGGGACATGGAGCCCGGCGATGTCGCCATCTTCAACGCCCGGATGATCCACGGCGGCTCCGGCCTCCTGCGTGACGACCGCGGCCTCAAGGTGTTCAACACCCAGTGGCTCGGCGACGACGTCCGCATCAACTTCCGGCCCGAGGGCATGGATCCCGATCACTCGGCGGTGATGACCGAGCACGGTCTCGCCCCGGGGGACCGGGTCGGTGGCCCGCTCTATCCCGAGCTGTGGCGCCGCGAGCCGGCGCCCGTCTGACGCACGCCCGTCCCAGGGCTACGTTCCGGGCATGGAACTCCAGGACAAGATCATCGTGATCACCGGTGGGGCGAGCGGCATCGGCCGCGCCCTCGCAGAGCGAGCACACGCCGATGGGGCCGCCCATGTCGTGGTCGTCGACCGCGACGGTGACGGCGCGGCCGCCGTCGCCGACGCGATCGATGGCACGGCGGCCGTCGTCGACGTGACCGATGAGGCGGCCATCGCCGACCTGGTCACCGCGACCGAACGCGACATCGGACCGATCGACCTGTTCGTCTCCAACGCCGGCTACGTCACCCTCGGCGGGCTCGAGGCACCGGTCGCCGATCTCAACCGCATGTGGGAGGTGCACGTCCTCGCCCACCTCTACGCCGCCCGGGCGGTCATCCCCCCCATGGCCGACCGGGGGCACGGCTACCTGCTCAACACCGCGTCGGCGGCCGGGCTCCTCTCCCAGTTCGGGTCGCTGCACTACGCGGTGACCAAACACGCCGCGGTCGCGCTCGCCGAGTGGATCGCGATCACCCACGGCCATCAGGGCGTGAAGGTTTCGGTGCTGTGCCCGCAGGCGGTCGACACGAACATCGTGGCCAACAGCCCCGACGCCGCGGCCATGCAGGCCGGTGGCGCCGACGTGGCCGGGGCGGACGGGCATCTGAGCGCGGAGGAGGCCGTCGACGTCGTCGTCGAGGCGTTGCGTGAGGAACGCTTCCACGTGCTGCCCCATCCCGAGGTCGGCGAGTACTACCGACGCAAGGGCGACGACGTCGACCGATGGATCGGCGGCATGCAGCGGTGGCAGGAGCGGATGTTCACCGACGACCTGCACCCCGCGACCTGGCTGACGGGGCGCGGGTGACGGTGGCCGACGTCACGCTCCGTTCGGGGTGACCCGCCCACTAGGGTGACATCGTCGGGACGCAGCCCCGACCTCTTTCCCCCAGGAGGTCACGGTGAAGTTCGGATGGCTGGCGTTTCACGAAGCGGTGCAACCCGAGGAGCTGGTCGACCAGGCGGTGCTCGCGGAGCAGGTCGGGTTCGATGCGGTGTTCGGCTCGGACCACTTCCACCCCTGGGTCGATGATCAGTCGGCGTCGGGGTTCGTGTGGTCCTGGTTCGGTGCGGTGGCGGCCCGGACCTCCACCGTCGAGCTCGCGACCTCGGTCACGTGCCCGATCTTCCACTATCACCCGGCCCTGATCGCCCAGGCCGCGGCGACGATCGACCGGCTCTCGGGCGGCCGCTTCTTCCTCGGGGTCGGCACCGGCGAGAACATCAACTCCGGCCCGATGGGCTACGCGTTCCCGGGCTACGCCGAACGCATCGAACGGATGGGCGAGGCCCTCGAGATCATGCATCGACTGCTCGACGGCGGGAAGGTCGACTTCACCGGCGAGCACTACACCGTCGACAAGGCGAAGCTGTACAGCCCGCCGGTTTCGCGCGTGCCGATCCTCCTGGGCGCCGGTGGACCCAAGTCGGCGACCTTCGCCGGGGCGAACGCCGATGGACTCATCACCTCGGTCAAGGATCCCGAGGTCGCGCTCGAGCGGGTGATCGATCCGTTCCGCAAGTCCGCCGCCGAAGCCGGCAACCCGGATCCGACGGTCATGGCCACCCGGTGGGTGGTGCTCGCCCGCGACGACGACGAGGCGTGGCGCGCCCTCGCCCCGATGCGCGGGATGCGGGCCGAGGGTCGGCTCGAAGCGGTCGATCCCGCGGTCTTGCGCGAACGCGCCGATCGCATGGATCGGGCCGACGTGCTCGCCGGCTACACGATCGTGCGCGACGTCGACGAGCTGATCGAGGCCTATCGACCGCTGGTCACCGAGATCGGGGCTCGCTACGTCTCGTTGCAGGTCGCATCGGTCGACACGGTCGCCACGATCGAACTGTTGGGTCGCGAGGTGCTGCCGGCGCTGCGGGCGATGGCCGCCGACTGAACGCGTCGACCGGGCCGGTCGGCGCATGTCCCTCCGAGGTGGGGTCGGGTGCCCGCGCGGCCCCCGAGCCCCACCCGGAAGGGGAACTGGCCGGTTGGCTCAGCCAGCCTCGCTGTGGGTGACGGGCAGCTCGCCCATCCACTCACGAAGGGTGTTCTTCAGCTTGGTCTGCTGGATGAACAGGTCCTGTTCCGCCGGTTGATCGCCTGCGGCCTGCGGCGCCTTGAGGTAGAAGCTGAGCCACTCCTGCACACCGGACTCACCGGCGCGGTGGGCGAGATCCATGAACAGGGCGAGGTCGAGCACGATCGGCGCGGCCAGGATCGAGTCGCGGCACAGGAAGTCGATCTTGATCTGCATCGGGTAGCCCATCCATCCGAAGATGTCGACGGCGTCCCAGCCCTCCTTGTTGTCGCCGCGGGGCGGGTAGTAGTTGATCCGCACGACGTGGTCGACGTTGCCGTAGAGCTCGGGATAGACCTCGGGCTCGAGGATCTTGTGGAGCACGCCGAGCTTCGACTCCTCCTTGGTCTTGAAGTTCTCGGGGGCGTCGAGCACCTCGCCGTCGCGGTTGCCGAGGATGTTGGTGGAGTACCAGCCACGGAGCCCGAGCATGCGGGCCTTGAGGCCGGGGGCCAGCAACGTCTTCATGAGGGTCTGACCGGTCTTGAAGTCCTTGCCGGCGATCGGCACGCCGCGGGTGCGCGACAGCTCCTGCATGCACGGCAGGTCGGTCGAGAGGTTCGGGGCGCCGTTGGCGAACGGGACGTCGCTCTGGAGCGCGGCGTACACGTAGATCTGTGACGGCGAGATGTTGTCGTCGTCGTCCTTGAGGCCCTGTTCGAAGGCGGCGACGGTCTCGTGGACGGCCGAGGGCTCCTGGAAGGCCTCGGTCGAGCCGCACCACACCATGACGAGGCGGTCGCAGTCGTTCTCCACCTTGAAGTTCTCGATGTCGGCCATGAGCGCCATGGCCTGGTCCCACTTGTTGGTCTCGCTCTTGACGCGGGTGCCCTCGAGGCGGCTCACCCACTTCTGGTCGAATACGGCGTCCATGGCGACGACCCCCTCGAGCTCCTGGGCGATGGGGGAGAGGTCCTTCTCCTCGAGCACGCCGCACGTGCGGGCGGCTTCGAGCGCGTTGGCCGAGATCGGATCCCAGCCGCCGAAGACGATGTCGTCGAGCGAGGCGAGCGGAGCGAAGTCCTTGATGAGGGGGTTGCGGCCCTCCTCCCGGGTGCCGAGACGGATGTGGGCCATCTGCGAGACCGAGCCGAGCGGGGCGACCCCGGTCTGGCGGGCGGACAGGACGCCGGCGATGAAGGTCGAGGCGACGGCACCGAGTCCGGGCGTCAGCACACCGAGCTTGCCGGTTGCGGGGGCGATGTTCTTGGACATGCCCGAAACCATAAGGACTCATCAACAATGCGGATGTTCAGTGAAGGAAGTCTGAACTATCCTGCACGGGGTGCCCACCTCGCTACCGGACCTGTCCATCCGTCAGCTCGAATACCTCGTCGCCGTGTCGACCGAGCCGTCGTGGGCCGATGCCGCGGCCACGGTGGGTGTGTCGCCGTCGGCGCTGTCCCAGGGCCTCAGCGAGCTCGAGCGGCGGGTCGGTGTGCCCCTGTTCGATCGTGACGGTCGGCGGCGTACGCTCCGCCCGGCGGCGGAGCCCGTGCTAGCGCACGCCCGTCAGGTGGTCGCCCTCACCGGCGACCTCGCCGACTGGGCGGAGCGGACCCGAACCGGCCGGGCCGGCGAGCTCCGGGTCGGCATGATCGACGCCGCGGCGGTCGGCCACTACCCCGACCTGCTGCGGCGCTTCCGGGACGAGCATCCCGGCCTCCACCTGACCCTGCGGGTCGCACCGTCCGGCGAGCTCCTCGACGAGGTCGAGGCCGGCGATCTCGATCTGGCGGTCGTGGTCGAGGGTCACGGACGCCGCGGCGTGCGCACCGAGTCGTTGCGACGCGAGCCGCTCGCCGTCTTCACCCCGACCCGGGGCCTTCCCCGCCGGGTCGAGGACTGGGGCCCGTGGGTGCTCTTCGCCGAAGGCTCCCACACGCGCGCGATCGCCGAGTCGGCCCTCCGGCGCCTGGGCGCACCGACCACGATCGTCGCCGAGTCGAACCAGCCCGAGGTCCTGCGCACGATGGTCGAGCTCGGTGTCGGGTCGACCGTCTTGCCGGTCGTCCAGGCCGGGCCCGCATTCGGCCCGGGGCGGGTGATCGCCGAACGGACGCTCGTGCTCGCCCGGCGTGATGGCACCGCCGCCGACCCCGCGGCCGAGATGCTCGCCGACGCCCTCCGCACCGCTGCGTCGGGCTGACGGCGCGGCGGACCGATCAAGTAGGGTCGGCGCCGTTCACCGCACCGGGAGAAGCCCATGAGCAACGCTGCAGCCGCCTACGAGAAACTCAACGCCCTGATCGGCAACGACGAAGCCACCGGCGACTGGTTCGAGATCACCCAGGACCAGATCAACGCCTTCGCCGACTGCACCCACGACCACCAGTTCATCCACATCGATCCCGAACGGGCCACGCCGGTCTTCGGCGGCACGATCGCCCACGGCTTCCTCACCCTGTCGATGCTCGTGCACCTCTCGACGTCGATCCCCAACGAGACGCCGCTCGAAGGCATCCAGATGGGCATCAACTACGGCTTCGACAAGGTCCGCTTCATCAACCCGGTCCTGTCCGGCAAGCGGGTTCGCGCCCACGCCGTGACGAGCGCGGTCGAGCTCAAGGGCACGGCGGTCAACGCCACCCGCACGATCACCGTCGAGATCGAGGGCGAGGACAAGCCGGCCCTCGTCGCGGAGTGGATCGGCCGCACCGTCTACGACTCCTGAGCGAGCCCGAGACACCAGCATGAACGACCATCCGATCGTCGCCGGCTCGGCGCTGTTCACCCTCGTCGACCCGAGCAAGGGCCACGAGGTCGCCTACAACCGGTGGTACGAGCGCGACCACTTCTACGCCGGCTGCATGATCGGCCCGTGGCTGTTCGCCGGGAAGCGTTGGGTCGCCACCCGCGCCCTCAAGGACCTCCGCTTCCCGCAGGGCGACACGCCGGTGGCGTCGCCCCACGACAAGGGTTCGTACCTCGCCACGTACTGGGTGCTCGACGGCAAACACGCCGAGCACTTCGACTGGGCAGGCAACCAGGTCGTCGATCTCTACATGAACAACCGCGGGTTCATGGAGCGCCAGCACGCCCACACCGTGTTGCTCGACACGCCCGAGTACGCCTACCGCGACGACGACCCGGTCCCGATCGAACTCGCCTTCGATCACGGCTACGCCGGGCTCGCCGTCGTGGCGGTCGATCCCGCGGACGGTGTCGCCGATGCGGAGCTCGGTGCCCATCTCGACGAAACCGCCCTGCCCGCGCTCCTCAAGGGCTCGGCGATCGCCAGCATGGTGTCGTGGCGATACGTGGCGATGGGCGAGGGAACCGAGCAGGCGCCGATGGATCTCGGCATGCCCCCGGGGCCCCCGGAACGACGCCTGCAGATGTTCTTCCTCGAGGACTCGCCCGAGACCATGTGGGATCGCTTCCACGCCTACGCCGACGACCTCGCTGCCAGCGGTATGGGCACGGTCGGGTTCGCCGCACCGTTCATCCCGACCATCGTCGGCACCGACACCTACACCGACCAGCTCTGGTGATCCGACGCGTCGCCGCGCTCGTCGCGCTGGCGTTGATCGCGGTCGCCTGCGGTTCGGGCGGTGATGCGGCACCGCCGCTCATCACGACCACCACCACGACGGCGACGGCGGTCGACGAGGGCGCCGAGTCGGCGCCGACCGACGACGCCGGTGCGGCCGCGACCCCGGGCTCCTCGCTCGTCCTTCCCGAGGCGACCATCCGCCAGGTCGACTGCCCCGGCGACATCGCCGGCGACGGCGTGGCGTGCGGTGTCGTCGATGTCGCGCGCGACATCACCAGCGGCGCCGCCGCCGACAGCACCGACACCGTCAGCATCTCGATCGCCACGCTGGCCGGCTACGACACCGGTTTCCGCACCCCGGTGGCCGTGCTCCAGGGCGGGCCGGGCGGCGCGAGCAGCGACTTCGCCGGATGGCTGCCCCAGCAGCCGTTCACCCAGGTCTTCATCGATCAGCGCGGTACCGGGTTCGCCGACGTCGACGCGGACTGCCCCGAGTTCGACGGTTCGATCCCCGACGTACTCGAAGCCGATGCGGGTGGCGCCGGCCTGTCCGAGGAAGCCGTCGCCCGGTGCGCCCGCCGAATCGACGACGACCCGAGCCTCGACCGCCTGCTCGCCGACACCACCACCCAGAACCACGCCTACGACGTCGGCCAGGTCATGGCCGCGCTCGGCTACGAGCGATGGGTCGTGTACGGCGTGTCCTACGGCTCGACGATCGCGTTCGAGTTGCTGCGGCAGCCGCCGGCCGGTCTCGCCGGCGCGATCCTCGACGGTGTGTACCCGCCCGATCTCGACGTCGACGCTGCGGTGTCGTTCTCGGCCGAGGCCTCGATCGCTGCGGTGGGCGACGCCTGCCGGCGCAGCACGATCTGCAGTGACTACGACGCCGATGTCGAAGGCACCCTCGCAGCCCTCATCACCGAACTCGACGAATCGCCGCGCACGGTCACCCTCTCGGCCAACGAAAGCGGCCTCGGTCGCGCCATCGACGTCAACCTCGACGGCACCCGTGCCGCAGAGTTCGTGTTCTTCATCCTCTACAGCGAGTCGTTGACCCGCTACCTGCCGGCCGTGCTCGCCGGCGTCGCCGACGGCGACGAGCGCTCCGAACGCTGGCTCGCCCAGATCGGCAGTCGGGTGATCGCCTCGGCCTACGGCGCGAACGACGAAGCGACCTACTTCGCCGTCCAGTGCCACGACCGCCTCCCCTTCACCGACGACGACGCCGAACCGGTCGGGACCTTCGGCACGGCCATGACCGGAACCCCGCTGCGGGATCTCTGCCCCGTGTGGGAGCAGGACACCGCCTATGAGATCGCGGGGACGCCGGTCACGTCGGATCTGCCGACCCTGCTGCTGTCGGGCGAGTTCGATCCGATCACGCCACCGGTGTACGCCGACCGGGCCGCGGAGACGCTCAGCGCCGCCACCGTCGTCACCCAGGCCGGACGGGGTCACGGCATCTGGATCGGCGACGAGTGCATCGCATCGATCGTGCAGGCGTTCGTCGCCGACCCGCTCCGAACCCTCGACGCATCGTGCGCCGACGAGGGCGTGCCGGTCGATTGGGCCCGACCCTGACCTCGTGTCAGGCTGCGTGCCATGGCTGAGACGGGCGACCCCACCAACGGCATCCTCCACGGCAAGACCGTGCTGATCAGCGGCGTGGGGCCCGGCCTCGGCGGCGCGTGTGCGGCCGCCGCGCTCCGCGACGGGGCCAATGTCATCGCGACCGCCCGCAATCTCGACCGGCTGCAGGCGGCCGTCGCCGAGCTCGACCCGTCCGGCGAGCGGTCGCTGGCGATGGCGGCCGACATCATGGACACCGGCGCGATCACCGCCGCCATCGACGCCGGGGTCGAACGGTTCGGGCGCCTCGACGGTCTGGTCAACGTGGCCGCCTACGACGCGGTGATGGGCACCCTGCTCGACATGGACGCCGACACGTTCCGTCAGGTGCTCGAGGTCAACGTGTACGGCTCGACCAATCTCGTCCGGGCCGCCGTGCCGGCGCTCCGGAAGGCGGGTGGGGGATCGGTCGTGCTGATCGGCTCGCAGTCGGCGATGAAGCCCAACCCGGTGCCGCAGGGCGTCTACGGCCCGTCGAAGGCCGCGTTGCTCGCTGTCGCTCGGGATCTCGCCGGCGATCTCGGCCCCGACGGCATCCGGGTCAACACCGTGGTGCCGAGCTGGATGTGGGGTCCCAACGTCCAGCTGTACTGCCAGTGGCAGGCCTCCGAACGCGGGGTCGAGCCCGACGAGATCAAGGACGAGATCGCCTCGGCGAACGCCTTGCGGGCGATGGCGGCCGACACCGACGTCGCCGAATCGGTCGTGTTCTTCCTGTCGGACCGGGCGAGCATGATCACCGGTCAACGGCTGCTGGTGAACGCCGGCGAGTACTTCGACACGTGACGATCCCGGCGCTGCCGGCGGCGTCGATGGTCATCATCGACGACCGCCCGGACCTCCACGTGTTGATCGGACGCCGGCGTCCCGGCCAGTTCGTCGGCGGCATGATCGTCTACCCCGGTGGCGCGGTCGACGACGACGACTGGCGGCTCGGCCCGGTGCGGTGCCCCGGTGCGGCCGCCCCCGGGCTCGCCGACGACGCAGCGGCCGCCTACCTCCACGCCGCCGTACGGGAGTCCCGCGAGGAGGTCGGGCTCTGGGCGGACCCCGCCGAAACCCTCGACGGCGCCCGATTCGCCGCTGTCGGCCACTGGATCACGCCGGAGGACGCGCCCCGGCGCTACGACACCCGGTTCTTCCTCGCCCGCCACCCCGGCGGCGATGCCTGCGTCGCCGACGACGAACTCGTCGACGTCTGGTGGGAGCGGCCGGCGGCGACGCTGGAGCGGCTCGACGACGGCGAGCTCACCGCGATCGCGCCGACCATCTCGTTCCTCACGGCATTGTCGCAGTATCGACATGTGGAAGATGCCTTCGCAGGAACCGATCGCGGTATTCGGCGCGAATTCGAATGGGGCGTCACGACGTTCTGAGTCGCAGCGATGCATGCGGTTTGCTATCTCGTGTCGGTTTGTTTACATGTGGACCTGAAATCCTCCAGGAGATGCACTAAGGTCGCAGCGGGTTCGGTGTTGCACGGATGCAGGGCCGTAGTGACACCAGCTCGGAAGGCTCGTCCTTCCGATCCCCCTCCAGGGAAACTGGGGCCCGGTCGACGGCGATCGCCGACCGGGCCCGAGCCCGGAACCCGTCGCCGTCGCACCGGAAACGGTCGCCTTCGCCGCGGGGTTGCCGTCGGCCATCGCGTGTTCTAGACACCCGCTGTGCCGACTCCTGACCTGACCCGTCGACTCCTCGCCGAGTTCGTCGGCACCGCGCTGTTGCTGGCCGGGGTGATCGGCTCGGGGATCATGGCCGAACGGCTGACCGACGACGTCGGTGTCCAGCTGCTCGCCAATGCGGGCGCCACCGTCGGCGTCCTCTACGCCATCATCGTGATGTTCGCGCCGGTGTCCGGTGCCCATTTCAATCCTGCGGTCACGCTCGCCGACGCGCTCCTCGGCGGCCGGCCGTGGTCCGTTGTCGGTCCCTATGTCGTCGCGCAGGTCGCCGGCGGCGCACTCGGCGTGATCATCGCCAACCTCATGTTCGAACTCGACGCCATCGAACTCAGCGACAAGACCCGCGACGGCGGTGGGCAGTACCTGGGTGAGGTGGTCGCCACCTTCGGTCTCGTCGCCTTGATCTTCTGTCTCGTGCGATCGGGCCGCGGCCACCTGGCCGCCGGAGCCGTCGCGGCCTACATCGGTGGGGCCTACTGGTTCACCTCCTCGACGTCGTTCGCCAACCCGGCGGTGTCGGTGACCCGGACCCTGTCGGACACCTTCGCCGGAATCGACCCCGCGTCGGCGCCGATGTTTGTCGCGATGCAGCTGATCGGTGCGCTCCTGGCGGTCGGGTTCGTCCGCGTCGTGTACCCCGATTGATGCAGGGGATCCACCATGGCTGAGTTCATCGTCGTTCGGCACGGTCGACCGCTCACCGAGCGGCTCGAGCAGGGGATCGCCGATCCGTCCCTCGACGACTTCGGTCGATGGCAGGCCCATCGCGTGTGTGCGTGGCTCGGCCACGAGGCGATCGACGCGGTGGTCTCCAGCCCCAAAGCCCGCGCGATCGAGACGGTGCGGCCGTTGGCCGACGCCCTCGACCTTCGCATTCGGATCGTCGACGATCTCGACGAGATCGATCGTCACGCATCGGTCTACGTCCCGACCGACATGTGGGCCACCGACGGGCTCGACATCCTCGACGCGCTCGCCGATCACCGGTGGGACGACATCGGCTTCGACCCGCCCGAGGTCTTCCGCGAACGCATCGAGGCGGTCTGGCGCTCGCTCGTCGACGACCCGCCGGGCGACCGGGTCGTGATCGGCTGCCACGGTGGCACGATCCGGGAGATCATCCGGGCCACGCTCGGCGAGCTGCCCGCCTCGTTCCACGCCCAACTGGAGTACGCGGGGTTCTGTCGCTTCGCGGTCGGCGACGGTCGCGCCTCGCTCCTCAGCTTCAACGAGACCGGCCACTTCGACGCCCAGCGGGAGACGATTCGAGGTGCGATGAACACGGCACCTACCATCGAGCCATGAGCTCGACCCTCCCGTACGCAGCCTTCGACGCCGACAACCACTACTACGAGGCCGAGGACGCCTTCATCCGTCACGTCGACCCCAAGATGCACAAGCGGTGCATGCAGTGGGCCCAGATCGACGGCCGCCAGCGCCTGCTCGTCGGCGGCAAGGTCAACCGCTTCATCCCGAACCCGACTTTCGACCCGGTCGCGCAGCCCGGTGTGCTCGACGACTACTTCCGGGGCAAGGTCTCCAAGTCCGACATCCGGGCCGCCTTCGGCGAGCTCGTGCCGATCCCGGACGAGTACCGCGACCGCGACGCCCGCATCGCCGTGATGGATCGTCAGGGTCTCGAGGCGTGCTTCATGTTCCCGACGCTCGGTGTCGGCATGGAATCAGCGCTCGAGGGTGATCTCGACGCCACGCTGACGGCCTTCGACGGCTTCAACAAGTGGCTCGACGACGACTGGGGCTTCGCCTACCAGGGGCGCATCATCACGGCCGGCTACATCACCCTCGCCGATCCGGACTGGGCGCTCGACCAGCTCGACTGGATGATCGAGCGCGATGTGCGCATCGTCAACATGCGTCCGTCGTCGGTGCTCGGTCGTGACGGTCGCCGTCGCTCGCTCGGCGATCCGTCGTTCGACGCCTTCTGGACGAAGATGAACGACCACGGCATCACCCTGGCGATGCACAGCGGCGACGCCGGCTATTCGTTCCTCGCCGACTACTGGGGCGTGAACGCGGAGTTCGAGGCCTTCCGCCAGAACGCCTTCAAGACCCTGCTCACCCATTCGCCGATCAGCGACGCCATCGCCTCGCTCATCGCCGAGGGTGTGCTGTCGAAGCACCGCAACATCCGGGTCGCCACGATCGAGACCGGATCGGACTGGGTGCAGGTCCTGCTCAAGAAGTTCGAGAAGACCTACAAGATGCAAAAGCACGCCTTCGCCGAGGACCCCGTCGAGGTCTTCGCCCGGCAGGTGTGGGTGTCGCCCTACTACGAGGACGACCTCCACGACCTCAAGGCCAAGGTCGGCGCCGACCACATGCTGTTCGGGTCGGACTGGCCCCACGCCGAGGGGCTGCGCAACCCGGTCGACTTCGTCAACGATCTCGAGGGGTTCACCTCCGCTGAGATCGAGCTCATCATGCGCGACAACGGCCTGGCGCTCGCCTCCCCCAACGTCTGACCCGGCTCACCTCCCGGCTGGTCCGGGGCCGACGGTAGGGTCGGCGGCGATGCTGCCGTTCACCGTCGACACCGTTCGCATCTCGCTGCACGTCCTGGCCGTCTGTGTCTGGGTCGGTGGTCAGCTGGTGGTCGCTGCGCTCGTGCCGGTGCTGCGCGAGCTCGGTGCCGACGCTCCTCGGGCTGCGGCGAGACGGTTCGGTCAGGTCGCCTGGCCGTTCTTCGGTCTTGCGGTCGTGACCGGCATCTGGAACATCTTGTCGCTGCCGTCGGGGCTGAGCTTCGAGTACCAGGTCACGCTCGGCGTGAAGCTGTTGCTGGTGGTCACGTCCGGGGTCGCAGCGTTCGTGCATCAACAGACCAGCTCACCCGCGTTGCGGGGAGCGACCGGTGGCCTCGGGCTCGTCGCCGCCCTCGGGGCATTGGTGATGGGGGTGATGCTGTGACCCCCGAACCGTTGATCGGCGACGACGGGGTCGCCCGTTGCTGGTGGGCCGGTAGCGCCGAGGACTACATCGAGTACCACGACACCGAGTGGGGTCGCCCCGTCGTCGACGACGTCCGGCTGTTCGAGAAGATCTGTCTCGAGGGCTTCCAGTCCGGCCTCGCCTGGATCACGATCCTGCGCAAGCGGGAGAACTTCCGCGCCGCCTTCGACGGCTTCGACTTCCGCATCGTTGCTGGCTACGGCGACGATGACGTCGCTCGGCTTCTCGACGATGCAGGCATCGTGCGTCATCAGGGCAAGATCCGGTCGACGATCAACAACGCTCGGCGGGCGATCGAGTTGGTGGACGACGCCGGCTCGTTGGCCGCCTACTTCTGGAGCTGGGAGCCGACCGGTGCGGAGGCCGACCGCACCGGCGCATGGGAGATCCAGGCGACCACGCCGACCTCGACGGCGCTCGCCAGAGATCTCAAGAAGCGAGGCTGGACCTTCGTCGGCCCCACGACGGTCTATGCGTTCATGCAGGCGATGGGTCTGGTCAACGACCACCTGAACGGGTGCGCCGTCCGCGACGAGTGTGAGGCGGAGCGGGCCGCACTGACCCGCCCGACGTGATCCGATGCTGATCCGCCGCCACGACGACGGGACCGATGATCCGGAGCGCTGGCGCCGATTCGTGGTCGACCAGGGGTTCGGCCATCTCGTCGCCGCCGGAACGAACCGACCGGTGCCGGTCGTCGTGCCGACCCAGTTCGTCCTGTCGGGCGATGCGATCGTGCTTCATCTGGCCCGACCCAACCCGATCTTCGAGTGCTTGGCCGAGAACGACCGGTGCCTCGTGAGCGTCGCCGGCGACTGGAGTTACATCCCGGGGGCCTGGAAGGCCGTCGGCGACGAAGACCCGCGGTTCGGCGTTCCGACCACCTACTACGGGGCGGTCCAGCTCTCGGGACGGGCGATCGTGCTCGAGGACCCCGACGAGGTCGCGGCCACGCTCCGAGTCCAGCTCGACGATCTGGAGCCGGCGGGCGATCTGGTCGACCCGAGCGAGCACGGCGCCAAGCTGCGAGCGATCCGTGGACTCCGGATCGAGATCGACGAGGTCCGGGCGAAGTTCAAGTACGGCGGCAACGTCGACCAGGCCCATCGGGATCACATCGCCGCACAGCTGGAGGCGCGCGACGGGCCCGGCGACGCGGCGGCGCGTCGCCACATGCCGCAGGATCAGGATTGACGGGCTGCGGCGCGTGAGACGCTGAGCGAGAGGGCCAGCCCGATCGCACCAACGACGGCGACCCCGCCGGCGATCACCGCGAAGACGGTGAACTGACCTTCGTTGGCGTAGATCGGGGCTGCGACCAGCGCGGCGATACCGGCGGCGATCTGCCCGGCGGCCGCCGCGACACCGAAGCCGAGCGCCCGTTCGTGCTCGGCGGTGGCATCGGCCATCGCCTTCTGGGCTGCGGGGAGGGCGATGGCGTTGAACGTGGCCTCGAAGAGGGCGAGGCTCACGAGGAGTCCGGGACGTTCGACGACGCCGTAGACGACGGTGAGGCCGACGACCCCGGCCATCGCCGGCGGGATGGTGCGGAGGGGACCATGACGGTCGGCGAGGCGTCCGCCCAGCGGTGCGAGGGCGATGAAGGGGATGCCGTAGAGGCTCAGCGTCAGCCCGGTGAAGAGCGTCGACGCGCCCCGGTCGTCCATCAGGATCGCCCAGATCGCGTCGTACAGCCCGACCGGAAGGGTGAGCGCAGCGGCGAGCACCGTCGCCGCCAGCACGGGCCGTCGGGTGAGCAGGGTGAGGCGCCGGGTGGGGCCCTCCGGCGGCACCGGCATCGGGTCGGTCGGGGCGATGCCGGCCATGCCCGGGGTGAGGGCGAACAGGAGCATCCCACTGAGGATGAACGGTGCGTCGTTGCCGAAGAACTGGGCGACGATCGCGCCGAGGCCGGGGCCGATCAGGAAGCCGGCGGTCCGGACGCCGATCAGCCGGCCGAGCAGCTCGCCGGCGCGATCGGGGTCTCGGGTGGTGACGAGGGCCTGGGCGGCGGGATCGAACGCGCCGAGCGCGACGCCGCTGACCGCTCGGGCGAGGACCAGCTGCCAGAGGCTGCTGCCGAACGCGAATCCGAGGGCACCGAGCGCGCCGACGACCATGGCACCGACCATCACCTCTCGCCCGCGGCCGCGGTCCGCCAGCGGGGCGAGGCCGACCTGGCCCACGACAGCTGCGAAGAGCCCCACGGCGCTGATCACGCCGATGCTCGCGGTGGAGAGGTCGTTCTCGTCCTGGACCTCGTGGAGCAGGGCGAAGACCATGCCCACCGAGGCGGCCTGCACGAACAGCGAGGCGGGGACGAAGGCGCTGATCGGCATCGATCCACGCTACTCGAAACCGTCCAGCTGGACGGCTTTGTTTCCGTGGGTGATGTGTCCGAAAACGCCGAGGGTCGAGCGGTGCGGCACCGATAGCGTCGCCGACGTGACCGCTGCCGACGCCACCCTCCGCGCCGAAGATCGTCCGATGGCCACGCTCGACTGGTCGGTGTTGGCGGCGCTGTCGCTGATCTGGGGTGCGTCGTTCCTCTTCATGGCGATCGGGCTCGAGTCCTTCGAGCCCGGCCTCGTCACCCTCCTGCGGGTCGGGTTCGGTGCCATCACCCTGCTCTTCATCCCTGCCGCCCGGGTGCCGGTTCCGCGCCGCGCGTACCCCCGCATCGCCCTGCTCGGCTTCACGTGGATGGCCTTCCCGCTCACCCTGTTCCCGATCGCCCAGCAGTGGATCGACTCCTCGGTCGCCGGGATGCTCAACAGCGGGATGCCGCTCATGGCCACCCTCTTCGCCTGGCTGGCCTTCTCGACGCCGACCGGGCCCCGCCGCCTCTTCGGCGTATCGGTGGGGTTCATCGGAATCCTGTTCATCAGCATCCCCGAGGCCTCCGTGGCGGGCACCAACGCCGCCGGTGTCGCCCTGGTCCTCCTCGCCGTGAGCGCCTACGGCCTCGCGGTCAACATCGCCGGGCCCCTCCAGCGGGAGTTCGGATCGCTGCCGGTCATCAGCCGGGCACTCGGATTCGCCGCGCTGCTCTGCGTGCCGTTCGGGCTCGTCGACGGCGCCGGCTCATCGTTTTCGTGGTCATCGCTCGCGGCCTGCGCGGCCGTCGGTATCGGTGGGACGGGCGTGGCCTATGCGCTCGCCGGACTGCTCACCGGGCGGGTCGGGGCCGTGCGGATGTCGATCGTCACCTACCTCATCCCGATCGTGTCGATCGTGCTCGGCGTGGTGTTCCGCGACGAGTCGGTCAGCGGGTGGGCCATCCCCGGTACCGCGATCGTCTTGCTCGGCGCCTTCCTCAGCAGCCGGGTCGACTGAGAGCCACCCGCCCGACGGTTGACGGGCTCGACCGGCCCGGCGACAATCCGACCGGCGACGATCGGCCGCCGAACTCGCGGAGCATCGCCCTGGCCGGGCTCCGCAGGTGAAGGGGAACCTGCCCTCCCGATCTCGACGACACATCGACCAACGCTTCACCCGCCCGGTCGCCAGGGGACGGGATGCGGGCCAGGAGGCAGGTCCATGACCAAGGACGGCAGGTTCAAGAAGGTGGTCCGGCGACGGGCCGCAGAGACCGGGCAGCGCTACACCGACGCACTCGCCGACGTGGAAGGGGTAGGGGATCGCCTGGAGCACCGCCCCGAACCCGGACGGGTGCTGGAACACCTGCAGACCCACCACGGGGGCGAGTCGACCGCCATCACCAAGGCGAGTCAGCACAACGACCACGTGTACCGCGTCGAGCGGGCCGGTGGCCCAGCGTGGATCGCCCGCGTCTACCCGCCGTCCCGGCCCCGGCGCGGCTCCGAGGGCGATGCCGCGATCCTTCGCTTCCTCGAACGGCACGGATATCCGGCCGAGCGGCCGGCGGTGGAAGATCCGGTCTCGGACCTCGACGGCTCATCGGTGCTCGTGACCGAGTTCCTCGACGGAACCCCGCTGCCGGACGGGCTGGAGAAGATCGCCATGATCGGTGACCTGCTCGGCCGCCTCCACGCCCTCGAACCCGACGAGACGGTCGACCGGCCCGGCGGCGCCGCCGGCGACGATGCCAGGCGCGAGGGTGGCCCCGCACAGGACGCCTCGGCGGCGCTCGCCTTCCTCGAATCGGTCGACACCACGATCGTCGGCGCGGCCCGCCCCCGATTCGACGCGCTCCGCGCCCAGGTCGTCGATGTGGACGTCGGCGACGGGCTCCCCAAGTCGCTGGTGCACGGCAACCTCCTCCACCACCCCGACCACGCCGTGCTCACCGCATCGGGACCGGTGGCGATCAACTGGAAGTCGGCGGGACGCGGGCCTCGGCTGGCCGACCTCGCCTACCTGCTGTGGGGCGCCGAGTGGGGCGACGGCGACGGGGTCGCGGTCGCGTTGGCCGCGTACCGCCGCCATGTCGAGCCCACCCCCGCCGAGATCGAACGACTGGCTGCGGTCATGCGTCTCCGCCCGCTGTACCTCACCTGTTTCGACCTGCGACGCGCGGTCGAAGCCGGCGAGCAACCGACCGGCGACGAGTGGTGGTGGGGGATGATCGACCCCGACCACATCGAGCGGAACGCCTCGGCGGCCCGAGCGGCGCTCGACCGCTAGCCCCGGATCAGATGCGGGTGTCGGGGCGCTCGTAGCTGGTGCCCGGTCCAGCGTAGGCCAGGCCGTATCCCGGAGCGAACGACCAGGTGAGATCGGGCGGGTCGGCGATCGCCGTCCGCCACCAGGCGATCAGTCGATCCTCGTTCGCATAGTCGAACGGGTCCTCGATGATCCGCTCGGTCTGACCGCCGCGGTCCGGCGGGTGTCCGGCCAGCCAACGGGCCGTGCGGCCGACGGCTTCCCGGGCCGGGACGACGTCGCGGTACCCCAGCCGCGTGCGGAGCTTGGCCGTGTCGTACAGCCGGTGATGCGAGGTCGGGCCGGCGAGCAGCGGCCACGCCGGGCGGGCCAGCTCGGCCGGCATCGACACGAGGTCCCACTCGTGTTCCAGCGTCGCCGCACAGATCTCCACGACCTGGCGGATCGTCAGACACTCGTCGTCGGCCACGTTGAAGATCTCGCCTTTCGCCGCTTCGGGCTGGTCGACGGCCAGGAGCAGGGCGTGGGCCAGGTTGTCGACATAGCCGAAGGCGTTGAGCATCGCCCCGCCGTCGGGCACGACGATGTGGGGTCGACCATCCAGGATGCGGCGGACGACCGACCACTCCCGCGGTGCCAGTTGACGGGGGCCGTAGACCCACGGGTAGCGGAAATGGGTGGCGTCGGGCTGGTGCGCGAACACCTGACGTTCGGTCGCGGCGATCCGGTACGACTTGCCGTCGTCGTCCTCGGTCGAGGTCGCGGCATCCTCACGAACGGGTGCCGGCAACCCCGGCGGTTCGTGGCGCCACGGGTCGAAGTAGCCCCGATAGGCGGGGCCACCGCCGACCGACACGAAGTGTCCGACCCGACCGGCCAGTACCTCGGCGATCGTGCGCAGCCGCCCGTACGTGACGATCGCAGCGTCCCACTCCTGCGCACCGATCGTCGCGGCCAGCGCGTCGTGATCGCGGACATCGGTGTGGATGTGGGGGAGGTGCGCGACCTCGTCCACCTCGTGGCTGCCGGTGTGGCAGATCGTGATCTCGTGACCACGCGACTCGAGGCCGGCCACGATGGCCGGCCCCGTTGGTCCGGTCCCTCCGACGAGAAGGACCCTCATGCCCGTCGCGGGCACGTCGTTGCGTCGATCACGTGATCGCGCTCGACCGGATCACTCGGCGGTGACGCCCTCGAACTGATCGCGCAGGACCCGCTTGAGCACCTTGCCCGTCGGATTACGGGGGATCGCGTCGATGAACTCGACCTTCTTGGGCTGCTTGAACTTCGCCAGCTTGCCGGCCACATGACCGAGCACGGCGTCCTCGGTGACCGAGTCGTCGGCGCGCACGACCACCGCCATCGGCGACTCGCCCCACTTCTCGGACGGGATGCCGATCACCGCGACCTCGGTCACCCCATCCATGCCGAAGATCGCGTTCTCGATCTCGGCCGGGTAGACGTTCTCGCCGCCCGAGATGATCATGTCCTTCACCCGGTCCTGGATGTAGACGAACCCGTCGGCGTCCATCACCGCGACGTCGCCGGTGTGGAACCAGCCGTCGACGATCGCCTCGGCGGTCGCCTCCTCACGGTTGAGGTAGCCCACCATGACGTTGGGGCCCTGGACGAGGACCTCACCGGGCTCATCGGGCGCACAGTCGTCGCCGGCCTCGTTGACGACCCGCACCCGGGTGAAGAAGAACTCCTTGCCGGTCGAGCCGGCTCGGTCGAGCGCATCCTCGGGCGAGATGAGGCAGGCGGGCCCGCACGTCTCGGTGAGGCCGTACACCTGGTGGATCTCGATGCCCATCGCCGCGTACGTCTCGATCAGGCTGACCGGCACCGGCGCCGCGCCCGACATGACCCACCGCAACGTCGAGGTGTCGTGGGCATCCTTGTCGTAGGTGAGCAGCATGAACTGCAGCATCGCGGGGACGGCGAGGGTGACGGTGATGTTCTCCTCACCGAACACCTCCCAGATCTTCACCGGGTCGAACTCGCTCATGATCGTCGCGGTGCCGCCCAGGTTGATGATCGACAGCAGCGGGTTGAGGGCACCGACGTGGAACAGCGGGAGGCAGATCAGGTAGTTGTCGCCGTATCGGGTGTCGGCGGTGACATTGGCGGTCAGACAGCCCCACAACGACGTGTTGTGGCTGTGCATCGCACCCTTCGGGAGGCCGGTCGTGCCCGAGGTGTACATGACGAACAAGAGGTCGTCGCCACCGGCGGTGCTCTCGATCGGTGCGGCCGACGAGGCGCTCATCATGTCCTCGTAGCCCTCGGCGAACTCGGGACGGTCGGCCGCATCGCCGACATGGATCCATCGAGTCACCTGGGTGCCGTCGGTGCCCCGCGAGTGCAACTCGGTCACGACCTCGTTGAACGCGGTGCCGAAGACCAGGGTGCTCGCCGCGGAGTCGGTGAGGATGAACGAGAGCTCGTCGGCGACGAGGCGCCAGTTGAGGGCGACGATCACGCCGCCGACCTTGGCCGCGCCGAAGAAGGTCTCGATGAACTCCGGACCGTTCATCAACAAGGTGGCGACCCGATCGCCCGTCTCGAGCCCGCCGGCGACGAGCGCGTTGCCCAGCTGGTTGCAGCGAGCGTCGAGTTCGACATAGGTCTGACGCTGCCCGCTGGTGATGTCGACAACGGCTTCGGTGTTGGGGTTGAGGAGGGCGCGCTTGGCGACCCACTGCCCGATGTTGTGTTCCATGCCCGGATGGTAGACCGTCGCTCATGGATGATGTTCTTCACGTGGACGTCGACGGCTCGGTCGCCACCGTGTGGCTCAACCGCCCGCACGTTCGCAATGCGCTCAACGCGCTCTTGATCGGCGGCTTGCGGGAAGCGATGGTCGCGCTGGACGCGAGCCCCGAGATCGCCGCCGTCGTCGTCACCGGCGCCGATCCCGCGTTCTGTGCGGGGCTCGACCTCAAGGATCTCAGCGACGGTTCGCTCGGCGGAGGAGGGTCTGCCCTCCCCATCCCCCAGGACATGGGGACGCCGGTGATCGGCGCGATCAACGGGCCGGCGGTGACGGGCGGGCTCGAGATCGCGCTCGCCTGCGACTTCCTCGTCGCGTCGGAGCGGGCGGCGTTCGCCGACACCCACGCACGGGTGGGGATCCTCCCCGGGTGGGGCCTCTCCGTGGAACTGCCCCGGGCGGTCGGTGTGCGCCGTGCCCGCCAGATGAGCTTCACGGGCAACTATGTCGACGCCGCCACCGCCTTCGAGTGGGGCCTCGTCAACGAGGTCGTGCCCCACGACGACCTGGTCGAGCGAGCGCAGTCGCTGGCCCACGACATCGCCGGCGTCGGCGACACGGCGGTCGCTGCGATGAAGCGGCTGTACTGGGCGACGACCTCGGTCACCCCGGCCGACGGGCTGACCGTCGAGCGAGAGGTCAACCGGTCGTGGATGGAGCGAGGTGGCTTCGATCGGGAGTCGTTCGCCGAGCGCCGGGCGGCGATCGAGGCGCGGGGGAGCGATCAGCTCTGAGCCCGAGACTGCGACTTTTGGCAGTGGGAGTGACAGAACTGTACGATCGCGGCCATGTCAGGCGACGTTGCAATGCGAACCCTCGGGGACAACTTCCCCGTGCCCACCTTCGACGACCCGGCCTGGGTCACTCCGAAGCCCCTCGGCGAAGCGACCGTGGCGATCGTGACCTCGGCCGCGATCCACACCAGCGAGGACGAACGCTTCAGCCAGGGCGACACGACCTTCCGGTGGATTCCCCGTGAGGCCCGCGACCTGATCCTCGGGCATTGGAGCCCGAACTTCGACCGCAGCGGGTTCGTGCTCGACCACAACGTCGTGTTCCCGATCGACCGTCTCGAAGAGCTCGCGGCGAACGGCACGATCGGTGCGGTCGCCGAACGCCACGTCGCCTTCGCCGGCAACCAACCCGACGACGTCGCGACGATCATCCACGACAGCGGCCCCGCGGCGGCGGCCGCACTGAAGGCCGACGGCGTCGACGTCGTACTCCTCACCCCCGTTTGACCGCTCTGCACGCGCACCGTGAGTGCGCTCGCCCACGTCATCGAGCAGGCCGGCATCGCCACCGTCGTCCTCGCGTCGACCCTGTCGGTCGCCGAGCGGATGGCGCCGCCCCGCGCCCTCTGGGCCGACTTCCCGCTCGGACGACCCCTGGGGCATCCCCAGGACGCCGACTTCCAGCACGACGTGCTCGCTCGGGCCTTCGCCCTGCTCGACGAGACGGCGGGACCGGTCCTCGTCCACCACCCCGAGGTGATCGAGTCCGACGAGACCCCACTCAGCTGCTCGATCCCGCCGGCGTTCGACGCCGACGCCTCGCCGGCCGCCCAGGAGATCCGCGGCATCCGTAACGCCTATGACCGTGCGGTCGAGGCCCTCGGCGCGACCGGCGTCGGCCGCTCGATCTCCGCGGACGAGATCGAAGGCGCGGTCGCCGTGCTGCAGTCGATCGTCGACGGCGCCCCGTGGAAGGACGCCGGCATCCCCGGCAAGAACACGATCTCGCTCGTGCACGACATCCGCACCTACTACGAGGAGGCGGCCACCCAGCTGGTCGACGGACCCCCACCGGCGGGCCGGGCGGCCGAGGCGTGGTTCTACGAAACGACCGAGACCGGCAAGGTCGTGATGGCCGCCCGCAACGCGATCAAGGACGCCGACGGGCCCTTCCCCGTCTGGTTCTACATGGCGCCCGGACACCGATGAGCGAAGCGGAGGAGGTCGCCAGCATCGACGGCCGACGGGCGCGTCGCGACCGCAACCGCGAAACCGTCGTCGACGCGATCCTCGCGATCTACCACGAGGGCAACATCACGCCCTCGCTCGACGAGATCGCCGAGCGCTCCGGCGTCTCGCACCGCAGCGTGTTCCGCTACTTCGAGGACCTCGACGAGCTGTACCAGGTCGCCATCGACCGCCACTTCGCCGCGATCGAGCCCTTCGTGGAGATCGACGAATCGACCGCCGAGGACCTCGACGGTCGTGTGCGGCAGTACGTGGACCATCGGGTGCAGCTCTACGAACGGATCGCACCGGTCGCCCGGGCCACCCGGATGCGCGCGCCGACGAGCGACCTGCTCCGCGACAACCTCGCTCGCAATCGGTCGCGCATGCGCAAACAGGCGCGGGCCCACTTCCGCCCCGACCTCGAGCGGCTCCCGACTCCGGATCGCGATGCGCTCACCAACGCGCTGACGACCCTGCTGACCTTCGAAGCGATCGAGACGATGCGGTTCGATCAGGGCCTGTCGGTGACGGCGACCCGGCGGGCGCTCAGCGTGGCGGTGCTGCGGCTTCTGGGGCCGGCGACGCCGTGACCGAACAGGTGACCGCGACGGCTCGCTGTGCGGCGCCGCCCGCTGCGGTGTGGGCCGTGCTCGGGGACTACTTCCGTCTCGCCTCGTGGGCCTCGGCCATCGACCACTCGAGCGCGATGACCGCCACCCCGGCCGGGCCGGGCGCGGTCCGACGCGTCCAGGTCGGTACGGCCGTGTTGCTCGAAGAGGTCACCGAGTGGGACCCCGCGGCGACGATGGCCTACGAGGCGACGGGGCTCCCGCCCGTGGTCCGGCGGTTCGAGAACCGATGGACGCTCACCGAGGACGGCGGCGGCACCGGTGTCGAACTCGTCGGCACGATCGAACCCGGACCTCGTCCGCCGGCCAGAGCAGCGGCCAAGGTCGTGGCTCGCCGCATCGCCCAGACGAACCGATCCCTCGTCGACGACCTGGTCGCCGCCGCCGAGCAGGAGATCCCATGAACCGTCCCGATCTGATCGTCATCCTCACCGACGAGGAACGGGCCGCGCCCCCGTACGAGAACGCCGACCTGCGGGCGTGGCGCGACGACGCACTCCCGGCCCGCAAGTGGTTCACCGAGAACGGGGTGGACTTCCGGCGCCACTACGTCGCCTCGACCGCATGCGTGCCGAGTCGGCCCTCCCTGCTGACCGGCCAGTACCCCGACGTGCACGGGGTCAGCCAGACCGACGGCCTCGGCAAGCTCCACGGCGACACCCGCATGCGCTGGTTGCGCCCCGACGAGGTGCCGACCATCGGCCATTGGTTCCGCGCCGCCGGGTACGACACCCACTACGACGGCAAGTGGCATGTCTCCCACGCCGACCTGATGCGCAACGGACGGCCGGTGCCGACGAACTCGAGCGACGGACACGTCTTCCCCGACGCCGTGCAGGCCTACCTCGACGCCGACCCGCTCGACGAGTACGGCTTCAGCGGCTGGGTCGGGCCCGAACCCCACGGCGGTGAGATCGCCAACTGCGGCTACATCCGCGATCCCCTGATCGCCGATCGGGTCGTCGTCTGGCTCGAGGATCGCTACGCCCGCCGCGCCGCCGGCGACGCCGACGCCCAGAAGCCGTTCCTCTTGATCTGCTCGTTCGTGAATCCCCACGACATCGTGCTCCTGCCGCTGTTCATGCGCACCGGCAAGCCGTTCCCGCCGTCGGTTGCTCCGCCGCCGCCGATCCCGCCGTCGCCGACCGACGATGAGGACCTCTCGACCAAGCCCGCACTGCACAGTGCGTACCGCGACGCCTACTACTCGGGCTACGCGATCTCTCCGATCGTGAAACGCACCTACGACCAGAACCTCGACGAATATCGGGAGCTGTACCACCGCTTCCACCACGACGTCGACGGCCCGATCGACCGGGTTCGCCGTGCGGTGACCGACCACGCGGACGATGCGGTCCTCGTGTTCTCCGCCGACCACGGCGACCTCCTCGGGTCTCACGGTGGGCTGCACCAGAAGTGGTACCAGCTCTACGACGAGGCGGTCCGCGTGCCGTTCCAGATCGCGCGGGTCGGCGCCCAGCCGACCACGGCGGCGACGGTCGAACGCACACCGACCAGCCACATCGATCTGCTGCCGACGCTGCTCGGCTTCGCCGGCGCCGACGAGGCGAAGCTGGCGGCGACGCTGAACGCGACGCACAGCGAGGTCCACCCGCTCCCGGGTCGCGACCTCAGCGCCGTGGTGGCCGCACCCGACGCCGACCGGCCCGACGACGCCGTCTATCTGATCACCCGCGACAACATGCTCGAAGGCGACGGTTCGGCCAGCGCCATGGCCCGAGCCCGCGGCAATCCCGAACCGCCGTTCCCCATGCAGATCCGCATCCCCGCCCATGCCGCGACCAATGTCGAGGGCGTGGTCGTCGAGCACGACGGAACGCTCTACAAGATCGTCCGGACGTTCGACGATCCCGCCACCTGGACCGATCCCCACGTGCGCCATCTGTCGATCCGCGGACCGGGCGGGCCCGCCTACCGCACCGAGCCGATTCCGGATCAGTGGGAGCTGTACGACCTCGACGCCGACCCGATCGAAGCCGTCAACCTCGCAATCGATCCGGCCCATGCCGATCTGCTCGCCGCGCTGCAACATCGGCTGAGCGACACCCGAACGACACGGGTGCGCGAGCGCAACCGGCCCTGGCCCTACGAGGTGCGACCCGAACGGGCGACGCCGAAGCGGAAGCGGCCACCCCGCCCCGCCCTCCGACTGCGCAAGGCGCTGCAACGAGCCGGTATGCACCCCGACGACGACGTCACCGATGTCGACCTCTCCGCCGTCGCCGGGCGCCGGGCGCTGGTCGTCGCGACCAACCACGGCACGCTCAAACCGGGCAAGCCCACCGGCGTCTTCGGCTCGGAACTCACCGTGCCCTACTACGCCTTCCTCGACGCCGGCATGACGGTCGACGTCGCCTCTCCGCGCGGCGGCGACATCCCCTTCGATCCACAGTCCTTCCGCCCACCGCTGCGCACCGACGAGGACGACCGCTACCTCGCCGACCCCGTCCTCCAGGAGGCGTGTGCGGACTCACTCGCCATCGGCGACCTCGACATGACCGAGTACGACATCGTCTTCTTCGCCGGGGGGTGGGGCGCCGCATGGGACCTCGGGACCTCCGACGTCGTCGGTGAACAGGTGAGCGCAGCGGTCGCGAACGAGACCGTGATCGGTGGCGTGTGCCACGGCCCACTCGGCCTGCTGAAGGCGAAGAACCCCGACGGAACGCCGTTCGTCGAGGGCCGTCGACTCACGGCGGTCACCGACCGTCAGGTCGAACAGCTCGGCATCACCCACACGCCCCAACACCCCGAGGCCGAGCTCCGCAAGGCGGGCGCCGACTTCGAGTCGACCACGCACAAGCGCCGCGACGTGTTCGCCAACCATGTCGTGGTCGACGGCGATCTCATCACCGGCCAGAACCAGAACGCCGGCCCGATGGTCGCCCGGGAGATGATGCAGCGGGTGATCGAGAAGCTCGCGGAGTCGGTCGCTCCCTGACGACCGACGGGCACGCGTCGGGTCGGCCGTCTCAGCCGTTGGGGTTGAGAAGCCGGGGATCGCCGCAGAGGCCGTCGGCGACGGTGCACAACGCATCGGCGAGAGCCGCCGTCTGCGCGGGTGAGAGACGGTCGAAGACGAGCCGGCGAACGTCGGCGACGTGCTCGGGAGCAGCCGTCTGCAGTCGGGTGAGGCCGGCGTCGGTCAGGGTGGCGTTCTTGGCGCGACCGTCGTCGGGGTCCGCGGCGATCGCGACCTCGCCGCGCTCGACGAGCGCGCGGATCCGGTGGCTCAGTCGGCTGAGCGAGCAGTTGGCGGTGTCGGCGAGCTGGCTGAGTCGCATCGTGCGATCGGGGGCTTCGGACAGGGCGACGAGCACCGTGTAGTGCACGCCGAGCAGGTCGTGGTCTCGGAGGGTGCGCTCGATCTCGGGGAACACCCGGTTGACCACGGCCAGAAACGCCCGCCAGGCCTCGGCTTCGGGCTCGGTCAGCCACTCGGTCTCGGCTTCGGTCATGCTCCACAGGCTATCGCTTGACGCGTCAATCAAATCGGGATAACTTGACGGTGCAAGCAATTACTTAACCCTTCAAGTTTCTGAGGAGTCGACGATGTCCCCCGCATCCACCGGCCGCACCAAGTCGGTCGTCGAGATCATCACCGCCAACCGCCAGATCGAAGGCGGTGGATTCGAGGTGTTCCGCCCGTTCCCCGGCCCCGCACGGCTCGACCTCGACCCGTTTCTCCTGCTCGACGAGATGGCGCCCCAGTACCACCCACCCGGGAGCGACCCCGTCGGCGCCCCGGCACATCCCCATCGCGGCTTCGAGACCGTCACCTATGTGTTGGCCGGTGAGGCCGAGCACCGCGACTCGGCCGGCAACCACGGCATCATCGGCCCGGGCGACGTCCAGTGGATGACCGCAGGAGACGGCATCGTGCACAGCGAGATGCCGAGCGATCGCGCCCGTGCCGAGGGCGGCCTCGGCCACGGGCTGCAGCTGTGGGTCAACCTGCCCGCCGCCCTGCGACGCACAGCACCCAGGTACCAGGCGCTTCCGGCGTCGGATCTCGCCCAGGTCGCGGGCGACGGCTGGAACGCCGTGATCATCGCCGGATCGTTCTTCGGCGTCGACGGACCGGCCGAGACCCACACCCCGATCGGGCTCGCGCGAGTCCACCTGGAGGCCGGTGCCTCGCAGCGGCTCCCGGTGGCGGAGGGCCACGTCGCTGCACTGTACGTCTATCACGGCACGGCGGCGCTCCCCGACGAACGCCGTGCGTCCGCGCAGGAATTCGCCGTGTTCGATCAGCGCTCCGGCGACATGGTGATCGCCGCCGACGACGAACACGCCCTCGATGCCTTCGTCCTGACCGGCCAGCCGATCGGGGAGCCGATCGTGCGCCACGGACCCTTCGTCATGAACACCGAAGCCGAAATCGAGGAAGCGATCCTCGACTTCCAGGCCGGCCGGATGGGCGCGATCGACCCGGTCGGCACCGTCTGACACCCGAGCAACACGGAGAACCCCCATGAGTGAATCCAAGACCGCCGTCATCACCGGCACCACCAGCGGGATCGGCGAGGCCCTGGCGAAGCACCACGCCGCGCTGGGCTGGAACGTCGTCACCGTCAACCGCAGCGAGGCGTCGGCCGCGCCCCAACTCGAGGCGCTGCGCCGCGACCATCCCGGGGCGACCTTCGCCGGCGCCTACGGCGATCTCTCCGACCCGGCCGCGGTCGTCGCGGCCGCCGAGGCCGTCGCGGCCGCCGGGCCCATCGATGTCTTCTACAACAACGCAGGCGTCCTGCTGAGTGAGGCGCGACCGGCATCGACCGGCATCGAGATGCACACCCAGGTCAACCTGCTGGCGCCCTACCTCTTCGCCCGCGCCCTCGGCGACCATCTCGACGGGGCGACCGTGGTCTCGACATCGACGTCGGCCATCGGTCAAGCGGGCGGGCTCCGCCTCGAGGAACTCGCCGATCCGCCGTCGTTCAAGAAGCTCACCGGGCCCTACGCCCACAGCAAGCTCGCGCTGTCGGCGCTGATGGCCGGCCTCGCCAAGGAGCGGCCCGAAACCACCTGGCGGTCGGTCGAGCCGGGGGGCGTGAAGACCCCGATGACCACCGGCGACGCCATGCCGAAGCTGCTCGTGCCGATCCGCAACCTGTTCTTCTCGTCGCCGGAGAAGGCGGCGCAGAAGGTGTTCGATGCCGGACAGCTCGCTGGCCTGGTGAACGGGGCCTACATCAGTCGTGGGCGGGCCAAGCCCCTGCCGGGCAACGCGGCCGAACCCGCCGTACAGGCGGCGCTGCTGGACTGGTGCCGTGAGGTGACCGGACGCTGAGTCAGCCCGACGCCTCCGGGTCGGCGAGCAGGCGCCCGGCGAACTCGTAGGTGTGCATCGGACTCACCATCGCGTGCTGACTGCCCGCATGCAGATCGCGGAAGCAGCGCTGGAACGGGCCGTCGCGCAGCGCCGTCGTACCGATGTGGAGGTAGAGATCCTGCACGACCCGGCACGCCCGCTGGGTGAGGAACGTCGTCGCCTGGCGCGCATCGCTGTCCGCCGCCGGGTCGGGTCCGTCGCCCTCGAGGACCGAACGTTCCGCTCGACCGAACGCGTCGCGGATCCACAACTCACCGGACTGCAGCGTCGACTCCGCCATGGCGAGGTCGTACTGGAAGCGGGGATCGTCGGCGAGCGTCGACTTGCCGGTCATCCGCTGCTTGGTGCGGGCGATCAGCGCCGCCTCGTCGATCGCGCGACGCAACACACCGAGCACCCAACCGGCGTGGCCGACCTCGGTCAGGCAGAGCACGCCGAGGTCGTACATCGGACCGCCCCGGTGGCGGGTGTGCCCGCCGAAACTGAACATGCGGTCGGCCGGCACGGTCGAGTCGATCGAGTAGTCGTAGCTAGCGGTCGCCCGCAGCCCGAGCACGTCCCAGTTCCCCGTGATCGCCGCCTCGTCCTTGGGCACGAGCGCGAACACGTAGTCGCCGGGCGAACCGTCCGTCGGCTGGGTGAACGACCCACAGCCGACCCACTCGGCGTGCTCGATGCCCGAGCCGAAGTTGTAGCTGCCGGTGATCCGATAGGCGTCGTCGGCGGGGACGGCCACGCCGTTCGGTGCGAACTGGCCGGCGACCAGCGGGACCTGATCCCCACCGAACGCCTGCTGCACGAACGAGTCGGGACACCACGCGCTGAAGTAGGCGGCCGCGCTCGACGAGGCCATGACGACCCATCCGGTCGATCCGTCGGCGCGGGCCAACTCCTTGAACACGTCGAGGCTGTCGCCGATCGACAGTTCGGCGCCGCCGGCATCGCGGGTGATCATCGCTCCGTACAGGCCGGCCTCGCGGCACAGCGCGACGGCATGGTCGGTCATCGGCGTGCCGGCGTCCTCGGCCAGCGCCGCCTCGCGATCGAGGTCGTCGAAGAGGTCCCGGGCGGCGTCGAGCAGCGCTGTCATGCCCTGAATTGTGACCGTCGTCGCCGGGCAACGCACAATCACGGTCATGTCGGAGCCCTCCACCACCTTTCTGATCGACGAGATCGCCCCCCACGACGCCTACAAGCTGTGTTCGGGTCTGGTCGTACCCCGCCCGATCGGCTGGGTCGGATCGATCTCCGCCGACGGTGTCGCCAACCTTGCGCCGTACTCGTTCTTCAACCTGATCGGCAACGACCCCATGCACGCCGCGTTCTCCGGCGGGGTGGCCGGCGGTGCCGACAAGGACTCGGTCGCCAACGTCCGCGAGGTCCCCGAGTTCACGCTCAACATCGTCACCGACGAGACCGTCGTCGCCATGAACGATACGGCGGCGACCCTGCCGCGGGACCAGGATGAGTTCGAGCACGCCGGACTGACCAAGCTCGACTCCACACTGATCCGTCCACCCCGGGTGGGCGAAGCGACGGCGACGATGGAGTGTCGGGTCGTCGAGATCGTCCACGTCGGTCGGAGCGAGGGCGGCAACGACCTCGTCATCGGCGAGATCGTGGCGATCCACGTCGCCGATCGTGTGCTCGACGGCACGCGGGTCGACCAACACGAGCTGAAGGCGATCGGACGCCATGCCGGGAGCTGGTACTCGCACGCGACCGACCTGTTCGACATCGACCGCCCCGCCTGATGGTCACGTCCGACCGCCTGGCCCGCGCCCCCGTGGCGGTCGTCGGCGTAGCGACCGCGGAGCGTCGGCCCGCCGAGGCAGGGGACGGCGTCGACTGCGCCGAGTTGATGGCCGAGGCGGCCCGGGCCGCGATCGCCGATGCGGGGAGTGATGCGATCGCCGACCTGGTCGATCTGGTGCTGGCCACCCAGGGCCTCTCGATGCTCACCGACGGGGCGGGTCGGGTCGCAGCGGCGATCGGTCGCGCCGGCGCCGAGGCGATCACCTACCAGGTCGGGATCCCCCAGCAGACCCTGCTCAACCACGCGTTCCGTGCGGTGCGATCCGGCGACGCCCGAGCGGTGCTCGTGGTCGGAGGGGAGACCAAGCGGCGCGACGACCTGGCCCGCCGGGCCGGCATCGACCTGCCGCCGCTCGCTCCGTTCGCCGGCGGCGATGACGCACTGATCGCGCCGGAGGGCGAGATCGTCGCCCGGCCCGAGGTCGACATCGGGGCGGTCGCACCGGTGCAGCAGTACGCACTCATCGACTCGGCCCGCCGAGCCGCCAACGGTTGGACGCTCGACGAACACCGCGACGACATCGCCGACCTCTGGGCCGGGTTCAATCGGGTGGCGCAACACAACCCCAAGGCGGCGTTCCCCGCCCCGATGACCGCCGAGCAGATCCGTGAACCCGGTGACGACAATCGGCTTCTCGCCTTTCCGTACAACAAGTGGCACAACAGCCAGTGGGGCGTCGACCAGGCAGCTGCGCTGCTCGTCACCAGCACGGCGGTGGCCGAGCTCGTCGATCTCGACCCCGACCGGCTGGTCCATCCGCTCGTCGCCGCCGAGTCGTCGCAGTCGCTGTCGCTCAGTCGTCGCGCCGCCCTGCACCGGTGGCCGGCGATGGGCGTCCTCGGGGAGCACGCGGTGTCAACGCTCGGCGCTCCACTCGCCGAGATCGAGCACGTGGAGCTCTATTCCTGCTTTCCGGCTGCGGTGCGGGTCCAGCAGGCCGAACTGGGACTCGACGCGAGCGCTCCCGCCACCATCACCGGCGGGATGGCGTTCGCCGGCGGCCCGTTCAACAACTTCGTGCTGCAGGCCACGGTGGCGATGATCGAGCGGCTGCGGGCTCGGCCCGGTGAATGCGGCCTCGTGACCGCCGTGTCCGGACTGTTGACCAAGCCCGGGCTGACCGTGTGGTCGACCGAACCGGGCGACCCGGTGGAGCCCGTCGACCTGGTCGAGGATGCGACCGCCGCCACGACGGTCGCCGCGCTCGACGACGATCCCGATGGCGCCGGTGTGATCGCGACCTACACCGTCGCCGGTCCCCGAGTCGCGGCGATCATCGATCTCGACACCGGTGAGCGAGCGGTCGCCGCCTGCGACGACGAGACCCTGGCCCGCGTGGGCATGCTCGAGGATCTGATCGGCCGTCGGGTCCGCGTCCAGGGCCGGAGCTTCACGCGCTGAGAGAGCGTCGAATCCTCACTCGGTGGGGAAGATCACGGCCCGTCGAGTTCGACCGCGATGACGACGCGGCCTCGTCGCTCATCCGGTCGGCTGGGCCGCCCGGATGCGGTTGCCGTCCGGATCGATCAGCGTGACCTCGTGACCCCACGGCTGGGTCTCGATCGGCTCGCCGAACTCGGCACTGATCGGAGCGACGTCATCGACCCAGAAGTACGCGAGCGACTTCTTCGGTGCGTCACCCTTGTGCTCGGAGAGATGGATCTGCACGTCGCCCCGCCGGAGGAAGCCGTACACGGGGAAGCCGGGCTCGAACTGGTGGCTGCCCACGAGCTCGAAACCCAGACGGGCGTACCACGCCGCGCTGACCTCGACACTCTTCACCCGGAAAATGGGGATGATCGTCTCGGCCACGGCCGTCAGTCGATCTCGACGACCGACCGCAGGACCTCGCCGCGCTCCATCTTGTGGAACGCCTCCTCGACGTCGCCGAGGGCGATGATCTCGCTCACGAACGCGTCGAGATCGAGCCGTCCCTGCTGGTAGAGGTCGATGAGCATCGGGAAGTCGCGGCTCGGGAGACAGTCGCCGTACCAGCTGGATTTCAGGGCCCCGCCCCGACCGAACACGTCGAGGAACGGCAGCGTGAGCTCCATGTCGGGGCGCGGGACGCCGACGAGCACGACGGTGCCGGCGAGGTCGCGCGCCTCGAAGCACTGCTTGTAGACCTCGGGCAGGCCGATCGCCTCGATGGCCACGTCGACCCCGTTGCCGTCGGTCAGTTCGCGGATCCGCTCCACCGGGTCCTCGTTGGCGGAGTTGATCGTGTGGGTCGCACCGAAGCCCTTCGCCCATTCGAGCTTCTGGTCGTCGATGTCGACCGCGATGACGATCGCGGCGCCGGCCAGGACCGAGCCGGCGATGGCGGCGTCGCCGACGCCGCCGCACCCGAACACGGCGACACTGTCGCCACGGCTCACGCCACCGGTGTTGATCGCCGCACCGATGCCCGCCATGACGCCACAGCCGAGCAGGCCGGCCGCGGCGGGACGGGCGTCGGGGTCGACCTTGGTGCACTGGCCGGCGGCGACCAGCGTCTTCTCGGCGAAGGCGCCGATCCCGAGCGCCGGCGAGAGTTCGGTGCCGTCCTCGAGCGTCATCTTCTGCTCGGCGTTGAAGGTCGAGAAGCACAGGTGCGGGTTGCCCTTGTGACAGCTCCGGCAGTTGCCGCACACCGCACGCCAGTTGAGCACCACGAAGTCGCCCGGGGCGACATCGGTGACGCCCTCGCCGACGGATTCGACGATCCCGCTGGCCTCGTGGCCGAGGAGGAACGGGAACTCGTCGTTGATCCCGCCCTCGCGGTAGTGCAGGTCGGTGTGGCACACGCCGCACGCCTGGATCGCCACGACCGCCTCACCCGGGCCCGGATCGGGGATGACGATGTTCTCGATGGTCACCGGAGCGTCCTGCTCCATGGCGACGACGCCCTTCACGGTCTGCGGCATTGGATCCCCCTGGATGTCCGCCTGTCGATCGCAGCGGACACTAGACGAAGATCCGGGATCGGGGGGCGGGAGTGATTCTCAGGCGACCAGCGGGCGCAGAGCGGTCCAGTCGCCGGGGACGAGCCCCAGGAGTTCGCCCCGATCCGCCGCCTCGACGTCGGGCCAGCCGAGTCGGTCGACGTCGGCCATGATCTCGTCGTAGCGGTCGGTGAGGACGGTGTTGCCCGGGTCGAGACCGGTGACGATCGCGAGACCGGACGGGCCGACGTCGGCCACCACCACCGAGAGATCCGGGCGGTGCCGGCGCAGGGCGACGATCGTCTTCCAGACGTCGCCGGTCCACACGGCCGTGGTGCGGTCGCGGGCCGCGGTCACCTCGTCGATCGGGTTGCAGTCGTGGATCAGGATCACACTGTCGGGCGTGCTGTGGCGCTCGAGGTTGGCGACGTCGCGCAGGGTCTGCTCCCAGTGGTGGAGACCGTCGGCGAACGCCAGGTCGATCGTCTCGCCCCGCAGGGCGACCGGATCCGCGAAGAAGTCGTCGCTGGTCTGGGCGACGATCGTGCAGTCGGGAGGCGGTTCGGTGACCTTGGGCTCGGGGTCGACGCCGACGATGCGAGTCCCCGGCTGGACGAACGCGAGCGAATGCCCCTCGTGGACGCCGATCTCGACGTACAGGGAGGGTCGACGCAGCTCGTGGATCCGTCGGAGCAGTCCGTAGTAGGTGGAGATCGGCTCGCGCATTGCAGGCCGCAGGCTACGGCGTCAGAAGCGACGTCCGAAGGCCATCGACGGGTTGTCGGGGATCTCGGTCAGCGGTGTCGCGACCTCGTCGACCGTCGGGCCGAGTTCGAGGGCGGCCAGCGGTTCCAGATCCAGGCCGTACAGCTTCGCCGCGGTGCCGCCGAACAGCTCGTGCAGGTCGGCCGGATCCCAGTCGTGGAAGACGTGGCGCAGCGACGCGACCGAGTCGGGCCACGTGCCCTCGCGATGCGGATAGTCCGAGCCCCACATCACGTTGCCGACACCGAGCGTCTTGATCGCCGCCGCCTCGTCCTTCGACGGAAAGCTCGCACCCATCGTGCAGTTCGTCTCGAAGTAGCTCGACGGCGACCGTTCGAGCGTGTTGCCGTCCATCCGGAGCTCACCGACACCGCCGTTGCGGAAGGCGTACCAGATGCCGTCCATCTTCTTCAGCGTGTCGGGAACCCATCCCGTCTTCTGCTCGGTCATCACGAACTGCAGGCCGGGGAACCGTTCGAAGACGCCGGACAGGATGATGTGCCACAGGCTGCGGTTGGCGAAGAACGGGACCTCCATGATCATCAGGAAGTTCTTGATCTTCGCCGTGCTGTAGTCGGGGATGCCACCGCCCCCGTGCTGGTTGACCGACAGCCCCGTCTCCTCACAGGCGCGGTAGATCGGGTCGTAGACGTCGGTCCAGAGCTTGGGCACGTCCGCGTCGGGCGGGACGGCGGGGAACAGCACGCCCTTCAGCCCGTGCTCGGCCGCCCAGTGCACCTCCGCCACCGACGCCTCGACGTCGTTGGGGAAGATCTGGGCCAGGCCGGCCCGGCGACCCGGATAGTCCTGACACCACTCGACGAGCCACCGGTTGTGGGCCTGCAGTCCGGCCCAGCGCAGATCGAGCTCCTCGGCGGTCTTGGGTGGGCTGGCGACGAGGGCACCCGAGGGGAAGAACGGCGGGATGGTGTTGGGGAACACGATCTCCGCGGCCTGGCCGTCGGCTTCGAGCTGGCGTTGACGGACGTCGTTGTCCCAGTTGCGGATCTTCGACTCGTCGGTCAGGTCCTCCCAGGGATTGTCGAAGTCGGCCGCCCACGCGTCGAAGTCGTCGTGGTAGCTCGACGCGAGGTAGTCGCGGTAGGTATGCAGATCGGCTCCGGCATGGCAGTCGGCCGACACGAGTGTGTAGCGATCGGTCATGTCGTGAGGGTAGAGCGCACCCCGATCGCCCGTCAGATCGGACGCATCGAAGAGTTCGTCGATCTCGGCTCCTAGGCTCGGCGCCATGCGCGGCTTGCTGATCCCCGACCAGAGCGAAGACTTCACCGCCGACCCGGTGGAGCTCTTCTACGACCTGGCCTTCGTGTTCGCCTTCTCGCGGTTGGTGGTGCACCTCGTCGAGCACCCGACCTGGACGGGAGGGGCCGAGGCGGCGCTGCTCTTCGGGATCATCTGGTTGCCGTGGTCGTGGTTCACGTGGTCCGCCAACGCGGTCCCGGGCAACCAGCGGGCGGTTCGCGCCGTCTTCCTCGTCGCGACGGCGATCACCATCCCGATGGCGGCGTCGGTCGGGTCCGCGTTCGACGACGGCGGCTTCGTCTTCGCCGTCTCGGGCGCCGCGATCATGGTCATGTCGATCGCGCTGCAGGTGCTGGCACTCGACCGCGAGTCCGAGGTCTTCCGGTCCGCCATGCGGTTGGCCGCCCCGGTCGTCGTGTCCCTCGGCTTGCTCGTCGCCGGCGGTCTCGTCGATGGCTCCGCCCGGGTCGGGCTCTGGATCGGGATGGTCGTGCTGACCTTCCTCGGAACCGTGTCGGCCGGCAACAGCGAGTGGATCGTCCGGTCGGGTCACTTCGCCGAACGGCACGGGCTGATCCTGATCATCGCCCTCGGTGAGGTCGTCGTGGCGATCGGCATCGCCGTGTCCGGTGAGCTCGGCGAAGGAGGTCTCAGCAACGAGCTGTGGCTCACGATGCTGGCGGCCGGCGCGCTGGCCGGGCTCCTGTGGTGGGCGTACTTCGACCGGGTGAACCCGGCGCTCGAGCACCGCAGCGAAGAGACCGACACGTCGGCCCGAGGTCGTTTCGCCCGCGACGTCTACACCTGGGCGCACGCCCCGATCATCGCCGGCATCATCACCGCGGCCGCGGCGACCGAGGAGATCCTGCTCCACCCGAGCGACGAGCTCTACCAGGAGTTCCGCATCATGTTCGTCCTCGGCATGGCGCTCTTCTTCGGTGGCATCGCGATCGCCGTGTACCGGGCGTACCGAGTGCTGGCGTTCGAACGGCTGATCGGCTTGGGGGCGATCGCGGTGGTCATGCTCGCCGGCGGTTCGCTCGCCGGGATGTGGCTGCTGGTCGCGGCGGTGGCGATCATCGCGGTCACGCTGGTCGCCGAACACCGGCGCATCGAGGGCTAGCTCAGGCCCGCAGGACGCCTCCGCCGTCGGCTCCGATGGTCTGGCCGGTGACGTAGCGGCTGGCGTCGCTGAGCAGGAAGGCCACGACCGGGGCGATGTCGTGTTCGGCGTCGCCGTCGCGGCGCAGGGCGTGATCGTCGTACAGCGCGGCGAAGGCGGCTTCGCGGTCCGGGTCGGATCCCTCCGCCGGTGCCCGGTGGGCCACCGAGGCGGGAAGCACACAGTTGACCGTGATGCCGTAGCCGCCCCACTCCCTGGCGGCGGTGCGGGTCAGCGAACGGATCGCTTCGTTGCTCGCCGAGTACGGCCCGTAGCCGGGCGCGCCGGTGATGCCCATGCCGGTCGCCATCGTGACGATGCGACCGCGGCCCTGCGTGATGAACTGGGGCAGCGCCGCCTGCATCAGCCACAACGTGCCCTTCGGGCCGGTGTCGAAGAGGAGGTCCATGTCCTCCTCGGTGATGCTCGCGAGTTGGCGCACCGGTCGGAAGCTCTGGGCGTTGGCGACGACGCCGTCGAGGCGACCGAACCACTCCAGCGTCGAGTCCACGAGCCGGAGGTTGGCGTCGCGGTCCGCCACGTCGGCGGCGATCGCCAGGTGCTCGATGCCGAGTCCGGTCAGCTCGGCCGATGCGGTGTCGAGGCGTTCCTGGCGTCGTCCGGTGATGACGACGTTGGTGCCCTGGCCGCCGAGGTGACGGGCGATCCCGAGGCCGATGCCACGGGAGCCGCCCGTGATGATCACCGTCGGTGCGGGGCGACTCACAGCGTCGCCTGCTTGCCGCCGTCGACGGGGAGGGTGACGCCGTTGATGTACGACGCGTCGTCGGAGGCGAGGAAGGCAGCGGCGGCCGCGATCTCCTCGGGTGTGCCCATGCGCCGCATCGGATGGTCCTTCACGTGCTCGTCGACGCCACCCGGGCGGGTGGCGAGCCAGGCGAGGATGCCGGGTGACTCGATCGGGCCGGGCGCGATGGCGTTGGCGCGGATGCCATGGGCGCCGTATTCGAGCGCGAGACCCTTCACCAGCGACTGCACGCCGGCTTTGGCGGCGCCGTAGGCCGTGAGGCCTCGCACCGCGTTGATCCCGCCGCCCGACGACGTGGCGAGGAAGACACCGCCGCGCTGGTCGAGGAACACCGGGATCGCCGCCTGGGCGGCCTGCCACGGGGCGTCGAGGTTCAGGGCGAGCGTCTGGCGGTAGTAGTCGCCGTCGCTGTCCTCGAACGGGGTCGGGAAGGCGCCGCCGGCGTTGGCGAACATCACGTCGAGTCGGCCGAAGCGGTCGACGGCTCGTTCGACGAGCCGCGCCGCGGTGCTCGGATCGGTGACGTCGACGGTCATCGTCTCGACATCGTCCGATGCCAGGGTCTCGAGTGCCGCGCCGTCGCGGTCGGCGGCGACGACGTTCGCTCCCTCGGCGAGGAAGCGCTCGACACACGCCCGCCCGATCCCGGCTCCGGCGCCGGTCACGACGATCACCCGGTCGGTCAGTCGCTGCGTCACGGCGGCGACCCTATCCGTCGGCGAGGAAGCGGTTCGAGTAGCGAACGAAGCGTTCGGCGATCTCGCCGGCGTCGAGGCCGTAGTCGGCCAGGTCGTAGTGGTGGGACCCGGCGCCGTCCTCGCGCTCGGCCCCGGCTGTGTTCGCCGCCCCCTCGGCGACCCCGTCGTCGGCCTCGACGTCGAGTCGGTCGTAGACCGTGGCGATCGTGCCGACCGGGTCTCGGAGCAGGTCGACGTGGCGGACGTGCACGGTGCGGTCGGTCGGCAGCACACCGTCGACGTGGTCGACGAGCCGGTCGAGCGAGTGGTCGTAGAGCTCCAGGTGGTACCGCCCGATCTCGACCGGATCGACGGTGTCGGAGAACGCGCGACGCAGTGTGGCGATCAGCGACGACACCGATCCCAGCACCCGGACCGGATCGCGGTGGGTGACGACGAAGCTCGCGTCCGGGTAGGTGGCGACCAGTTCGGGGATCGACTGGAGGTGCACGGGCGACTTGAGCACCCACCGCTCGGTCGGGGATCGGCGTTGCAGCAGCTGGAGCACCCGCCGATGCATGTCGTAGGCGGGCTGCATGTCACACCCGGCCAGGTACGTCACATAGGTGGGGAGCCGGTAGCGACTGACGAACTCCTCGGACCGGAACGAGAACGACATCGCCGACAGGCACTCCTTGGGCATCCGGGCGTCGTAGGTGTGGATCGAGCGGATCGCCGTCTCGCGTTCCTGGGGCCAGCCCAACTCCTCGGCGGCGGCGGCGATCACGTCGGGATCGTCGGGCCGGGTCGGGTACAGGAACTCCCACCCCTGCGGCACCCGATGGCGCCGATGGGAGCCGAGCAGTCGATGCAACGCCGTCGTGCCGGTGCGGGGAGGACCGATCACGAAGATCGGTGCGACGATCCGCTCGTCGGTCAGGGTCGGGTCCGCCTCGAACGCGGCGTCGATCGCGGCGGCGCCCTCGACGAGGCGTCCGAGGAACCGGTCGGTGAAGGCCCTGCCCGCCTCGGAGAGTGCGGCGTCGTGCTCGAGCCCGTCCCGGATGATCTCGAGCGGGGTCACGTGCGGAAGCGCCATCGCAGGTGCGCTCGGCGGCTCGCGAGTTCGGCCGACCGTTCGTCGGCGCTGACCGACGATGTGTCGGGGGGCAGCGCACCGCCGATCTCGTCGAGCGTGACGAGGCGGACGTCCATCGCCGGCCGTGTGTCGTCGGTCGGCCAGAACCAGCGGATCGTGCACAGCCCGGTTCGCCGCCCGGTCGTGTCGAGCCAGTTGGGTACGCCGGGGTCGGTGGCGGCCAGCACGAACCGCACCCGTCCGTCACTCGACGCCGTGGTCTGGGTGTGGTTCCGGCTGGTGATCGCGCCGTACGGGTCGACCGGTTCGAAGGTCCGCATCATGTAGAGCTGGGCGGCCCAGTACCGCGCTGCAGGCACGTCCGTCTCGATGATCAGGGCCTCGTCGGGCTGCAGGTCCCAGAAGCAGAACTCGTAGCGGGCCGCCGCGAGCCCCTTCGTCGGCAGTGCGACCGTGGTGGTGGCGAAGGCGTTGTCGACCCGGTTGGCCCGGTTGGCCTCCATGTACTCGACCCAGTACCGCAGCGAGTCGCTGATCTGGTCGATCGCCCGGTCGAGCCGCTCGCCGACGGGAGCGAGATCGATCGGCGTCGGATCGAGACATTCGATCGTGAACGTCGCCGGTTCCTCGGGGGTCCAGTCGAAGTAGTACTCCCGGATCGACGCCGTGATCGCCCCGTCGGGGATCTCGACCCCACCGTCGCCGAGCACGACGTCGATCTCGTCACCGGGCCCGATGCCGAGCTCGCTCGCGGTGACGGTGGCGAGGGTGCCCCACGTCTCGTTGTGCATGAAGCCGGCGCGGAGGGCGAGGACGAACTCCTCACAGCCGTGCATCTGGCCACGCACCCGATAGCGGCGGCCGGCGTCGATCCGGGCGTGGCGGTACACGTTGTCGGCGTTGGGGCCGCCCCACTGACTGATCAGGTCGTTGTGACGATGGAACGCAGGGCGCGTGGGATCGGCGTGCAGGACCGACCACGACAGCCACAGCGTCGCCTGGTCGACCAGGTGCTCGAACGTCTCGTCGTCTTCGGCGAACGCCTCGACGAGCGACCGGAGGCGACGCCACGGGTCGGTCACGGCTCGAACGGACCCTTGCCCATCTGGTCGCGGACCGACACCACGTCGGTGTTGGTGAGGGTTCGGCGCTGCCAGTTGGCGCCGTCGACCACGAGGGTGTGGCCGGAGATGAAGCGGGCGTAGGGCGAGGCGAGGAACGTGGCCGCCCACCCGAGCTCGTGGCGCTGACCGACCCGGAGGGCGGGCTGGCAGGCGTCCTTGTCGTGGGTCCGGGCGAGGTTGCCCTGGATGTCGGCGGTCATGTCCTCGTGCGGCATCAGTCCGGGGACCAGCCCGTTGACCTGGATCCCGTAGGGGCCCCACTCGACCGCCAGCGTCTCCACCATGTTCTTCACCCCCGCCTTGGCCGCGGCGGAGTGGGCGAACCCGGGACCGCCGGTCCAGGCGTAGGACGCGCCGACATTGATGATCGACCCCGGGGTCTCGGCCGCGAGATGGCGGCGGCCGAACTCCCGGGCGACGAAGAAGGTGCCGTTCAACGTGATGTCGACGACGGTGCGCCACGCGTTGGGCGACATGTCTTCGGCCGGGACCGGGAAGTTCGCGGCCGCATTGTTGACGAGCACGCCGGGCAGGCCGAACGCCTGCTCGGCCTCGTCGAACGCCGCGGCGATCGAGTCTGCGTCCCGGATGTCGCACTCGACGGTGACGACCCGGGCGCCGAGTGCGGTGATCGCCTCGGCCCCGGCATCGAGGTGTTCGGGCGCTCGAGAGGCGATGACGATGTCGGCGCCGAGCCGGGCGAACTCGCTCGCGATCGCCTTGCCGAGGCCGGTGCCGCCACCGGTGACCAGCACCGCGGTGCCCTCGAAGGTGCCGGCGGGCAGCGCCCGCTCGCCGACGGGGGGCGGTGCGGGGAGTCCGGGGAGGTCGCTCACGCCTGGTCTCCGTGCTTCAGGAACGTCTGGTAGATCAGCTCGTCGTCCATCGACGTTCGGATCTGCGGCCGGCTCAGATGGGCGATGACGGTGCGGGCCATCTTCACCGTGAGCGGGGGAGCAGCGGCGACCTTCTCGGCCATTTCTCGTGCCGTCGCGTCGAGTTCGTCGCGAGGTACGACCCGGCTGACGATGCCGTGTGCCAGCGCCTCCTCGGCCGACAGTCGGCGGCCGGTGAGCACCATGTCGCTCACGAGCCCGTGGCCACACATCTCGTAGAGCACCCCCATGCCGCCGGTGTCGGGGATGACGCCGTGGCCGAGTTCGGGGAGCATGAAGCGGGCGTCGTCGGCGGCGACCCGAACGTCGCACAGCAGCGCCCGCTGGAACGATCCGCCGATCGCCCAGCCCTGGATCGCGACGATGATGGGCGCGTCGATGTCCCAGATGCGTTGGATGCCGCGGTGGCCGCGGCTCATCAGCTCGTGGTGAGTCATCTCGGTCACGTTGGTACCGATCGCCGACACGTCGCGGCCCGACGACCAGCTCGCGCCCTCACCGCGCCAGACGATCGCACGGACGTCGGATCGACCGGCGAGCTCGTCGAGGATGGCGAACAGTTGCGCGTCCATCTCGTCGTCGAAGGCGTTGTGCTTGTCGACGTTGCGGTTCGTGATCGTGGCGATCGACCCGTCGACCTCCAGCGTGACCCGGTCGGTGGTCATGATCCTCCTCGGCCGCCGGCGCGCATGCGTTCGGCCATGTCGTGGGGCCGTCCGTGGGGCATCTCGCGTTCGTGCAGGAGCGCCTCGTCCCTCGTCCGCTCGCTCCGGTCGGCCAACAGCGCTTTCACGATCCGGTTGGTGCCGGCGGAGTTGGCGGCGATCTCCGCGGCCAGCGCGTCGACGGTCGCGTCCAGGTCGTCGTCGGGTACGACCCGGTCGACGAGTCCGATTCGGGCGGCGTCGATCGCATCGATGCGGCGGGAGGTGAACATGAGCTCCTTCGCCGTCGACAGGCCGACCCGCTCGGGCAGGCGCACCGACATCCCCCAGATCGGAACCAGTCCCCATTGGCCGTGCGTGTCGCCCAGCCGGGCCGACTCCCCGGCGATGAGGAGGTCGCACCCGAGCGCCAGTTCGAGCCCACCGGTGTAGCAGTGGCCGTGGATCCTGCCGATCGTCGGTTTGGGCAGCGCATCGAGCGCGTCGACGGTCTCGGGTTCGAAGTGCTTCGAGGGTGCCGGGGTGTGGTCGGCGATCGCATCGAGATCGTGCCCGGCACAGAACGACCGACCGGCACCCTGGAGCACCATGCACCGGACGGTGTCGTCCTCGGCGATCGCGTCGAGATGCGCCCGGAGCTCGATGAAGACCGCAGGGTTCAGCGCGTTGAGCTTGTCGGGCCGATTGAGCGTCAGGGTCGCGACACCGTCGGCATCGGCACGCAGGACGAGTTCGTCGGACATGGCCTGCGACCGTAGTTCGCCGTCGCCCGGCTGTTCCCATGCACGGTGCAGATGCGTCGCCTCGCGCGTCGCCCCGAGCCGGTTGCCGGTCGCCAGCATGCGGTCGTGGCATCCCGTCGGCGGACCGCTCAGGACTTGCGCCAGTAGACCCCGGTCCAGTCGACCTCGATGATCTCGTCGGTGATCCCGCGTTCGGCGCGGAACTCGTCGACCGCCTGGCGACAGGGTTCCCACGCGCCGTAGTCGTCGACGATCACGAAGCCGCCGGGGGAGACCCTGTCGTACAGCGGACGCAGCGCGTCCATCGTCGACTCGTAGAGGTCGCCGTCGAGCCGCAGCACCGCCAGCTGATCGATCGGCGCGGTGGGAAGGGTGTCGGCGAACCACCCCTCGAGGAACCGGACCCGATCGTCGAGCAGGTCGTAGCGCTCGAAGTTCGCCCGCACGATGTCGGCGCCGACCATCAGCGTCGGGACGCCGGACAGGTCGTGACCCTCGTCGGCCGGGTACGTCTCGACGTCGGGTGCCGGCAGGCCTTCGAAGGAGTCGGCGACCCACACCCGACGGTCCGGGTCGCCCCAGGCTTCGAGGATGCCGCGCATCAGGATCGTGACCCCGCCGCGCCACACGCCGGTCTCGATCAGATCGCCGGGAACCTCGTCGGCCAGCACGGTCTCGACCGCGTGGCGGACGTTGGCGAGGCGCGCGCCGCCCACCATCGTCTCCGCCGTGCGGGGCCAGTCCCGCCCCTCTGCGCGGATCGCCGGATCGACCTCCTCCTCGTCGAGGAAGCGTTCACGGGTGAGACACCCCATCAGCAGATCGACGTACCGGTCACGAGCGGGGTGCGGGTCTGACATGGCCGCTGAGCCTACGGCCCGGTAACTTCAGGACCCATGGATCCGACCTACACCGAAGAAGCCGAGGCGTTCCGCAGCCGCATCAAGGAGTTCCTCGATTCCAACCTTCCCACCGGCTGGGCCGGCTACGGCGCGATGTCGGTGGAGGAGGCGTTCGAGTGGACCGCCGATTGGCGCCAGAAGCTCGCCGCCAACGGCCTGCTCGCCCCCTCGTGGCCGACCGAGTACGGCGGTGGCGGGATGTCGGAGCTGGAGCAGGTGATCCTCGCCGAGGAGTTCGAGCGGGCGGGTGCCCCGACCGGTGCCGGCAACGACGCGTTCTCGATCCAGATGGTCGGCAACACGATCCTGCACTGGGGCACCGAGGAGCAGAAGCAGCACTTCCTGCCCCGAATCATCAGCGGTGAGGACGTCTGGTGCCAGGGCTACTCCGAGCCCGACGCCGGATCCGACCTCGGTGGCCTCGGTTGCAAGGCGGTCCTCGACGGCGACGAGTGGGTGATCAACGGCCAGAAGATCTGGACCTCCGCAGGCCAGTACGCCAACTGGATCTTCGTGCTGTGTCGCACCGACCCCGACGCCCCCAAACACCGCGGCATCTCCTTCCTGCTGTGCCCGATGGACCAGCCCGGGGTGGAGGTCCGCCCGATCACGATGATCAGCGGCGACGACGAGTTCAACGAGACGTTCTTCACCGACGCCCGCACCCACAAGGACAACGTGATCGGTGAGGTCAACGCCGGCTGGGCCGTCGCGATGACCCTCCTCGGCTACGAGCGCGGCGAGGCCGCAGCCACCCAGCCGATCATGTTCAAGGCCGAGTGGGAGAAGCTGGCCGAGAAGGCCAAGGAGACCGGGGCCAACGCCGACCCGGTGCTACGCGACCGCCTGGCCTCGACCTACATCGAGGTCGAGATCATGCGCTACCTCGGCATGGGAACGCTCACCCGCTTCCTCGGGGGCGCCCAGCCCGGCCCCGCCGAGTCCGCGTTCAAGCTCTACTGGTCCGAGTACCACAAGCGCCTCACCGAGCTCTCGCTCGACGTCCTCGGCGCCGAGTCGATGGTCGCCGAGCCCACGGCGAAGAAGGCCTTCCACTCCGACGCGCCGGGTGCCCCCAACGACGCCGGATCCTGGCTCGGCGCCTTCTACAACGCCCGGGCCGGCACGATCTACGCCGGGACGAGCCAGGTCCAACGCAACATCCTCGGCGAGATGGTCCTCGGCCTGCCGAAAGAGCCCAAGCCGCAGGGCTGAGGGAGCTGCCGTCGATGACCGAGACCGCGCCGCAGCCGATGGTCCCGATGCACGGCCTCACCGAGGCCCTGCATCTCGGCGACGCCGACACGCCCTGGGTCTACGCGGGCGAGCTCGGTATCAAGCTCCTCCACGTCGACCTCAACCAGGGGCTTTGGATCCTGCGCAACCGGTTCCCGCCGGGGTATGTGGTGCAGACCCACTACCACACCGGCCCGGTGTACGCCCTCACGCTCGCGGGCTCCTGGGGCTATGCGGAGTACCCCGAGTACATCAACACCACGGGGTCGTATCTGTACGAACCCGCCCACTCGGTCCACACCCTGACGGTGCCCGAGACGAACGAGGGTGAGACCGACGTCTGGTTCGCCATCCACGGGGCCAACGTCAACATCGACGCCGAGGGTCAGGTCACCGGCGTGACCGACGCCCAGTCCATCCTCCAGGCCTGGAACGGCCTGTGCGCGATGCACGGTGTCGACGGGTCCGCGACCATCGTCGTCGGCGCCCCGGGCTGAGCCCACCGGCACACTCATAACGGCTCGCGACCGGTCGAAGCTGACCCCGCGCCCGCACGGGCACGTGGGAAGGAGTCGACCATGAGGATTCGATCGGCCATCGCCGTCGTTGTCATCGCGATCATCGCCAGCGCCTGCGGTGGTGACGCCGAACCCGCCGGTGTCGCCCGCGAAGTCGGGCCGTTGCCCGTGCCGACCGCAGAGGTCGTGCTCACGATCTCGGGCGCGGTCGGCCAGCCCAACGTCGGCGACGAGGTCCAGGCCGATCTCGCCGGGATCGAGAGCCTCGGCACCGTCGACGTCACCATCTTCGAACCGTTCATCAGCGAGGAGATCGCGTTCACCGGCGTTCCGCTCGAGACGGTCCTGCGCGCGGCCGGAATCGGCGAAGACGTCCCGCTGATCTGGACGGCGCTCGACGATTACCAGGTCGACTTCACCCTCGCGGAGCTGGCCGAGGACGGTGCGCTGCTGGCGACCCGCCAGGCCGGCGAACCGCTGGCGATCGCCGACGGTGGGCCGATCCGCGTCATCTTCACCGAGACCGACGGCGACCTCGCCCAGAACACGAACGAGTGGATCTGGAGCCTGGTGCGCGTGGATGCGGGATGAGCGAACCGGCCGCGGCCGATCCGTCGTCGTTCGGGGTCGATGAGGCCATCGAACGCCTTCGGTTGTCGCGGATGCAGTACGGCCTGCTCGCCGTGCTGCTCGGCCTCGTCGCCCTGATCGCGGCGATCAGCTTCCAGTCGAGCCGCGACGTCGGCGAGCAGACGGCGTCGCTGTCGAACTACCTGCAGACGGTCAGCGGTGACCGCGTCAGCCTCGAACGCCAGGTCGTCGTGTTCGCGCTCGAGGTCGAACGCTGGCGCGACGGTCAGCTCGCCCCCGAGGATCTCGAACTGTCGTTCGGGCTGGTCGAGCGGCAGCGTCGCGTCGCGATGGACGAGAGCGAGACCAACCCCCGGCTGGCCGCCCAGCTGGCGAACCTCTCCGCCGACATCGACGAGGTGCGCGGGATCGTCGACGCCGGCCCGCCCATGCCGGGAGGCGAGGTCGACGAGCGGCTGACGGCACTCCTCGACGAGATGGTGCTGACCGTCGGGCGGATCTTCGACGAGACCGAGGCGACCAACTTCGACCTGCTGCACGACCTCGAGGACGGACTGAGCTCGGCGCGGCGCACCGAGCAACTGGTCGTGGGGCTCGTCGTGGTGCTGTTCGGCCTCCTGCTGTGGTCGATGCGACGCATGCTGACCGGCAACTACGCCGAGGCCAGCGAGGCGCTCGCCCACGAACAGCAGCGCTACCTCGAGGCCCGCGCCGACCAGGCCCGAGCCGAGGAACTGTCCCAGATCCAGACCGAGGTCCTCGAACTGGTCGCCACCGACCGTTCCCAGGACGAGGTGTTCGAACGCATCGTCGAGCGGACTGCGCAGTACCTCGACGGCATCGAGTTGCGCTTCCGACCGAGCGCGCTCCCCGCCGACGACGGGCGGGCCGGTGCGATCTCCATGCACGCCCGGGGCACCAAGGCCGAGGTGGGTGAGCTCGAATGGACCGTGGGTCCCGACACCGACGTCCCGGCCGACTTCGATGCGATCCTCGCCTTCGCCGGCAGCCTCGGCGCACTCGCCATCGACCGGCAGCGGGCCGCCGACGAGCTGGCGCACCAGGCGACGCACGATCCCCTCACCGGTCTGCCGAACCGGGCCTACTTCACCGACAAGGTCCGCTGGGCCCTGCACCGGGCCCGTTTCGAAGGCACCCGGATCGCCGTCCTGTTCATCGATCTCGACCGGTTCAAGGTCGTCAACGACTCGTTCGGGCACGACGCCGGCGATCAGGTGCTCCTCCACGCCGCCGAAGTGCTGACGAGCGGGGTGAGGGCCGGCGACACCGTCGCCCGCTTCGCCGGCGACGAGTTCGTCGTGCTGATCGAGGACGCCGCCGACCTCGCTCGTCTGCACGAGACGGCCGAACGGCTGCACGCGGCTCTGGCCTCGCCGGTCGAGCTCGACGGTGTGTCGGTGCCGATGGGTGCGAGCATCGGAATCGCCGAAGGCGACGCCACCTCGACGATCGACGAGTTGCTGCGCCACGCCGACCTGGCGATGTATCGCGCGAAAGAGGACGGCCGGGGCGGATACGAACTCTTCGACGAGGAGATGCGGGCGTGGAGCGAGGATCGGCAGGCGACCGAGAACGCCCTGCGCCAGGCGCTCGAACGCGGGGAGTTCGAGGCCCACTATCAGCCGCTCGTCGACACCACGACCCTCGACATCATCGGCTTCGAGGCGCTGGCCCGCTGGAACCGACCCGGACACGGGTTGGTCGGCCCGGCCGCCTTCGTCGACCTGGCCGAGGAGTTGGGACTGATCGGTGCCCTCGGCCGCTTCATGCTGAGCGAGGCGGCCCGTCAGGTCGTCGAGTGGCGGCGGGTGGCGCCCGACGTGACCGTAAGCGTCAACGTCTCGGGTCGCGAGTTGGCCAACGAGGACTTCTCGTCGTTCGTCGAGCAGGCGTTGGTCGTCCACGGCACCGAGCCGTCGTCGATCGTGCTCGAGATCACCGAGAGCGTGCTCCTCGAGGACGCGACCGAGATCGGCCGGCGCCTCACCCAGCTGCGCGAACTCGGGGTGCATCTCGCCATCGACGACTTCGGTACCGGCTACTCGTCGCTGCGGTACCTCCGTGAGCTCCCGGTCGACGCGCTCAAGATCGACCGGGTGTTCGTCAGCGGGACCGAGGGGGCTGAGGTCGCCGACCCGGCGATCGTCGCGTCGGTCATCGATCTCGGGCACGCCCTCGGCCTTCGGGTCACCGCCGAGGGCGTGGAGAGTCCGGTCCAGCTCGACGCGCTGCGTACGCTCGGCGCCGACGTCTGCCAGGGCTACCTGTTCGGACGGCCGGTCGACGTCGCGACCGCCTCGTCGCTGTTGCGCGCCGACTCCTTCGACCCGATCGGGGAGCGCTGAGCCCGACCGGGTCGACGTACTCGTCGAAGCCGAGGTGGTTCGGTGAGACGTCGAACGGTTTGATCGTCTCGCCCGGCGGGAGCGCCCGGAGCTCCGGCACCATCGTCTCGACGACGAAGCGCCCTCCCGCCCGCAGGTGGCGGGCGGCGTTGGCGAAGCAGGCGATCTGGGCGTCCTGGGTGCGGAGGTTCATGATCGTGTTGAACACGAGGTACACGAGCGTGGCGTCGTCGCCGAGGTGGGTGGTGGTCATGTCGCCGTGGACGGCCCGGATCCGCTCCGCCTCCGGCTTCGCCCGGAGCTGGTCGAGCATCGGCTCGGAGAGGTCCATGCCGGTGACCGGAACACCACGTTCGCTCAGCGGGACGGCGATGCGGCCGGTGCCGATCGCGAACTCCACCGCCGGGCCGCCATCCGCCAGCTCGACCAACCGGTCGACCGTCTGGGCCACCACCGCCCGCCCGTTCGCGTCGGCGTGGGACGCGTCGTAGGCGGCCGCGACCGCGGGGTCGAGGTGGGCGTCGGGTTCGTCGAGCACGGCGACAACCTCGGTGCCGCACGTGACCGATGGCATACAATTTGGGGGAAAAGTATGCCTAGAGTCCGGTGATGGCACTTCGACTCAACGACACCGCACCCGACTTCACCGCGCAGACGACCGCCGGCGAGATCTCCTTCCACGACTGGATCGGCGACGGATGGGCACTGCTGTTCAGCCACCCGAAGGACTTCACGCCGGTCTGCACGACCGAGCTCGGCACCGTCGCCGGGATGCAGGACGACTTCGCCGCACGCGGCTGCAAGATCATCGGCATCAGCGTCGACGGGGTCGACGACCACGCCGGCTGGAAAGCCGACATCGCGGCAGCGACCGGCCACGAGGTCGCCTACCCGCTGATCGGCGACCCGACCCTCGAGATCGTGAAGGCCTACGACATGCTCCCGGCCGACGCCGGTGATGCCGCCGCCGGGCGCACCGCAGCCGACAACGCGACCGCCCGCACCGTCTTCATCATCGGCCCCGACAAGACGATCAAGGCGCAGCTCACCTACCCGATGACGACCGGCCGCAACTTCCACGAGATCCTCCGCCTGCTCGACTCGATCCAGCTGACCGCGGCCGAGCAGGTCGCCACCCCCGCCAACTGGGAACACGGCGACGACGTGATCGTCGTCCCCTCGGTGTCCGACGACGACGCCCGGGCCAAGCACGGCGACTTCACCGCGCCGCTGCCGTACCTGCGCTTCGTGCCCCAGCCGGGTGCCGGCGACTGATCCCCGGAGCGTCGATCACACCCGGAGCCCCCCGGGTGCCACCGCCGCGTCATACCGGGCCGCTACCTTCGCCCTGATGCCTGCGAAGAAACCCGCCTCCTCGGGATACGACGCCGATGCCATCCAGACGTTGGAGGGGCTCGAAGCCGTCCGCAAACGCCCGGGCATGTACATCGGCGGCACTGGCTCCGACGGCCTCATGCACCTCGTGTGGGAGTTGATCGACAACGCGGTCGACGAGGCGTCGGCCGGGTTCGCCACCAAGGTCGACGTCACGCTGCATCGCGACAAGTCGATCGAGGTCGCCGACAACGGGCGGGGCATCCCTATCGACATGCACGCCCGCAAGAAGGTCTCGGCCCTCGAGGTGGTGTTCACCGAACTCCACGCCGGCGGCAAGTTCGGCGGCGGCGCCTACTCCTCGTCGGGCGGTCTGCACGGGGTCGGCGCATCCGTCGTCAACGCGCTCGCCGCCAAGCTCGTCGCCGAAGTCGACCGCGACGGCCACACCCACGTCCTCGGGTTCAACGAGCGGATCGCCGGTCAGTTCGCCGGTGGGGCCGCCGGCACCGGCAGATTCAAGAAGGGGCATGGGCTGGTCAAGGCCAAGCGCATCTCCAAGAACAAGACCGGCACCCGGGTCCGCTTCTGGCCCGACTTCGACATCTTCGACCCCGATGCGGTGATCGACGTCGACGAGATCGGCACCCGCGCCACCCAGGCCTGCTTCCTCGTGCCCGGCATGAAGGTCACCGTCACCGACAAGCGCACCGCCGCCGGCGCCGGTGAAGGCTCGCGTCTCTCGGCGCCGTTCGAGTTCGTGAGTCGCGGTGGCCTGGCCGACCTCGTCGAGCATCTCTCGACCGGCACCGCCGTCAACCAGATCATCGCCTGCAGCGGCATCGACACCTTCACCGAGAAGGTCCCGGTCGACGGCAAGATGACCGATGTCGAGCGGGAATGCCGCGTCGACGTCGCCCTGCGCTGGACGAGCGGCTACGACACCCGGATCGCCTCGTTCGTCAACACGATCCCCACCAGCCAGGGCGGCACCCACCAGGCGGGGTTCGACAAGGCGCTCACCCGCGTGGTCAACAACGTGGTCCTCAAGGACAGCCGCAAGCTGGCCAAGCTCAAGAAGGAGGACAAGCACAAGGCGGTGAAGGACGACGTCCAGGAAGGGCTCGTCGCCGCCATCAAGGTCACCTTCCCCGAGCCCCAGTTCCGAGGTCAGACCAAACAGGAGCTCGGCACGCCGGCGATCGAGAGCATCGTGAGCCGGCTGGTGTACGAGCAGCTCAAGGAGTGGTTCGAGCCCGGCGGCGGGCCCCGCAGCCACGTGAAGGCGATCGCCGACAAGCTCGCCGCCGCGATCCAGAACCGGGTCGCCTCCAAGCAGGTGCTCGAGAACAAACGCAAGGCGGCCCGCCTCGGGTCGACCGGCATGCCCCAGAAACTGGCGGACTGCCGGGTCCACGGCCCGGACAGCGAGATCATCCTCGTCGAGGGTGACTCGGCCGCCGGTCCGGCCAAGCGTGGGCGCGACTCCGAGACGATGGCGATCCTGCCGTTGCGGGGCAAGGTCGTCAACGCCGCCAAGTCCAGCCAGAAGCAGGTGCTCGACAACGCCGAGGCCCAGGCCCTGTTCACCTCCGTCGGCGCCGGCGCGGGCCGCGACTTCACGCTCGAGGACGCTCGCTACGGCCGCATCGTGATCCTGTGCGACGCCGACGTCGACGGCAGCCACATCCGATGCCTGCTGCTCACGCTGATCCACGAGTACATGCGGCCGATGCTCGAGGCCGGCAACGTCTACGCCGCCCAGCCGCCCCTCTACACGACCAAGGTCGGCGATGAGATCTACCGGGTGTACAGCGACGAGGAACGCGAGGCGGTCACCGACGAGCTCTGCAGAGGCAACCGCAAGCGC
>JBCCWI010000013.1:0-63158 GCA_039193795.1 Actinomycetota bacterium | reverse complement strand
TCTCGGCCGTGTCGGTGGGGGCGGCACTGGTGGTGGTGGACCGGGCGTCGGAGCCCGACCCGTCGTCGACGCTGCACGCGCCGGCGACGACGGTGGCCGCGAAGAGGAGGGTGAGAGCGGTCGTGCGCACCGCACCAGAAATCCAGAACGGACCGCCCCGGTGGAGGCGGTCCGTTCTGATTTCTACGTGCCGATCGGGAGTCCAGTCCGATTGGAATTGTCTCGCTCCGGGAGGAGCGGCCGCTGGCCCGGGGGCCTGTGTCCTGCGGCGTTGCTCATACAACGCACGAGATCGACGCGAGTCGCGCGATTTCTTCGAAAACTCTGCGAATGAGGCGAACGACCCAGAAACGGTCCGTTCGGGCGCTGAAACCGGCAGCCTTAGAGGCCGGCGCAGGGGTCGGCGTCGGTCACCTGCGGCACCCGGCCGGACCGGTAGGTCTCGACGACGCCGTCGCGGATGGTGAAGATCACCCGGAACTCGGCGTCGAGTTCGTCCTGGGGAACGAAGATCAGATCGACGCTGGAGTCGTCGTTGATCGAGGTCTCGATCTGGTCACCGAAGAGCTCGACGATGCGCTCCTGGGTCGAGCCGATGCCGACCCCGGAGCGGGTGGTGATCGGCCCGGCGACGATGTCGACCCGCTCGATCGTGCTGGCCGTCACGAGGAAGCTGATGCCTTCGGGCGCCTCGGCGGGGATCACGCGGTAGCACTCGCCGACCGGGCCGCACGGGATCATGCGGGTGCCCGCGGCGGCCTCCGCCTGGCGGATGGTCATGCCGAAGTCGACCTCGCCGAGCCCGATGGTGGACACCGAGTCGTTCGGGCCGATCGTCGGGACGACCGTGGTGGTCGTCGCGGTGTCGTCGTCCTCAGCGTCGGCCGGCGCCTCGGTGGTGGTGGTCGTCGTCGAGGAGTCCGTCGTGGTCGTGGAGTCGGTCGTGTCGTCGGTGTCGGTCGCCGTGTCGTCCTCGCCACCGCACTCGACCGGGATCGTGGTCGTCGTCGTGGCCACCGTCGTGGTCGTGGTGGCGACCGTGGTGGTCGTGGTCGTGTCGAGCGTTGTGGTGGTCGTGTCGGTCGCGGTGTCGGCTGCATCGTCGTCGTCGCCGCCCCAGGTCACGACGAGGAGGGCGGCGGTGAGGATCAGGATGAGCGTGACGAGCACGGCGATGATCGAACGCGGGTTCACGTCGACGATCGTAGGGCGCAGCTTGCGCCCGATTCGGTCACGCAAGCGTCAGCGAGCACCCGGACCCGATGCCGAAACGCCGTGGCCGGGCAGCGAGTACTGTCGTCGGCGCGGTCGTCGGCGGACGATCCGAGCGCTCCCACGCTGCAGGACGAAGGGTTGCCCGAGATGGTGCGCCGTCTCCCGATCAGACCGGTGACGTACCCGTCCGGGCTCAACCGCGCCATGAACGGGCGCCTCCCGGCGGCGGATCTCGTGCTGCTCGAGAAGCACAACGGTGGGGCCGACGTTCGCCTCGTCCGGCCCGCCGCCCGGAGCTGGGCCGCCCTCACCGCGGCGGCGCGCCTCGACGGGCACGTCCTGCGAACCCAGTACCCGAACTCGTCGTATCGGCCCTACGCCGACCAGCAGCGGATCTTCCTCGAGCGCTACACCCCGCATCGCGGCTGGGCCCCCCGTCGCCGGAAATGGCGAGGCCAGTGGTGGTCGAAGAACTGGGGGAAGGCGGCAGCGGCGGTGCCCGGTCGCTCGAACCACGGCCTCGGCCTGGCGGTCGACACCGGCGAGGAGGGGGTGAAGCGATGGGTCCGCGGCATCGACCTCGGCACCCGCGACTGGTTGATCGACAACGCCCACCGCTTCGGGTTCTCCGCCGAGCTGCAGTCCGAGCGATGGCACTGGCGGTACTTCGCCGGCGACGACATCCCTGCCGAAGTCCTCGACTTCGAACGTACGACCCGACCCGACCACACCCGCACGGTCGGGTCCGTCCTTCCGGAGGAATCCATGATCCTGCTCACCGACTCCCAGACCGGCACGGTCCGCGTCGCCGTCCCGGGCGAGGGATCCGCTGTCGTCGACGACCCCGACCACTGGCGCGAGGTGATCGCCGCCGGCCGGGCGACCGGTGTCTACGAGTCCCGGCACATGCAGACCCTGATCGACAAGATCCGCGCCGAGAAGTCGGCGCCGGTGGACGATCCGCCCGACGGCGGAGCATGACGTGCCCCCGGTGGGACTCGAACCCACGATCTTCGGATTAAAAGTCCGCTGCCGTGACCAACTTGGCTACGGGGGCGACCCGAGCCTAATGAACCGTCGGCGGGTCGAGACCGGTCAGTCCTCGTCGCGTGCCCACGCCAGCGCGAGGTCGGGTTCGTCGAACCGTTGGATCTCGAGGTGGCGGTCGGGCAGCGTCTGGCTCACGCTGGACCGTGCTTCGGCCAGCAGGGCGAGGATCTCGTCGAAGTCGCGCTTCGAGCCGACGACGGCGAGACGGAATCGGTCGCGCCGGATCACCATCAGGTTTCGGGCGACCCGGTTGACATTGTCGACCTGGAGGTCCTGCTCGTCGGGGTCGATCCCGTCGAGGGGCACCGCATCGGTGAAGTCCATCACCGCCCAGACGGGCGGCGACGAGCCGAAGTGCTCGCGCGACATGGCCTGGAGCTCAGCGATCTTCTCCAGGGTCAGCGCCCCGGCGATCCGACCGTGGAATCCCCCGTCGGCCGGTTCGAACTGCACCATCTCCGACACGGTCCGGCAGGTTACGCGATGACGGTCCGGCAGCGCGGCTCCCCACCGTCGACGTCTACGGTCGGGCCATGACCTCCACGGCCGACCTTCCGACGAGCGACGTCTGGTGGGTGCGGGAGCGGGTCGGCGACGGTGTCTCGCTCGTGACCGAGCCTCACATCCACCGGTTCCTGCGTTGCAATGTGTGGCACGTGCAGGGGCGCGACGCCGACCTGGTCGTCGACACCGGCATGGGGATCCGACCGCTGCGGCCGTTCGTCGAGCGCGAACTCGACGGCGACCTGATCGCGGTGGCGACCCACTCGCACAGCGATCACGTCGGCGGGCTGCACGAATTCGAGCAACGGGCGATCCACCCGGCCGAGGCCGACACGATCGCGGGGGCCCAGCTCGCGGCGCTGGCGACCGAGGTGTACGGCGCCTCGACGATCGGCGTGTACGAGGCGGCCGGCTACGAGTTCGGCGAGCTGTTGATCGATGCGGTGCCCGACGGCGGCGTCGAGGCGTACTACGAGATCGCCCCGGCCGTCGCGACCCGCGTGGTGGACGACGGCGACGTGATCGATCTCGGCGATCGTTCCTTCGAGGTCCTCCACCTTCCGGGGCATTCCCCGGGATCGATCGGGCTGTGGGAGGAGGCGACCGGCACGCTGTTCTCCGGCGATGCGCTCTACGACGGGCCGTTGCTCGACGAGCTCGACGGCTCCGACGTCGACGACTATGTGGCCACGATCCGACGACTGCGGGATCTGCCGGTCGAGGTCGTGCACGGCGGTCACGAGGGGTCCTTCGGTCGCGAACGTCTGTTGCAGATCTGCGACGCCTACCTCGACGCTCGCGGTTGACGATCTGGGCCCCGTCGGCCCGACGCCCTACGGTCGGGCCATGGACTTCACGATCCCGGCGGACATCCAGGCCCTGCTCGACGAGTGCGACACGTTCATCGAGGACGTGATCGCACCGATCGAGGCCGAAGACGACAACATCCGCTTCTTCGATCACCGGCGCGAAGACAGCCGCACCGACTGGGATCGTGACGGTCTGCCGAACGCCGAGTGGGAGGCGCTGCTCGGACGGATGCGTCGCGAGGCCGACGCCGCGGGGCTGTTGCGCTACCAGCTACCCGCCCGGTTCGGCGGCCGGGACGGGTCGAACCTGGCGATGGCGATCGTGCGTGAGCACCTGGCCCGCAAGGGCCTCGGGCTCCACAACGACCTCCAGAACGAGTCGTCGATCATCGGCAACTTCCCGACCGTGCTCATGATGGAGCAGTACGGCTCACCGGCCCAGCAGGAGGAGTGGATCCCCAAGATGCTCGCCGGCGAGGCCCGCATCGGCTTCGGCCTGACCGAACCGCTGCACGGATCCGACGCGACGTGGATGGAGACCACCGCCGTCCGCGACGGCGACGAGTGGGTGATCAACGGCGAGAAGTACTGGAACACCGGGCTGCATCACGCCACCCACGACTTCATCTTCGCCCGCACCTCCGGCAACCCCGGTGAAGGCCATGGCATCACCTGCTTCATCGTCCCGGTCGACACGCCCGGCTTCGGAGTCGAGGAGTTCATGTGGACGTTCAACATGCCGACCGATCACGCCCACGTCCGGCTCACCGACGTGCGCGTGAGCCACGCGGACATCCTCGGTGAGGAGGGCAGGGGTCTGCAGACGGCCCAGCTCTTCGTGCACGAGAACCGGATCCGTCAGGCCGCGTCGTCGGTCGGTGCCGGGCTGCACTGCATCGACGTCGCGGTCGAGCACGTCTCCAACCGCACCGTGTTCGGCAAGCCGCTCGCCTCGAACCAGGCCGTGCAGTTCCCGCTCGCCGAGCTGTACACCGATGCCGAGATGATCCGGGCCCTGATCTGGAAGACGGCCTGGGAGATGGATCAGGGCGTCGACCATCTCGAGATCACCGACAAGGTCGCGATGTGCAACTACCGGGGCAACCGGTTCTGTTGTGATGCGGCCGATCAGGCGATGCAGGCCTGCGGCGGCTACGGCTACGGGCGGGCGTACCCCTTCGAGCACATCTACCGGCACCATCGGCGCTACCGGATCACCGAGGGCACCGAGGAGATCCAGATCCGCAAGGTGGCAGGCAAGCTGTTCGGGTTCGCGGGCCGGGCCAAGACGGGCTGAACGACGCCCGCCGAGTGAAGAGACCGGCTGACCGCGGCCAGCCGGTCTCGTGTCGGCTCAGCTCATGCCGCCGTCGGCGACGAGCTCCGCGCCGGTGATGAAGCTCGCCTCGTCGGACAGCAGGAAGCTCGCGGCGTTGGCGATCTCCTCCGGCGTGCCGAAGCGTCCGAGGGGCACCTGGGCGAGCACCTGGGTGGCGAATCCCTCGATCTCCTCGTCGCTGAGGCCGGTGCGGTTGAAGAAGCCGCTGTCGACGGGGCCGGGGCTGATCGCGTTGACGCGGATCCCGCGGGGTGCGAGTTCGTTGGCGAACACGTTCATCCCGGACCGGACGGCGCCCTTGGAGGCGGAGTAGACCGCCGACGTCGGCATGCCGACGTCGTTCACGATCGACGTGTTGAGCAGCACGGTCGATCCGTCGCCGAGCGCGCTCTCGAGTGCGGCGAGCTGCAGGAACGGGCCGCGGACGTTGATGTGGAACTGACGGTCGAACTCGTCGGACTCGATCGCGTCGATGGGGGCGAAGGCCCCCAGGCCGGCGTTGAGGAAGAGGGCGTCGACTCGATCGCCGAGGTGGGTGCGCACCGCCTCGCGGAGGGCGTCGGCGCTCTCGCCGGCGTTGTCGTGGGCGATGGCGGTGATGCCGTCGTGTTCGTTGGCGGCGGCGATCCGTTCGGGATCCTGGCCGGTGACGAGCACGGTGCCGCCTTCGGAGGCGATGCGGCGAGCGGTGGCGAGGCCGATGCCGGAGGTGCCGCCGGTGATGACGACGTGGCGGTCGGTGAAGCGGGTCATGGGGGTGTCCTTCGGTTAGGTGGTGAGGTTCATTCGGAAACGATCGCTTCCGAATGAGAGCACCGTATCAAGTTTGGAAGCGATTGCTCTCTAATCGGCTAGACTCGTCCCATGGCTCGACCACGAGAGTTCGATGAAGCCGAGGTGATCGCCCGAGCGCGTGACCGTTTCTGGGGTCACGGCGTCGCCGCGACGTCGATCGCGGATCTCAGCGAGGCCACCGGTCTCTCGGTGGGAAGCATCTACAAGGCCTTCAAGAGCAAGGACCAGCTCTGTGCTCGAACGCTCGAGGACTATGTCGACCAGGCCCAGGCTCGCGCGTCGTCGCGGCTCGACGACTCCGCGAGCGCCCTCGACGGCCTGCGGGCGTGGCTCGACGACTACCTCCAGCAGGCGACGATCGATGCGCCGACCTGCGGCTGCTACGCGGTCGAACTCGCGACCGAACGGGCCGCCGTCGACGACACGGTGCGCGACATCCTCGTCGCCCACGACGCCGCGATGCGAACCATCGTCGGTCGATGCGTGGGCCGAGCGGTCGATGCCGGAGAGCTGTCGGGGGACCCCGAGGGGCTGACTCGACTCGTCCTCACCACGGTCAACGGCCTGCAGGTCGACGCCCGCAAGGGTCTGGCCGCAGTCGACGCCCGTCTGACGATCGACACGCTGCTCACCGCCGCCGGGGCGTGATTCGGCTCGCTCGTCGCCTGCACACCGGCTAGCAACAGAGGGTGACCGCCCTGCTCGACCGCCTCCGCCGTTCGGAGGAACTGATCGTCCTGTGCTTCGCCACCTTTCTGGTGATGGCGGGCCAGGGTGTCGTCTCACCGGTCATCCCGCTGTATGCGAAGGACTTCGGCGTGAGCGCCGCCACCGTCGGCCTCACGCTGACCGTCTTCGCCCTCGCCCGCCTCATCGTCAACGTGCCGGCGGGCATCATCGCCGACCGGTACGGCCGCCGCATCCTCCTGATCGGCGGGCCGATCATCACATCGATCGGGATGTTCGGATCCGGCCTCTCGGACTCGATCGGCGAGTTGCTGGTGTGGCGCTTCGTCGCCGGCGCGGGTTCGGCGTTCTACATGTCGGGAGCGATGATCTACCTGATCGACATCGCCGCACCGGAACAGCGCACCCGCTACGTGGCGGTCAACCAGTGGGCGTTGACGCTCGGCTTCGCCCTCGGTCCCGGGGTCGGGGGCCTGCTCGGAGCCACCTACAGCCTGGCGACGCCGTTCTACGTCGTCGGGGGCATGGGGATCCTCACCGCCGTCTATGCCGTGATCCGCCTCCCCGAGACCCGAGACCAGGCCGCCGACGAAGACGCCGACGGCGACGCACCGACGATGGGGGCGTGGACCTTCGCCCTGAGCCGTCCGTTCCTGCTCGTCGCCCTGGCCTCGGCGACGATCTTCATGACCCGCGCCGGTACGCGCGCGACGCTCATGCCGCTCCATGCCGACGATGCGCTCGGCTGGGGGCCGGCCGAGATCGGTGCCGTCTTCACCGTCACCGGGCTGATGACCCTCTTCACACTGATGCCCGCCGCATGGGCGTCGGATCACATCAGCCGCCGATTCGTCGTCGGCTTCTCCGGGGTGTTCGCCGGGCTCGGCGCCGCGCTCGCCGGCGGAATCGTCACCCCGCTGGGCTTCGTGCTCGGCAATGTGGTCATGAGCCTCGGCACCGGCACCGCCGGCCCGGCGCCGGCCGCCTACGTCGCCGACATCGCGCCGGCGGGCAAGCGGGGGCTCGCCGTCGCCCTCTACCGCTCGGCCGGCGACGTGGGCTTCCTCGCCGCGCCGCCCCTGCTCGGTCTGCTCGCCGAGGCGACATCGCTCTCGACCGCACTGGTCGTCAGCGGCGTCATCGTCGCCGCCGGCGGCCTCGTCTTCGTCGCCGGCTCCCGTGGTGACCCGGCCGCCGGCCGCCCCGTGCCGGCCACGCCATGAACGACACGCCGTCGTTCGGTCGCGACGATCTCGTCGGCGTCGCCGTCGCCCCCGGGCGAGGGCTCGGCCTCGCCTGTGGAGATCGACGGTGGGCCGTGCCCGCCGCGGATCCCCTGGCGATCCTGGCTCGGCTCCACGCCGAAGGCACCCCGCGATGGGTCTGGTGGGGACGCGAGACCAGCGATCTCGTCGCGGCCGCGGGCGTGCCGATCGATCGATGCTGGGACATCCGCACGGTGCACCGCTTTCTGCACGGCACGTGGAAGGCGCCTCTCGGCGAGGTGTGGGCGACCCTCAACGGCCTCCCGCTCGACTCGCTCCCCGCCATGGGGCAACTCGACCTCCTCGCCGCACCCGTCGACGAAGGCGACCGCGACCAGCCGACCCGTCCCGACGGTCACCTCCGTCCCGAGTGGATCGCGGGCGGTCACGGCGAGACCCCCGACCGGGCGGCGGCGTGGGCGGCGCTGGCCCTCGACGCCCAGGCTCGCCAGCAGCCCCGGCTCGACGGGCTCCCCGACCCGGACCGGGCCCTCGCCACCGCCCGCTCGGAGTCGGCGGCCGATCTTCTCTGTGCGGAGATGACGGCCTCGGGCCTGCCGATCGACCTGACCGAAGCCGATCGTCTGATCACCGAGGCGGCGGGGACCCGACCGCGGACGACTGCGGAAGAGGACGACCGGCGAGCGGAACGAGACGAACTCGTCCTGGTCGAACTCGAACCGCGGCAGCCGGTCAATCTCCGCAACCCGGGCGAGGTGAACAAGATGCTGCGTCGCCAGGGGTTCGATCTCCCCGACACCCGCGCGTGGCGCCTCGAAGCCCTACGCGACACCGAGCCGCTCATCGATGCCCTGCTTCGCTGGCGCAAGGCCGAGCGCATCGCCACGACCTACGGCTGGCGCTGGCTCGACGAACACGTCGTCGACGGTCGGCTGCGCGGCGGATGGTCGAGCTCGGACGGCGCGGCCGGACGCATGACGGCCTCGGCCGGCCTTCACAACCTGCCGACGATGATGCGGCCGGTCGTCGCCGCCGAACCGGGCCACCGACTCGTGCGGGCCGATCTCGGTCAGATCGAGCCACGGGTGTTGGCGGCGGTGTCCGGCGATCCGGGCATGATCGACGCGACCCGGCAAGACGACCTCTACCTCCCGATCGCGCAGACCCTGAAGGTCGAACGCGACATCGCCAAGGTGGCGGTGCTGGGCGCGATGTACGGAGCGACCACGGGCGAGTCGGCCGGGGCCCTCGCCGGCCTCGAACGCAACTATCCGGTGGCGATGGGGCTGCTCGCCGATGCAGCGGAAGCGGGCAAGCTGGCCGAGGACGTCTTCACCAGCGGCGGCCGTCGCGTCCGGATGTGGGTCGATCCGTCGGTCGAAGGCGACCTCGATCGGGCGATCTCGGTGGCCGCGGCACGCGGGCGATACGCCCGCAACGCGCTCATCCAGGGAGCGGCGGCGGAGTTCTTCAAGGTGTGGGCGATCACCGTTCGTCGGCGGGGTCGAGCCCTCGGCGCCGAGGTGGTCTTGTGCCTCCACGACGAGTTGCTGGTCCACGTCCCGGCCGAGCACGCCGATGCGGGCGCGGTGATGGTCGACGCCGCCGTGCAGGAAGCGGCCCACTACTGGTCACCGCGGCCCGAGGTCCGCTTCGTCGCCGACGTCAGCGTCGTCGACCGATGGTCCGAAGCGAAGTAGTCAGTCGCCGAGCGCCTGGGCGACCCAGCTCCGCCGAGCCTCCCGATCGATGTGGCAGCCGGTGGCGCAGTTGTAACAGCCGTTGGCGGTGTCGTAGAGGAGCAGCGCCGCCTGCACCGCGGTCTTGCATTGGTCGTGATCGCCGAGCGGGATCTGGTTCAGCACGTCGGGTAGGTACGGACAGTTGCTGTCGAGGTTGTGGACGTCGTGATCGCCGTTGCTGAGGGGTCGGCGGCTCACGCAGTAGTTCGCCATGGGCGACCTCAGTTCATCCCTGCCTGCCGGAGCACGTGCTTGGGAACGCCCATCGAGCGCCAGGCGTCGGCGGTCACGCCGAGGCGGAGTGAGTACCGGGCCGCTGAGCGAATGAAGGCGTCCTCGATCTCGGGATGCACGATCTGGCCCGCCTCGAGCTCCTCGAGGTAGCGCGTCGTCGCCTCCCGGTCGGCGTCGATGGCGTAGCTCCGTTCGAACGGACTGGTTCTCATGGGGGCTCCTCCCTCAGGGTCGAGCCGAGCGTCGCCGATACCGGTCCCGGGGCGGTCCCAAGGATTCGGGACCAGGTTGGGACCGGGTCGTGGCTTGCTCCAGACGTTCATCCAACGAGGAGTGCCGCCATGAAGAACGTGAAGCGAATCGTCGCCGTCGTCACCAGCGCCGCCGTGCTGACCGCCGTCGACCCGACCGTCCTGATCGCGAACGGAAGCTGGTTCGGCTAGTTCTGCTGCGGTGTGAGGTCGGCGTCGACCGCTGCGAGACGCGGGTTCTCCGGAACCCCGAGCTCGACGGCGGCCGCCCGGGCCAGCGCGCGGGCCTGGCGGGCCTGGACGAGATTCTTCTCCTCGACGGCGAGGAGCGCGATCTCAGTGAACCAGTGCTCGGCAAAGAGATCGATCCGGCGAGCCTTGTCGAGCAGCCACGCACTCGACGGTCGGTCGATCGGTTGACCCAGCACCACGTCGAACAGGCCGGACGCGGTCGCGACCAGGTCCATGCTGCGGTTGGCCACGAGATCCGAATGGGGCTCGTCGGGCAGCAGCGGTTCGTAGAGATTGAGCGCATGGACCGCTTCGACCACACCATCGCCCCCGCCGCCATGACCGGTCGCCGCCTTGGCCGCCGCAGCGAAGCGGGCGAGATCGGTGTCGACGCCCGGGCCGAGATGTATCGCCGCACTCGACCTGATGATGGCGTCGGCACCGATCACCTCTCGCAGACGGTTGATCGGGTTCTTGAGCCGGCGGATGCCGACGTCGGTCGGTGGCCCGTCATCCCACAACTCCTCGATCGCGAGATCGAGTGAGACCGTGCCGTCACGGCACACGAGGAGTTTCAACAGTTCGGCCGGTCGGCCGGTCGGCGGTGTGATCGCGGCCCCGCCGACCGTGATGGCCAGCCCTCCGAGGACCCGCACCGACACCGTTCGGCTCGCGGGCGCGGCCAGGCGGGCGGCGAGGTCGCCCAGACCCAGTGTTTGGGCGACCGCCGCCGCGTCGTGGACGCCGCTGTGATCCTCCGAAGCGATCGCCACCTCCAGCTGGGGACGCCAGAGTCGACTCGTCGGAACCCGCGGGTCGCCCGTCAGCGTTTCGAGTAGCTGGGCAGCGCGGCCGATGTCGCCACCTCGCGCTGCGACGACCGCGGCCGCCAGGTCGATCTCCAGGGGCGCTTGGTGGCGGAGATGCTCCGCACGGTCGAGGTATCGGTTCGCCTCGTCGCGGAGACCGGCGACCGCGAGCGCGGTCGCAACCTCCGCGTAGAGCAGCGCTGCGGTCGGGTGCGCCGTCGCCCCATCGAGCACCTGATCCAGCCGCGACGCCCAGTCGCCGGCGTCGTCGTTTCGGCCGGCGTGGGCGCTGGTCACCGCCATCGCCATCGCAATGTGGGCCTCGAGCCACGGGAGGCGGACCGTCTCGGCGAGGGAGCGCGCTGCGGCGATCTCTCGCTCCACTGCGTCGGCGCGACCGGCGATCGCGGTGATGTGGACCAGCAGTACCGTCGACAGCGCGCGGTCGTAGAGTCGCGAACCGCTCAGGCGCCGCGCTCGTGTCGTGGCGTCGATCGCCTCGGGATAGCGGCCGAGGTGCAACAGCGCGATCGACGACATGATCCGCAGCACGTTCGCGGCGCGTGCGACGTCGCCGAGGGCCTGCCACTCGCTGGCGGCGGTCTCGAGCAGGCCGATCGAGCGTTCGACCTCTGCTGGATCGCTCGACTGGGCCGCTCGCAGCCCGACGATCTCGCGCCATCGGGTGTGGTGGAGCGGCGTCGAGAGCACCAGCGACGCCTCGTCGTGGGCCGGTTCCACGTCGCCCGCCATCGCCGCGCTCCGCAGCTGCTCGAGGCGGGCGTCGATCCACGCCTCGGTTCCGGTCTCCGTGCTCGACACGATCTCGTCGATCACCCGGCGCGCCTCGGTGAGCTCGCCCAGGTTCTCGTGGGCGCGGGAGCGCACGAGGCCGAGCCCGGCCCGATCGTCGGCCGGTTCGATCGCATCGAGCACACCCAGCAAGTCGCGCGGTTCGACGTCTTCGAGCTGTGCGCGGCTCGATTCGAGGATCAACCGCTCGGCGGTGATGAAGCTGCCCGAGGAGACGAGTGTGTGGGCGGCCGAGAGCAGGCCGCCGGACTGCGCGAGGTGAGGCGCGACCCGCTTCGCATCGTCGGGCGCGATGTCGTCGCCGAGATGTTGGCGAAGCACGAGGGGGAGGTGGAGCCAGCCGTCCGGTGATTCGAGGATCGGGACGCCCGCGTCGACCAGTCGGCGGACGGTGCCCGGTTGGGTGACGGCGTCGAACGCCGTGGTGGTGAAGCGGTCGAGCAGGCCGAAGCGGTTCAGTGCGTCGTTCAGATCGGCGTCGAGGGTGCCGAGCGTCTCGCGGAGCACGCGGTCGACGACCGGATGGTGCACCAGGCCTCGTCGCAGCACGGAGGGGGTGTCGAGCAGCGAGGTGCGGGTCGCCCGGCCGTGGGTGGCCATCGCGTCGATCACCGCCGGCCAGCCGGCCGTCTGCACGGTGACGAACTCCGCCGACGCGGGATCGAGCGGCCGGTCGCCGGTGTCGAGGAGTTCGGCGACCTCGGTCTCGGAGAGCGTGAGATCGGCGGTGGTCACCTCGAGGCAGCCGAACGGCGAGAGGACGTCGCGGATGGCCCGGCTCACGACCCGACCCGCGATCACGAGCATGGCGACCCCGGGGTGGTTCGCGAGGGTCGCCACCTGTTCGACTTCGGGACGGTCGAGGTCGATGAGGACGGTCGTCGGTGCCGGGACCCGTTCGGGCGCCTCGGCGAGTGCAGCGAGTTCGGTCTCGGTCGTGACGGTGATCGCCCCGCTGGTGCGGGATGCGAGTTGGCGCAGCAGCCGCGACTTGCCGAAGCCGGCGGGCGCCTCGACGATCACGGCGGCGCCATGGGCGAGCACCGTGTTCAAACGGCGTTCATCGGCATGCACGAGCGGCGTTCGCTGCATTGCTACCTCCCCGACTCCCAGTGTGTTGGACACGTGTCGCGAACGCAATCCCGCGCGCGCGACCCATCACGGCGGTGTGATCATCATGCCCCATCCTCGGCCCAGCGTGCATCGAACTCGGCGACATCGTCGAATCCCATGAGGCGATGGAGTTCGCCGATCGGGGTGAGTCCGGCCTCGACGCCGGGGCTGGCGCCGTCCCCACGCAGCGTGCGGTAGGTCGAGGTCAGGGCGGTCACGGCGGCAGCGAGGCCGCTCACGGGGAACAGACCGATGGTGAAGCCGAGCTCGGCGAGACGTTCACCCGAGAGGACGGGGGAGAACCCGCCTTCCACCATGTTCGCGACCAGCGGCGCGTCGATGCCGTCGGCGATCGCGGCGAACTCGTCCTCGGACTCGGGTGATTCGACGAAGATCACGTCGGCGCCGGCCGCCGCGTAGGCCCGTCCGCGGGCGATCGCCTCGTCGAGCCCGAGCGCGGAGCGAGCGTCGGTTCGGGCGATGACGAGGAAGGTGGGGTCGGTGCGCGCCTCGACCGCGACCTCGACCTTGCGCACCATGTCCGCCGTCGAGATGACGCGCCGGCCCTGGGCGTGCCCGCACTTCTTCGGGAACTCCTGATCCTCGAGCTGGATGGCCGCGACGCCGGCGGCTTCGTAGCCGCGGGCGGTGTGTCGCACGTTGAGCAGGCCGCCGAACCCCGTGTCGGCGTCGGCGATCAACGGTGTGGCGGTACCGGCGGCGATGGTGCGGGCCCGGTCGAGCATGTCGGTGAACGAGGACAGCCCTGCGTCGGGCAGGCCGAGGTGCGACGCCGAGACGCCGTACCCGGTCATGTACAGGGCATCGAAGCCGGCGGCATCGGCGATGCGGGCGGAGACCATGTCGTAGACGCCCGGCGCGACGGTGAACCTGCGGGATCGGATGCGGTCGGCGAAGGCGGCGCGTGCGTCGAGGTTGCTCACGGCGACAGTCTGTCAGCCGTGTCCGATGCGGTCGTGCTCGCCCCGCTACGCGTCGCCGGCGACCGGTGCGGTGTCGGCGGCCTCGGCGCTCTGGCGCTTGCGGGACTTCATGGCGTCGTGCGCTTCCATCGAGCCGTCGTGCCAGGTGCCGAACCACTTGTCCATCGGTACGAGCGACATGCCGTAGTTCACCTCGAAGTAGCGGTGGTGGAGATTGTGGAAGATGTCGCCGCCCTGGACGTCGGTGCCGAACAGCTTCCAGCGGTCGAAGCCCGAGTGGGACGGCGAGGGTGACAGCAGGAGGTACAGGAGGGTGAAGGTGATCAGGTAGGGGTGGCCGGGCAGCACCAGAAAAACGAACGGGGTCGACAGGTAGAGGACGTGCTCGCCGGGACTCATCGACACGCCGGTCCACGGGCCGGTGTTGACGTTGCGGTGGTGCAGGGCGTGGAACCACTTGTAGAGCGGGTCGACGTGGAGCAGGCGATGGTTCAGGTAGAAGTGCACGCCCTCGATGAAGGGGATCGCCGCTGCCATCAGGGCGATCGTCCACCAGACCTCGACCTCGGGGAGCGACCCGGAGGCGTAGAGCCGGAAGAGCACCGCCTCGTAGATCGCGGCGACGGTGGCGCCGCTCGCCAGACACCAGAACACGTTGTCCTTCACCTGGTCGTCGAAGGTGAAGCTGCGGCGGTTCTTGGCCGGCCAACGCGACTCGTACTTGAAGTCGGTGCCCTGCGTCTTGCGCATGTAGAGGGCGTAGTGCTGCCCGCCGATGACGACGATCATGATCGCGACGTTGCGGGCCCAGAGCACCGCCACGTCGTCGACGCCGAGCGCGGCGAAGCGGTCGAGTCCCGGGGTGAGGACGCGCCAGGCGATGTAGCCGATCGTGTACCAGGCGGCGGTCTGCCAGAACAGGTAGGTCGTGACGAGCCAGCGCACGATGGCGACGGGGTTCGGCGGCATTCGCCAGAGCGGATTCACGTCGAAGGGCTCGGGGTCGTAGCCCTTCGTGCGTTGGAGGCGGGTCCGGGTGGACGTCTGCGAGCCGGCCATGTCGACAGCCTGCTGATTTCGGTGTCGCGACGCCAATGACGATCGCGGGGTCAACACATCAGTTCGACTGATGAAGCACTTATCTCAGGATCCAGGCTCGGTGAACGTCTGGTCGCGCAGCCACCGGCGGAACGTGTCGGCCGCCTCGGATCGTTGTCCGGGACGCGGGGCGAGCAGCCAGTACGCCTCCGGCGTGGCCGACGCGTGATCGAAGACCGGGACCAGCCGGCCGGCGGCGATCGCGTCGACCGCGAAGACGTCGAGCGTCATCGCCAGGCCGTCGCCACGCTCGGCGGCCGCCATCCCGACCGCGAACGTGCTGGCGACGTGTACCCGCTGGGTTTCGGGCAGGGATTCGCCCTGTTCCTGCAGCCACGATCGCCAGCTGCCCCGCATCGCGGCGCAGTCGTACAGCGGGTCGACCCGCCAGTCGGCGTGCGGTGCATGGGCCGGTGCGGCGACGGGCAGGTAGCGGGTGGGGCACAGCAGCTCTCCGTCGGCGGTTTCGGCGAAGCGGATCTCGACGTCCGCCGCCTCCGCCGTGCGCTCCGGGTCGTGGATGACCGTGACCAGATCGAGGGTGATGTCGGGGTGTCGCTCCACGAAGTCGGGCAGGCGCGGCGTGAGGCAGAAGATCGCGAACGAGAGGTTGACCTGCACCGTCAGCCGATGGTCGTCTCGGCCGCCGAAGACCGCAGCGGTGCCATGGGCGAGGTCGTCGAGCGTGCGCTGCACGATCGGGAGGTAGGCCCGTCCGGCTTCGGTGAGGTCGATGGCTCGCTGACGACGGATGAACAGCGGCCGACCGAGGTGGGTCTCGAGCGCCTTGATCTGCTGGCTCACCGCCGACTGGGTGAGGTGCAGCTCGCGCCCGGCCTGGGTGAACGACAGCAGGCGGGCGGCGGCCTCGAACACCCGCAGCTGGTTGAGCGGTGGCAGTGGTCCGAGATCCATCAGGTCAACAGTAGTCAGGCTGATGGGTAGTGCTCGCGGTCAAGTGCGGCGGTGCGCCGCCGACGGGAACGCGGTGAGGTTCGTTCGGTTCTCCCGTGCCCTGGCCGCCGTGTTGGTGGCGATCGTCGCGACAGCGCCTCCTGCCGGCGCGCAGGACGACGCCGACCCCATCGACCTGAACGACCTCGACCTGTACTGGGAGGTCATGGAACACGTCGTCGAAGAGCTGACGTATTTCGAGGTCCTCGGACGCGTGTCCGATCCCGTCCCCGAGCTCGTCGACGGTCTGCCCGAGCGGCTCGGCATCGGTCCGGCGCCGACGAGCGTTTACGAAGACCAGCTGCGTCGCCTCGAGGGGATCGAAGGGCCCGAACTGCTGGCGCGCTTCGTGGCCCAGGAGGCACCGACCAGCGAGTCGGTCAGGACGGTTCTCGTGAACTCTGGTGCGGGATCGGTCGACGCCGGCATCTATCTGCAGGCCTACGACGACGCGGTCTGGCAGTGGTGGCAGGAAGGCGGACGCGACTACGGCCTGATCGCCGCGGTGCTCGGCGAATCCTGGGTGCCGGGCTGGTGGACCGACGCCGAACTCGCCCCCGTGCTCGTGCCGGTCGATCCGGGCGACGTCGCCGCGCCGGTGGACGACGTCGTCGATCCCGGGCCGGCGGAGCCCGTCGCATCGCCGGCCGATGACACCGTCGCCGACTCGACGGCTCCCGAGCCCGCGCCGACCCTCGATCGGGGCGCGGCCCCGGTCGAACCCCCATCGCCGGACGATCGGGGGTCGACCGTCCCCATCGCCGTCGGCGTCGGTGCAGGGCTCGTGCTTGCGTTGTCGGCCGCGATGGTGCTGCGCCGACGCGACCCGGCGACGGACGCCGAGGTCGTGCTCGAGGCGGGCCGACGCTTCCTCGCCGCCGACTCCGTCGACGCGCTCGGGGCCGAGATCGCCGACACCGCCCGCCGATTCTCCGACGCTGCGGGGACGATGTTCCTCACCGACCGCGGCTCGTGGGGCTCGGGGTCGGCGCCGGTCGTCGACGACCACCTGCTCGAGCAGGTACGTGCGACCGGACGGACCGTTCGGCGGGGCTCCGATGCCGTCGTCGCGGTCGTGTCGGACGGTCTCGTCGTCGGGCTGATCGCCGTGACCGGTGCCGGATCGAGTGTCGAGGTCGTCGAACAGCTCGCTCCGCTCGCGGGTCAGGGCCTCGCCAACGTCATCGATCGCGACGCGACGGAGCAGCTCGCCTTCGTCGACGCCCTCACCGAGGTGCCGAATCGTCGACGGTTCGATCTGGATCTCTCCCGTCACGCCCGGCTGGCTGCCGGGGACGGGTTCCCGGTCGCGGTCGCGATGATCGACGTCGACCACTTCAAGACCTACAACGACACCAACGGACATCACGAGGGTGACGAGGCACTGCGAGCGGTCGCCCGGTTGATCAGTGCGAGTCTGCGCGCCGAGGACACCGTCTACCGCTTCGGTGGCGAGGAGTTCGTGGCGCTGCTGCCCGGTGCCGATGTCGAGGCCGCCCATCGAGTGGCGGAGCGGATCCGTCGTGCGGTCGAGTCACACGACTTCGCCGGAGGTCCGGGCCAACCGGGCGGGAAGGTGACGGTGTCGATCGGCGTCTCGACCTCCCCACCGCCGGACGGGCGGGTGATGCTCGAGGCCGCCGATGCGGCGCTCTACCGGGCCAAGGACCGCGGCCGGAACCAGGTCGTGCTGGCGGGCCCCGACTAGCGGGCGTCGAACAGTTCGAGGAACTTCTCGTGCTCACCGTCGAGCATCGAGATGTTGGTCGAGTCGTACGGGAACCGGTTGGCCCGGGTCTCGCGATGGAACTCGCTGAGCGCGGCCACGCGCTCCTCGTGGATCTGCTTGTGCAGTCGGCCGACATCACCCCACGCATGGGCGTGCTTGGGCGGCTTTGCCTCCTCGGACGGTTCGCCGCACGCGTCGGCGACGAAGGAGAACACCGCGTCGCCGCCGCGCCCGGAGCCGAGCGAGAACGTGACGAGCGACGTCTTGTCGTTGACCGCGGTGAGGAACTCCTCGGCGATGCACTCCACCTCGACGGCGAAACAGCCGGCGTCCTCGAGCCGACGCATCGTCTGCCAGATCTCCATCGCCTCGTCGGCGGTGCGGCCGTAGGCCCGCAGGCCGCCGGCGTGGTGGCTGAAGGTCGGGATCAGGCCGATGTGGGACTGGACCGGGATGCCTTCGTTCGCCAGCTTCTCGATGACCTCGTAGGACCGGATCGTGTAGTACATGTCGCCGCCTCGCCCCATCATGTCGACGGCGTGGGCCAGGATCTCGTCGGAGGTCCCGAACTCGGCCCAGGTCGAGCCGATGCCCATGAACTGGGTCGGCGCGATCCGCCGGCACTCGTCGAGTTGTTCGGCCCACACGACCAGCAGGTCGATCTCGGCTTCGAGACAGGCACGGAGCTCGGCCTCGTTGGCCGGGTTGCTCATCGACAGCTGGGTGCCGGTGCCCTTGAGGTTCTGGAGGTCTCGGACGGTGTAGTCCCGCGTGGCCGGAGCTCGGCCGAAGTCGTACATGCGCTTTGCCATGGCCGCGCACGGTAGCGAAGCGGGTTCGGTCGTGCTGGACCGTTGACCAACGTATTCACATGAATGTATCTTCGGGACGTGGCCCACGGTTCCGGCTTTCTCGACGACTACCTCCCGTACCTCCTCCGCCGCGCCGACCAGACGCTCTCGGAGGCCTTCTACTCGGTGCTGGCGGAATCCGGCGTCGCCCGTTCGGAGTGGCGCGTCCTCGCCGTCCTCGAAGAACTCGGCCCGCTGTCGGTGCGCGATCTCACCGACGCAGCGCTCAGTCCGCAGCCGACCGTCACCCACGCCGTCCGTCGGCTCGAGGACCGCGGCCTCGTGACCCGCACGGCGGGTGAGGCCGATCGGCGCCAGCGCATCGTCGCCATCACCCCTGACGGCGCCGCGCTGACGCAGCGGCTGATCGACGACGCCCGGCGGCTCGAGACCGCCGCCCTCGCCGAGCTCGGCGACCTCGACGAGCTGATCGGCGGGCTGCGTCACCTCATCACCTCCCTCGAAGGAGTGACCGCATGACCGACTCGACCTCCACCTCGATCGACTGGGACCCCATCGATCCCCTCGACCGTCGCCCCTTCAACTTCCAGCGGTGGATCGACGAGCATCGAGATCAGCTGCGCCCGCCCGTCGCCAACAAGCAGGTCTTCCGCGAGGCCGACATGATCATCATGGTCGTGGGCGGCGGAAACGAACGGAACGACTTCCACGATGATCCGCGGGAGGAGTTCTTCTTCCAGATCACCGGCGACATGATCCTGTGGATCTGGCCCGGCGAGGGGGTCGAGCCCTACCCGATGCCGATCCGCGAGGGGGAGATCTACCTCCTGCCGCCGAACGTGCGGCACTCCCCGCAGCGGCCCGATCCCGAGTCGGTCGGCCTCGTCGTCGAGTACCAGCGTCCGCTCGGCGAGCGCGACGGCTTCGAGTGGGTGTGCTTCAACTGCCACCACCTGGTGCACCGGGTCGAACTCCAGGTGCAGCGCATCGACGAGGACCTGCCACCGCTCTTCGCCGCGTTCGACGCCGACGAGACGGCCCGCACCTGCGACAACTGCGGGGTCCTGCACCCCGGGAAGGTGGGCCGGCTGTGACCGACCCGTCGACCGCGACCGCCGCGGAACTCGACGCGGCGGATCCGCTCGCGGCGTTTCGTGACGAGTTCGAGATCCCCGAGGGCGTCTACCTCGTGGGCAACTCGCTCGGTGCGCTGCCGCGGGCTGCCCGCGACCTCGTCGCCACCGAGTTCGACCGGTGGTCCGAGCTCGGCGTCGAGGGCCACTTCACCGGCCGCCTCGGCTGGAAGGACTACCACGCACTGGTCACCGACCAGCTGGCCACCCTCGTCGGTGCCGATCACCGAGAGGTCGTCGCCATGAACGGGCTGACGGTCAACCTCCACCTGCTACTGATCAGCTTCTACCGACCCACCGCCGATCGCCACAAGATCCTGATCGAGGGCCACGCCTTCCCGTCCGATCACTTCGCCGTCGAGTCCCAGATCCGTCAGCGTGGCTTCGATCCGGCGACGTCGCTCGTCACCCTCGACCCCCGCCCGGGCGAAGAGACCCTCCGGCGCGACGACATCCTCGCCACCATCGCGGAGCTGGGCGACGAACTCGCCGTCGTGCTGCTGCCGGGCGTGCAGTACTACACCGGTCAGGTCATGCCGATGGCCGAGATCGTCGAGGCCGGCCATGCCGTCGGTGCCGCGGTCGGGTTCGACCTCGCGCACGCCATCGGCAACGTCGAGCTCGATCTCTCCGCCTGGAACGTCGACTTCGCGGCGTGGTGCACCTACAAGTACCTCAACAGCGGGCCGGGTGGGGTCGCCGGCGCGTACGTCCACCGTCGCCACGTCGACGATCAGTCATTGCCGAAGCTCCTCGGCTGGTGGGGAACCAACGCCGCGACCCGCTTCGAGATGGCGACCGAGTTCGATCCGATCCCGACGGTCGAGTCCTGGCAGGTGTCCAACGCCCCGGTGCTGCCCATCGCCACCCTGCGGGCGTCGCTCGACATCATCGAACGAGCGGGCGGCATGCCCGCCCTGCGGGCCAAGAGCGAGCGCCAGATCCGGTACCTCGACCGGCGACTCGGCGAGACCCTGGCCGGCCGGGTCGACAACATCTCGCCCCGAGCGATGGGCGAGCGTGGCTGCCAGTTCGCCCTCCGGGTCGTCGCCGGCAACGGTCGTGAGGTGTTCGAAGCCCTGGAGCGGGCCCGGGTCCTGTGCGACTGGCGCGAACCCGACGTCATCCGGGCGGCCCCCGTCCCCCTCTACAACTCCTTCGACGACATCGATCGGTTCGTCCGGATCCTCGACGAGGTGGTGACATGAACGGGCCGGTGGTCATCGTCGGCGCCGGGCAGGCCGGCGCGCTCCTTGCGATCTACCTGGCGCGCCAGGGTCACGACGTGACCGTGTACGAGAGCCGTCCCGACCTGCGGCGGGTCGACATCGACGCCGGGCGTTCGATCAACCTCGCCCTCGCCACCCGCGGGATCGTGCCGCTGATCGACGTCGGGGTCATCGATCGGGTCGATGCGATCACGATTCCCATGCGGGGTCGCATGGTGCACGCCGTCGACGACCCGACGCCCGATCTGCAGCCGTACGGTTCCCAGCCCCACGAGGTGATCCACTCCGTCTCGCGCTCGGATCTCAACGCCATCCTCCTCGACGCGGCGGAGGCCACCGGGCGGGTCACGATCGAATTCGACATCGCCCTCGAGTCCGTCGACTTCGAGCGGAGCCGCCTGCACTTCACCGGTGGCCGCAGCGAACCGTTCGGTGTCGTGTTCGGAGCCGACGGCGCCGGGTCCAAGATCCGCACGGCGATCGCCGCGACCGGCGACGGTGACTTCGAGACCGACTGGCTCGATCACGACTACAAGGAACTGACCCTTCCCCCGGGCACCGACGACGGGTTCCAGATCGACCCGAACGCGCTCCACATCTGGCCGAGAGGTGAGTTCATGCTCATCGCCCTGGCCAACCCGGAGGGTGACTTCACCGTCACCCTCTTCGCCCCCACCACCACGTTCGCGGCCCTCGCGACGGGCGACGACGTCCGGGCGTTCTTCGCGGAGCACTTCCCTGCGTTCCTCGGCATGGTCCCCGATCTCGTCGAGCAGTTCTTCGACAATCCGACGGGCTCGCTCGGCACGCTCCGGGCCACCGGATGGAGCCACGCCGACCGTGCCGTCATCGTCGGCGACGCCGCCCACGCGATCGTGCCGTTCCACGGCCAGGGCATGAACGCGGCGATGGAGTCCGTCCGTGTGCTCGACCGACACCTGCGGGCGTCGCCCGACGACCTCGCCGCCGCGTTCCGCGCCTATGAGGCCGAGCGCAAACCCGACGCCGACGCGATCGCGGCGATGGCGCTCGACAACTATCTCGAGATGCGGGCCGGGGTGATCGATCCCGACTATGTCGCCAAGCGGGAGCTGGCCCTCGATCTCGAGCAGCGCCATCCCGCCCACCTGCGTCCTCGCTACAACATGGTGATGTTCTCGACGATGCCCTACGCCGAGGCCCGATCGCGGGCGCATCGACAGGCCGAGATCATCGCGGCTGCGCTCGCCGATCCCTCGCTCGACGTCGACGCACAGGTCCAGGCGTTGCCACCACTCCCCGCCGACGACCCTCTCGTCGACCCCGACGCCCTCTCGATCTCATGAGCTCACCCACGACGCCCGACGACCTCACCTACGGCGGGTACCTGATGGTGCCCGAGCTGCTGTCGCTGCAGCAGTGCCGATCCGTCGACCCCGAAACCGGCCGACCCGAGCACGACGAGACCCTCTTCATCATCATCCATCAGGTCTACGAGCTCTGGTTCAAGCAGCTGTTGCACGAGTTGGACGCGATCGTCGAGCTGCTCCGGACCGACCAGCTGTCGTCGGCTCGTCATCACCTCAAGCGGGTGCTGAAGATCATGAAGACGCTCGTCGGCCAGGTCGACGTCCTCGAGACGATGACCCCGGCCGAGTTCGCCAGCTTCCGCGACTTCCTCGCCAACGCGAGCGGGTTCCAGTCGGCACAGTTCCGAGAGCTCGAGTTCCTGCTCGGCGTGAAGGACCGGGTCCAGATCGGGTGGTTCGCCGACGCGGATGCCGCCCGTCTCGAAGCGCGCCACGCCGCGCCGACCCTGTGGGATGCCTTCGTCGGCGTGCTCGACCGGGCCGGCTACGACGTCGGCGGGGCCGCCCGAACGCGCGATGTCCGTGAGCCGATCGTCGAAGATCCGATCCTGCAGGCCGCGATCATCTCGGCCTACGACGACGAGGGGTTCGCCAACCTGTGCGAGACCCTCACCGACCTCGACGAGGGCCTGCAGGAGTGGCGCTACCGCCACGTGATGATGGTCCGGCGCACCATCGGCACCAAGCCCGGCACCGGCGGCTCCGACGGCGCCGCGTACCTCGCGACCACCTTGTTCCGTCCTGCGTTCCCCGACCTGTGGGCGATCCGCACCGCGTTCTAGGAGTGACCGTGCACACCTATCCCGAACTCCGCCTCTTCATCGGCGGTGAATGGCGCACCACCGAGGAGACCCTGCCCGTCGTCAACCCGTCGACCGAATCCGAGATCGGGCGCCTGCCGGTCGCCACGACGGCGGATCTCGACGATGCGCTCGCCGCCGCCGACGACGGGTTCCGGTCCTGGCGCCGGACCTCCCCGCGCGACCGGGCCGACCTGATCCGCTCGGCCGCCGCGCTCATGCGCGAACGCCAGGACGAGATCGCCCATTCGATCACCCTCGAGCACGGCAAGCCGTTCCAGCAGGCTCGCCTCGAAGTGATCCGCGGTGCCGAGTTCTTCGAGTGGGACGCGGGCGAGGCGACGCGCACCTACGGACGGGTCATCCCGTCGGCGCCGGGGGTGAAGTACGTCGTGCACCACCAGCCGATCGGTCCGGTCGCCGCGTTCTCCCCCTGGAACTTCCCGATGAGCCAACCGGCGCGCAAGGTCGCCGGCGCGTTGGCCTCGGGCTGCTCGATCATCCTGAAGGCCGCCGAGGAGACCCCGGCCGGCGCGGTCCACATCGCTCGGGCGTTCGAGGACGCCGGCCTGCCCCCCGGCGTGCTCAACCTCGTGTTCGGCGTCCCGGCCGACATCTCCCAGCACCTGATCCCCGACGATCGCGTCCGTCTCGTCGCATTCACCGGTTCGACCGGTGTCGGACGCCATCTCACCGGGTTGGCGAGCCAGCACATGACCCCGGTGTTGATGGAACTCGGCGGTCATGCACCGGTGATCGTGTGCGAGGACACCGACGTCGACGATGCGGCGCACAGCTCCGCCATCCGGGCGATGCGCAACGCCGGGCAGGTCTGCACGTCACCGACCCGCTTCTTCGTGCACGACGCGGTGTACGACCGCTTCCTCGACGGCATCACCGCCCGCACGGCGGCGACGGTCGTCGGCGACGGGCTGCGCGAGGGCGTCGAGATGGGCCCGCTGGCGAACGGTCGCCGGCTCGCTGCCATGGGTGAACTGGTCGACGACGCCGTCGCCGCCGGCGCGACCCTCGCGACCGGCGGGCACCGGATCGGCACCGCGGGCTACTTCTTCGAACCGACGGTGCTCGCCGGCGTTCCCGACCACGCCCGCATCATGCAGGAGGAGCCGTTCGGGCCCGTGGCCATCGTCAACCCGGTCCCCGATCTCGACACCGCCATCGCCCAGGCCAACTCGGTGCCGTACGGGCTGGCCGCCTACGGCTTCACCAACCGAGCCGACTATGTCGACGAGATGGTCGAGCGGGTCGAGGCCGGCAATCTCTCGATCAACACGCTCGAGGCCTCGCTGCCCGAGACCCCGTTCGGCGGCATGAAGTCGAGTGGCTACGGACGGGAGGGCGGTACCGAGGGCCTGCATCACTACACGGTCGTCAAGAACGTGTCCCACAGCATCGACATCGTCTGAGGAGCAACATGAAGTACACCCGGGACCGGGCCAAGGACCACGCCCGAGCGACGATGACCGGCATCTGGGCGGCGGCTCTGTTGCCCTTCGACGACCGGCTGCGCATCGACGAGGACGGCTTCCGCGCCAATGTGCACCACTGGACGCGCGAGCTCGGCATCGAGGGGCTCTTCATCAGCGGCAAGCAGGGTGAGTTCTTCTCGATGACGGTCGAGGAGCGCAAGCGGACCTTCGACCTCGCGGTCGAAGCGTGTGGCGACCAGGCCCAGACGATCATGTCGTGCTCGGATCAGAACCTCGACGTCGTGCTCGATCTCGCCCGGCACGCCGAGCGGTGCGGCGCCGACTACATCGTGGTGCATGCGCCCGCCCTGCACTTCACCAAAGCCCAGGACGAGACGCTGCTCGGCTACTACCGCACGATCTCCGAGGCGGTCGACATCGGCATCGCGTTGTGGAGCCACCCCGACAGCGGCTATCTGATGTCGCCCGACCTCTGCAACCGGCTCGCCGACCTCGAGAACGTGGTGGCGATCAAGTACTCGGTGCCCCGGGAGATGTACTCGGAACTCTCGGCGCTGGCGTCGGACCGCATCCACGTCTCGACCGCGTCCGAGCCGGAGTGGCTCGACAACATCATCGAGCTCGACTGGAAGCTCTATCTGTGCTCGTCGCCGCCCTTCCTGATCCAGACCGCCACCGACCGGCGCATGCACGACTACACCCGAGCGGCCTTCGCCGGTCGCCACGACGAGGCGCGCGCGATCAGCGCCTCCCTCGACCCCGTGCGCGACGCCCTGGTGGGCACCCGGCCCGCCGAGAAGCCGCATGCCCACCAGAAGTACTGGCAGGAGCTCCTCGGCCAGGTCGGTGGTCGCGTCCGGGCCCCCCTGCTCGAGCTCACTGACGAGGAGAAGGCCGCCACGCGTGCCGCCTTCGAGGCCTGCGGTCTCGCGTGACCCGGGTCGTCCTGATCGGCTGGGGTGCGATCGGTCGCACGGTCGGTCGTCTGCTCGGCGACGGCGACCACGCCGTCGAGGTGGTGGGGGTCGCCGTCCGCTCGGCCGACCCGCCCCGTGAGGGCATCCCGTCCGGCGCCCGGCTGATCACCGACCCGGCCGAGCTCGCGGGCCTGACACCGGACGTCGTGGCCGAGGCCGCCGGCCGCGAGACCGTCGAGCCGTGGGGGCGTGCAGCGCTGACGACCGGCGCCGACCTGATCGTCTCGTCGGTGTCCGCATTCGCCGACGCGGAGGTGCTCGCCGCACTCCGCGCCGAGGCGGCGACCAGCCGGGGCACGATCCAGATTCAGCCCGGTGCGCTCGCCGGGGTCGACGCCCTCGCCGCTGCTCGCCTGCTCGGACTCGACACCGTCGAACACCGGATCGTCAAACCCCCCGCGGCGTGGCGCGACACGCCGGCCGATCGCCCGGGGGTCCTCGACGGGCTCGGCGAGGCGACGGTCCTCCTCGACGCTTCCGCCGCCGAGACCGCGGCGCGGTTCCCCAAGAACGCGAACGTCGCGATGACCACGGCGCTTGCCGGGCTCGGCCCGGACCGGACTCGGGTGGTGCTGATCGCCGATCCCGACGCCACCACCAACCGTCACGAGCTGCGGGTGAGCGGGGCGTTCGGCGAGCTCGACGTGCGCATCGACAACGCCGCACTTCCCGACAACCCCAAGAGCTCGGCGATGGCGGCGCTGGGTCTGGCCCGGGCGATCCTCAACCGGTCCTCGACGATCGCCATCTGAGCCGATCAGGCGTCGGCGATCGTCTCCCAGTCGAGACCGAGGTCCAAGACCCGCACCGAGTGGGTGAGCTCGCCGACGGCGATGTAGTCGACGCCGGTCGCTGCGACTTCCGCCGCCCGCTCGAGGGTGAGCCCGCCACTCGCTTCGAGGCGCACGTCCGGGGCGAGCTCGTCGCGCAGGGCCACGGCGGCGCGCATGTCCTCGGTCGGGAAGTTGTCGATGAGGACATCGTCGGCCCCCGCCTCGATGGCGATGCGCAGCGAGGCGAGGTCGTCGACCTCGATCTCGACCGGCATCGTCGCCTCGAGATCGATGACCGCGGCATAGGCCTCGGCGATCCCGCCGGCGGCGGCGACGTGGTTGTCCTTCACGAGCGCCATGTCGTAGAGCCCCATGCGGTGGTTGGTGCCACCGCCACACCGCACCGCGTACTTCTGGAGTGCGCGAAGGCCCGGCAGTGTCTTGCGGGTGTCGCGGACACGGGCGACTGTCCCGTCGAGTTGGTCGGCCCATCGGCGCGTGAGCGTGGCGATGCCCGACAGGTGGCACAGCAGGTTGAGCGCCGTGCGTTCGGCGGTGAGCATCGCCCGCGTCGGTGCGTGCACGCGCATCACCGCCGCGCCGGGCTCGACCCGATCGCCGTCGTCGGCGAGGGAGGCGATGTCCGCCTCGGCTCCGCACACCATCTCGATGACCGCGGCCACGACGGGGAGTCCGGCGACGACACCCGCGTCCCGAGCGCCGAACGTGACGACGCACCGCTGCCCCTCGGGGATGGTCGCCGCCGAGGTGACGTCGACCCCGTCGGCGAGGTCCTCGACGAGCGCGATCTCGATCAACGAGGCGATGGCGTCGGGGCGCAGCCCGGTGGCGGCCAGGCGGGCCTCGACGTCGGCGGAGAGAGGGTGGAGAGCGATCACGCCGTTGACGCTACTGTCCGCGCCATGGACCTCTCCGAGATGCGCATCCTGGTCACGTCGGCCGACGATTACATGGGTCCGCCGGTGGTCGAGCACCTGGCCGCGCTCGGCTGCGATGTGGTGGCCGACACGGGTGCGCTGACCGGCCCTGACGAGCCGGCGGCGTTGATCGAGCGGGTCGGCTCGGTCGACGCGGTCTTCGCCAACCTCGACATCGCGGCGTACGGCGCCCCGACGGTGCAGATCGACGACGCCGAATGGCTCGCAGGATTCGATGCGTTGGTCCATCCGTTGATGCGGCTCGTGCGAGCGGTCGCACCGCAGATGATCGATCGCAGGAGCGGATCGATCGTCGCCATGACCTCGTCGTCCCCGCTCCGGCGGATGAAGCCACACGCGGTCAGCTATGTCACCGCCCGGGCTGCGCAGAACGCATTCGTCCGTTCCGCCGGCCACGACCTCGGCCGCAAGGGGGTGCGGCTCAACGCCATCGCCCAGAACTTCGTGGAGAACGAGAGCTACTACCCGCCCGCGATCATGGAGAACGAACGGTTCGTCGCACGGCTCGACGACGAGGTCCCGGCTCGCCGTCTCGGCCGCCCCTCCGAGACCGCCGAGCTGGCGGCGTTCCTGTTGAGCGACCGCTCGTCGTTCATCTTCGGCCAGGTGATCAGCCAGGACGGCGGCTGGAGCTGACCCACTACTGGCGCGACATCTCCGCTCGCGCCGTGGTCTCGGCCTCGCTCGCCCGGGGCGGCGGCAGCTGGATGACGACCTCGTGCAATGTCCCGGTGAAGGCGAACGGCGCCTCGTAGCGCTCCGAGATCGCAGAGCCGTGGTCCTGGCCGAGACTCGATCCGATCGACGACATCATCCGCATGTAGAACGGGATCGCCTCCCGACCACAGGTCTCGCCGTCGATCGACACCTCCATCCACCCCGTGCTGCGGCTGTCGCGTTCGAGATGCACGTTGACCGTGCACGGGCCGCTCGGCACCTCGATCGAGGACTCCACGATCGTGTGGTCGTCGAAGGCGTTGTAGTCGGCGACCAGTCGGCCGTCCTGCACGAACAGCGAGAACCCGGAGTTCTCCGTGCCGAAGGCCCACAGCACGCCCTCGTCGCCGGCCTCGGTGGTGATCTGCGCGGTCAGGTCGAAGGATCGGCCCCCGAGGCTCGCCGACGGCTGTGACGGCATCGGGCTCATCGGGGGCCGATACACGTAGCGACGGTCGGGCCGGTGTGGCGAATGTTCGCTGAGGTGGGGCGCGAAGAGCTCGAGTCCGCGATCGTCGAGCGGGAGCACGCCGTGGCGCTCGGCCTCCTGCCACCAGAGATCGTTGATCGTTCGCACCATCTCCGGCTCGGTGGCGGCGAGGTCGTGGAGCTCCGACGGGTCCTGATCGATGCGGTACAGCTCCCACGGTTCGGTCTCGAAGTCGGCACCGACCTCGTGCTTGATCACGCCCTTCCACCAGGCCCCGTCGAGTCGGGCGACGAGGGCCCGGCTTCCCGTGTTCTCGAAGTACTGGAGCGTGTTGGTCGCGGGTGCCTCGGGGTCGTCGAGGAGCGACCGGAACGAGTGGCCGGTCACCGGTAGTTGCGGTACACCGCGGTAGACCTCGGGCGCGGTGACACCGAGCAGTTCGTAGAGCGTGGGCGCGACGTCGGAGACGTTGACGAACTGGGTGCGTTTGGTGCCGGCGGCGTCGCCGAGCCCGGCGGGCCAGTGCATGATCAGCGGTACGTGCACACCGCCCTCGTGGGTGTTCTGCTTGTACCAGCGGAACGGCGAGTTGCCGGCCTGGGCCCAGCCCCACGGGTAGTTGGTGTGGCTGTGTGGTCCGCCGATGTCGTCGATGCGTTCGATCGCCTCCTCGGGCGTCTCGAGGATGCCGTTGAAGAACTTCATCTCGTGCATGACGCCGTAGGGGCCGCCCTCCTGGGAGGCGCCGTTGTCGGCGAGCACGAGCACGATCGTGTTGTCGAGTTGCCCCATCTCGCGCAGGCCGTCGATCAGTCGACCGATCTGGTCGTCGGTGTGATCGAGGAAGGCGGCGAACGCCTCCTGGAGGCGACACGCCAGGCGCTGCTCGACCTCGGGCAGGTCGTCCCAGGCGTGGACGCCGGGATTGCGGGGGGCGAGCTCGGTGTCGGGCGCGATGACCCCGAGTTCGATCTGGCGCTCGTACCACCGACGGCGGACGACGTCCCACCCTTCGTCGTAGCGGCCTCGGTACTTGTCGAGGTATGCGGCCGGTGCCTGGTGCGGCGCATGGGTGGCGCCGAAGGGCAGGTAGGCGAAGAAGGGTCGGTCCGGCCGCACGCCCTTGCTGTCGTTGATCATCAACAGGAGCTTGTCGACCAGGTCTTCGCTGACGTGGTAGCCGTCGTCGGGGCCGCCGGGCGGGTCGATGTGGGTGTTGTCCTGCACCAGCTCGGGGTGGAACTGGTCGGTCTCGCCCTCGAGGAATCCGTAGAAGCGGTCGAAGCCCCGCTGGACCGGCCACTGGTCGAAGGGCCCCGCCGCCGACGTGTCCTGGGTCGGTGCGAGGTGCCACTTGCCGGCGCAGAACGTGGCGTAGCCCTCGTCGTGCAGGACCTCTGCGATCGTGGCGGCCGAGTTCGAGATGTGTCCGAGTTGGTGGGGGAATCCGGTGCGCCAGTTCGACACACCGCGCATGCCGACGGCGTGTTGCGAGCGGCCGGTGAGGAGCGCGGCGCGGGTCGGCGAGCAGAGCGGCGTGACGTGGAAGTTGGTGAACTGCACCCCGTCGGCGCACAGCGCGTCGACATTGGGCGTGTCGATGTCGGAGCCGTAGCAACCGAACTGGGCGTAGCCGAGGTCGTCGATGAGCACGATGACGACATTGGGGGCACCCTCGCCGGGGTGGGGCGGCTCCATCCAGTGCGGCTCGGAGTCGGCGAGCGTGCGGCCGATCGTTCCCTGGAACTCGGTCATGGGTGGTCCTCCTGCGCTGCTTCGGCGGCTGCGCGAGTTGCTGGGTGGTCGAGGGGTGGTTCGGTGAGGCGGTGAAGGCGGTTCTTCGTGAGGCCGTAGCGCCACACCAGTTCGTCGCCGTCGAGGCGGCGGGTGACCGCGACGATCTTCTTGTCGAAGGGACGGAGTTTGTGCACGCTGTCCTCGAAGGTCGCCGCGACCCGGATGCGGCGGCCGCCGATGCCGGCGACGTCGTCGACACCGTGCTCGAGCGTGCCGTCGCAGACCATGTCGTGGACGAGCCCGCCGGTCGTGATGGTGATGCGATTGCCGGCCTGCTCGATGCGTTCGACATGGCCGGCCATGGCGCCCTCGTAGCACTCCCAGACGCCTCGCAGATCGGGGACCCCGAGGGCGAGTGGTTCGCGGGTGGTGTCGAGCGACCGGGCCGCCCAGATCTCCCAGGATGCATCTGGCGCGGTGCGGTCCATCGGCACTGCGGACGCCGGCAGGCCCGAGCCGTCGAGTGCGGGAAGCTCGTAGTCGGTCGGGTCGTGGGGCCGCGGCCAACTGGCGTACCGCTCGTTCATCTCGTCGCGGCGGCCGAGCATCCGACCGATCAGCCCCATCCGTCCTCCTGGGGTCCCCACACCTCGAGGTTGTCGACCCGTTCGACGCGGCGGATCGTGCGCAGGTCGAGCCACGCTTCGAGCCCGCCCGCCCGGAACACCTCGCGGGTGGCGGCCTGGGCCTCCGTCGACGCGCTCGCCAGGTCGTCGTGCAGGCGCTGCATCAGCCAGAAGCGGTAGGGCATGACCCCGGTGGTGAGTCGGGTGCCGCGCCAATCGAACGTCGCCGTACCGCGGCCTTCGAGCCCCTTGCCGTCGCGCAGACCGCGAGCGCCGGGATCCGAGAGCCCGTTGGTTCCGGTCTCGAGATCCGGGTTCTGGGCCAGGTGGTCGTTCGCCGCCGAGACGTGGGCGGCCAGCTCGGGCAGGTACTCGTCGGCGACGTACCGCATCAGCGCGAGGAGGGTTTCGGGGATCGCCGCACCGTCGATCAGCGAGCCGTCGTGGTCCGGGTACTCGTGGAGATACGGCTCGCTGGTCGTCATGCGTTCGACCCATCGACCGACGCGAGGCGCTCGCCGCTTGATGAGCATCGACGGGACCGGGTCGCGGAAGAGATGGGCCCAGAGGGCGGCGACGAGCCCGAAGTCGCCGATCGTCGGGGTGCCGCCGAGGAGGTACGGATGCTCGACCAGGTGGGCGGAGAAACGGTCGAGGAACTCTTCGAACGACGACTCGATCGCCTCGGCGGTGTCGGGTGTGACGCCGAACGCCCGGGCCGCGTTGCGCATGCGGCCGCTGCCCTGCAAGAAGCGCTCCTTGGCCTTGTGCTCGTCGGCGGTCGGTGGTGAGAGCAGGGCGAACTCGGCGGCGAGGAAGTCCAGGTGCTCGTCATCGAAGTTCCAGCGGTAGTGCATCGCCGGGCGCAGGAGTCCCTCGCCGCCGAAGACCTCGAACACGTGGGCGATCGCGAGCAGGGTCGGATCGTCGGGGTAGGCGTCGAAGCGGCGCAGCGCCGTGCCGGGTCCCCGCTCGAAGTGGTCGATGATGTCGGCGCCGTCCTGGATTATATCGCCGTCGGGTGTCTCCATGACGGGGATGATCCAGCGACCGATCCGGGGGACGATCTCGCGGAGGTAGCGGTCGCTTCCGGGGGAGTGCTCCACGAAGTCGATGCCCTGACGCCGCAGGTAGGCCCGGGCCTTGCCGGTGTAGAGCGACGCGGGTGCGCCGTACAGCGTGTAGGTCATGCCGTGGCCTCCCTCGGGCGACATGTGTCACAGCCCTTCCACCGTAGTGGTTTTGTCACTTAAGCTGCCAAATGGATATGCCAGTCGGACTGGCAAATGTGGGAAGGGTCGCGTGATGAGTGGGAAGTTCTCGGCACAGGCAGGGGTGGTCACCAACCACCCGAAGGCCGCGCTGGCGGTACTCGCCGTCCTCACGGCCGTCTTCGCCTATGGCATGGGTCTGCTCGCGCCGCTCGCCGGCAACGATGCGTTCCTCCCCGACGACAGCGACGTGGCCCAGGCGGGCGAGACGCTGAGCGAGTCGTTCCCGGACTCGGCCGGGCTGACCAACGTCAACATCCTCCACCGCGGCGAGTTCTTGACCCCCGAGGGGCTGGCCCACATCGACGCCGTCATCCAGACGGCGCTCGCCGAACCCGCGATCGCCGAACGCCTCGCGATCGTCGAACCGGTGGTCTCGATCGCCGCGCCCTTCAAGCAGGCGCTCGAGGTCGAGGACCTCTCGACCGTCGAGCAGGCTCAGATCGACCAGGTCGCCGCGCAGCCCCAGATCGCCGGGCTGTTGACGCAACTGTCCGGGGAGGCCGAGGGCGCGCCGCTCGCCGTGTCGAGCGTGAAGCTGCGCGAGCTCGACGACCCCGACGGGCTCGCCGATGCCGAACTGCTGCTCGCCGACGTGGTCCAGACCGTCGACGGTCCCCTCGACGTGCGGTCGCTCTCGACGGCCACGATCAACGAGGAGTCGCAGGAGTCGTCGGATTCGTCGATGTCGAGCCTGATGCTCATCTCGTTGGTGGTCATCGCCGCGCTCTTGTTCGTCTTCTTCCGCAATGGCTCCGATGTCGTCTTGTCGCTCGTCGGTCTCGGCATCACCGTCGTCGGCACCATCGGCTTCCAGGGGCTGATGGGGCCCGACGGGCTCGGTGTCCTCGGTGCCCCGACCAACCTCACCACCACCGTGCCGATCATGCTGATCGGCCTGGTCGTCGACTACTCGATCCAGACCGTGTCGCACTACCGCGAGATGCGGGTGGAGGGTCATGCGGTGCGCGAGGCGGCCCGCCACGCCCTCGGCGGCGTCGCCTTGCCGCTCGGCCTCGCCGGCGGCACGACGATCATCAGCTTCCTCACGAACCTCACGTCGAGCATCCCCGCCAACGGGGACTTCGGCATCGTCGCCGCCTTCGGCGTGTTCTTCGGCCTCTTCACGATGCTGGTGCTCCTGCCGGCGGCACGCACGCTCTACGACGAGCGCAAGGAGGCCCAGGGCACGCTCGCCCCGGCCAAGCTCACCGGCGACGCCATCCCGGGTGCGGGGGCGGTCATCGAACGAGTCGGTCGATTCGTGGCCACCCGGCCCATGCCGGTGCTGGCCGTCGCCGGCGTGATCACCATCGGACTCTCGGGCGCGGCCTCGGCCATCAGCACCGAGTTCAACTCCAACGACTTCCTCCCCGGCAACGGCGAATCGATCGAGGACATCGAGGCCCTCGAAGCGGCGCTCGGCGGTCAAACCGAGATCGTCACCGTGCTCGTGGAGGCGGAGCTCACCGACGACCGCACCCTGCGAAACCTGCTGTCGATCACCGAGGCGTTCGGCGACGAGCTGACCCGGCCCACCGGTGCCGCCACCGACATCACCCTGTCGCTCGGCTCCCTCTTCGACGATTGGCTGGTCGACAGCGGCGAGCCGGGCGACAACTACGACCCGGAACTCCTCGCCATGCTCGACGACGTCGACGAGGGGCTCACCGTCAACACCGAGGCCGTCCAGGCCGTCATCGATCGCCTCGCCGAACTCGATCCGGTCGCCTTCGGTCAGGTCGCGATCAACAACCCCGACGGCGACGACCTCACCCTGATGCAATTCAGCGCACTCACCGGCGACCAGGACCGCACCCAGGCGCTGATCGATGACATCGAGGGGCTCTGGTACGGCGACCGTGATCAGGTCGTGGTGTTCTCCGGCGAGATGGTCGCCCTCGAGGTCACGAGCGCGATGACCGACGGTCAGACCGTGTCGATCGCCATCACGATCGTCGCCGCGCTCATCGTGTTGATGCTGTTCTTCTGGGCCACGGAGTTCCGGCCCATGCTGGCGGTCATCGCCGTGCTACCAATCCTGCTGGTGCTGATCTGGGTGCTCGGCACCATGACGATCCTGGGCATCCCCTACAACGTCGTCACCGCGCTGATCACCGCCCTGTCGATCGGTATCGGCGTCGACTACACGATCCACATCATCCATCGCTTCACCGAGGAACTCGAGAAGGGCAAATCGCTGATCGAGGCGACGACGGCGACCCTGTCGACCACGGGCTCCGCCCTGGTCGGTTCGGCGCTGACCACGGCGCTCGCCTTCGCCGTGCTGTTGTTCAGCCCGCTCGTGCCGTTCCAGCAGTTCGGGCTCGTCACCGGCATCACGATCCTGTACGCCCTGATCGCGTCGATCGTGATCGTTCCTCCGATGCTGATCGTGTGGGCGGCCTACCACCAGTGGCGGGCCGAGATGGACCACTAGGTCCGGTCGGTCGGCGCCGCGTAGGGTCGAGCCCGTGGCTGACATCACGACCGAAGCGACCGACTGGTTCCAGACCCACTGGGATCCGGCCATGCCGCTCGGAGACTGGTGGCGGCTGCTCGCCGACTCCGGCTACGCGTTCCCGCAATGGCCGGAAGGCGTCGGCGGACGTGGCCTGTCGAGCCGCGAGGCGAAGGCCGTGCTCGCCGCGCGCCGGTCGGTGGGTGCCTACGGTCCGCCGAACGGTGTCGCCACCTTCCTCGTCGCCCCGACGCTCCTCACGATGGGGTCGCCCGAGCAGCAACAGCGGTACCTCCCCGGGATCGTGGACGGATCGACCCCGTGGTGTCAGCTCTTCTCCGAGCCGACGGCCGGCTCCGACATGGCATCGCTCGGCACTCGCGCCGAACGCGACGGCGACGAGTGGACGATCAACGGGCAGAAGGTCTGGAACTCGGGTGCCCACTACGCCCACTTCGGCATCCTGATCGCCCGCACCGATCCCGAAGCGCCCAAGCATCGCGGTGTCAGCTACTTCCTGATCGACATGCGCCAACCGGGAGTCGATGTCCGTCCGCTTCGCGAGATGACCGGCGACGCAGCCTTCAACGAGGTCTTCTTCGACGATGCCCGTGTACACGACCGGGACCGGGTCGGCGCCGAGGGTGACGGGTGGCGGATCGCCATGACGACCCTGTCGTTCGAGCGCGATCCCGGCAACGCCGGCCTCGGTGACACCGCCGCGTTCTACGAAGCCGATCTCTCGATGCCGTCCGGCGAACATGCAGCGGCCGAGAAGGCGACCGCCGACGGGTTCTCGATCGCGATGAGCGGGCGCTCGGGCGAGGTCTTCGACGGCGCCTTGGCGCTCGGCTGCAAGGACACCGCCGATCCGGTGCTGCGCGATCGACTCGCCCGCCTCACCGCGGCGCGAACGGCGACCGGATGGACCGCCCGCCGGGGCGCCGAGAACATGAAGGCAACCGGTCAGCCCGGCCCCGAGGTCGCGGGACTCAAGATCACCGGCACCGAGACCGGTCGACAGGTCCGCGATCTCGGCCTCGAAGCGCTCGGCGCGGCCGGCATGCTCTGGGGCGACGACGCGCCCGACGGCGGCCTGTTCCACCGGTACGCGATGTTCACGCCGGCCCAGTCGATCGCCGGGGGCACCGACGAGGTGCTCCGCAACTCCATCGGCGAGCGGGTCCTCGGGCTTCCCCGCGAACCCGACGAGGCGGAACGGCGCGAGACGCCGTGGAACCGGCTGCGCCGGAGTTGATCAGGCCGACGGGTGGGTGAGGAGCGCCCGGACGCTCTCGAGCAGCACCGCCCGCGTCTCCGGAAGTGAGAAGCCGCGGTGATTGCGCAGGTAGCGGATCGACTCGAGCTGGGTCAGCACGTCCGCGGCGGCGGTGATCCGCTCGCGTTCGTGAGGCTCGCGGTCGGCGAGCTCGGGCGCGAACTGCCGGACGAACTGTTCGCGTAGCCCCATGCGCGTCCGCTCGACCTGGTCGCGCGCGGCGGTGAGCTGGAGCGCATGCACCAGCGTGGCTTGTTGCACGGCGCCGTAACCCTCGTGCAGGTCGAGTCGGCTCTTCACGAAGGTGGCGAGTCGTGCCTCGAACGGGCCCTCGCCCAGCTTCTCGATGGTCGCCACCGCCAGCGCTCGGCGGAGTGTCCGCTGGACCGTCGCCTCGAACATCTCGCTCGGGTCGGCGAAGTAGCGGTAGAGCGAACGCAGGCTGAGTCCGGATCGTGCCGCCACCTGCTCCATCGTCGGCGTGACCGCCTCCTCCTGGAACATCTCCAACACGACGTCGAGCACCGCGTCGACGTTGCGTTGGCGCCGCGCCGAGCGCCCGTCGAGCGGCGGACCGTCGGTCTCGTCGGACTCGCTCATCGTCGCCGCCGTCAGTCCTCGATGCGATACGGACGGTTGTCCGCGGGTCGCGCCGGGTCGGTCGGATCGGGCACCGACGATGCCTGGTCGACGTGATCGGCGAAGAAGTCGAGCACACCCGCCGAATCGAGCACGTCGTCGAGTTCGGGCGATCGCGCCTCGACGTAGCGGGCGAGCATGATCCCGCGGGCGTTGTCGAGGAACGCCGACGACCGGATCTCGATCTCGTGGTCGCCGATCGTGACTGGCGCGACGCCGTCGACCGTGGCCCGGGCGACCCACGGGAGATAGTGGCGGGCCATCTGGGCGATCACGGGGATCAACGAGTCGGGTGTGGCCGTGACCCAGTCGCCGAACGCCTGCCGCTGGGGCATCGTCAGCCGGTGGGTGTGTGCCACCGCCGCTGGGCCGTGCGCGTCGACGAGATCCCGGCAGACCGGGTCGCCGACGAAGTGGGCGACGTTGGCGCCGTACACGGCGAAGTCGGCGAGGCTGGGCCGGCCGCCGAAGAGGTAGCCGTCGCCGAGGTGGCCTTCGAGCGCGTCGAACCACGGCGCCACGACCTCGCCCATCCACGCGTCGATCGAACCGTCGACGACGCCGAGCTTGGCGCAGTTCCCCTTCATCGTCGCCAGGACGTTCGGGCGCATCAGGCCCGCCGGCAGGCCGATGATCGTGGCGAGCTCTTCGGTGATCTGCCACCCGGCGGCCTCGGTGTTGGCCTGGTAGCTCCAGCGGCTGCCGACCGCGGGCCGGTAGAACCACTCGTCGCTGAAATCGTCGAGCAGGTGGGCGAGGAACCGCAGGGTCGGGTCGTCGGGCAGCACGTGCCGGCTGGGATCGGTGCGCAGATCGAGGTGTTCGATGATCGTCGTCGAGTCCCACATGAACTCGCCGGCGGGATCGGTGATGACGGGGATGCCGCCGGTCCACCCGGCCGCCTCGGCCGCGGGGTGGCTCCCGGGCGGACACGGTTCGAGTCGCCACGGGCGGTCGGAGTAGTCGAGATAGCCCGTCACCTTGCGGGTGAAGTACGAGCGGGTCAGGCCGTGGACGAGGTACATGAACGACCTTTCATGGGTTCTGCCGAATGGCAGCGAGCGCAACGTGCCGCATGGCAGCTACCAGCGAGGCACACAGTCGAGGAACTCGAGGGCGGCGTCGATGAAGCCGAACTGCTTGGGCAGCGAGAAGTGATCGACCCCGGGCAGCTCCTTCACGGTCACATCGGGCAGGAGCTCGGCGAGCGGGTCCGGGGGCCCGGCGAAGTCCTCGGTGCCGATCACCAGCAGGGTCGGTTGGGTGACCGTCGCCAACTGCTCGGCGGTGAAGTGCCGGTCGTCGCGCTGGGACTGCGCCTGGCCGACCTTCTGCAGGATCGCCGCCCGCTCCTCGCCCGCGGTGCGGAGCAGGCCCTCGAACCGATAGTCGGCGCCGGCCCGGTCGGCACCGACACCCATCGCCGAACCTTCGACGACGTTCCGACCGATGCCGCTCAGCACGAGGCGACGCACGAGCTGGGGATGGCGGAGGGTGAGGTCGAGCGCGGTCCGGGCGCCGAGCGAATAGCCGACGATGTCGATCTGGCGACCCTCGTCGGGCCCGAAGGGAAGCTGGTCCACGACCGGCGTGACGAGATCCTTGTACGCCTCGATGTCGTCGGGCGCGTCGGCGTCGCCGTGGCCGAGCAGGTCGTAGCCGAGGGGCCGGCGACCGCCCTCCTTCACGAGGTCGAACCAGCCCGGCTCGATCCAGGTCATCTGGGTCGAGGTCGCCCACCCGTGCAGGAAGACGATCGGGACCGGCGCCTCGCTCGCCCAGATGCTCACGGTTCGCTCCTGATGACCGGCTTCGCGCTCACGCGGGACCCCCATGCCCGGCCTTGTCGCCGAGTTCGGCCAGTTCGATCTCGAGCAGGCGGTTGAAGTGCTTGCGCAGCTCGCCCTTGCGGCCGACGTCGTTGGCGAGGTTGACCAGTTCGTGCGGATCGTTCGCCGGCTCGTACCACTCGTGGTCGTGGTCTTCGAACGCGGCGTCCTCGGCGTAGAGCTTCGGGCGTTCGTCGACCTGGCCGGCTCGGTCGATGCCTCCGCCGATGCCGTAGTAGCGGGCGTACTTCGTCTCCCCGTCGAAGAAGCCACGCACCGCGTAGCGCGTGTGCGAGATGAGGTCGGACTGGGCGGCGTCCTGGGAGAAGAAGACATAGTCCCGCGGCGACGCCGACGGGTCGGCCAGCGCAGGGGAGAGGTCGACGCCCGACAGGGTCGGCGAGTCCTCGACGTCGACCCCACCGAGCGCGCACAGGGTCGCGGCGAGATCGACGTGGGTGGCGAGGGCGTCGGTCTCCGTGCCGGCCTGGGTCATGCCCGGCACCTTCATGATGAGCGGCACTCCCATCACCTCTTCGTAGACACACGGCAGCTTCGCTCGCAGGCCGTGGCTGCCGCAGGCGTCGCCGTGATCGGACGTGTAGGCGATCACGGTGTCGTCGTAGAGGCCGAGTTCGTCGAGCACGTCGAGGATGCCCTGGAGGTTCCGGTCGAGCTCGGCGTGCAGGTAGGCGTAGTAGTCGAGCTGGCGCAGCCACGACCGCTCGTCGTTCAGATCCATGAACCCGACCATGTGCTCGGTGTTGCGCACCTGGCGCCACGCCCGCTGGATCTCGGGCTTGGTGTGAAGGTCGTCGTGGAAGTTCTCCGGCAGTGTGTCGAAGAGCTCGTCGTAGTCCTCGGGCATCGCCTCGACCGGCACGTCCTTGAGGCGCAGCTCCTTCATGAAGTCGAACACCTTCTTCATGTCGGGGTGCTCGTCCTGGAACGACGGATGGTCGATCGGGAACCACATGATGTCGTGGGGGTTCACGAGGGCGACCGTGAGATGCCACGGCTCCTCGCGGGTGCCGTGCTCACGCAGCCAGTCGATCGCATCGCCGGCGATGATCGGATCGAAGAAGCGGCCGCTCCACGCCGAGCCCGTGTAGTGCATGTCGTTGCCGCGGAAGTCGCGGTAGCCGAACGACTCCATGTCGGGGATCTCGTCGTGGGCGAGGTGGAACTTGCCGAGGTACGCCGAGTAGTACCCCTGCTCGTTCAGCAGCGACCCGACGGTGGGGATGTTCGGGTCGAGCGCGGTGTGGGTCGGGAACGAGACGTTGTTCGAGACGCTGTGCTGGGCGACGTAGCTACCGGTGTAGAGCGATGCTCGGCTCGGCGAACACGGTGACGCGTGCGTGTAGTAGCGGTTGAAGGTCAGCCCGTCGTCCATCAGCCGCTGATGGGCGGGGAGTTCGAGCTTGCCGCGCAGCCAGTCGTTGCGGCGCTCTTCGTCGCTGACGATGAGCAGCTGGTTCGGTCGCGTGTCGGTCCCCACGGCGGGAGACGTTACGAGCGGGCGAGCATCTCCGCCATCTGGCTGCGAGCCGCAGCGATCGCCTCGCTGTCGACGAGACCATCGGGCGAGAACGGCGTGCCGACCGAGACCCGCACCTCGGGACGGCCGCGCAACGGCAGCTTCGGCCAGCCGCCGGCGGGCCACACCGCGGGTGCATTGGCGATGGTGATCGGCAGGATCCAGGCGTCGGCCTTGCGGGCGATGGTGATGAAGCCGTCCCGGAACTCGCCCATGCCGTCGGGAGCACGTTCCTCGGGCCGGACGATGCGGCCCTCGACCATGACGGCCACCGGCCAGCCGTCCTTGAGGATCTCGACGCCTTCGGTGACCGCATCGGTGCCGCCGCCACCGGCGGGCACACAGAGCAGGGTGCGCAGCCAGCGGCCCACGAGCGGCGGTTTGAAGTACGAGTACCGGACGAGGCAGCGGGCCGGGTACCGCCAGTCGCTCAGGACGGCGACGGCGTAGAACACGTCGCTGAAGCTCGAGTGATTGGCGACGAACACGATGCGTTTACCCTCGAGATCGGGCAGCGGATCGGTCGTCGTGCGGCTCAGGAGGCGGCTCACCAACCGGAAGACGCGACCCCACATGCGGTATCGGAAGGTCGTGGGGAGGGCGTTGGAGGAGACGCCGGCGTAGGGCACGGGTGCATCGTAGAGGGTCATCGATGCGGGCCGACAGCAGGCCGACCGATACCGTGCGACCGGTGACCTCCCCCGCCACCGCCGAGCGCGTGTACACGCCGCGCGTACTGGCGATCTTCTCGGCGACGGCCCTGTACTTCAGCGTCGCGGGGCTGTCGTTTCCGGTGCTGCCGCGACTCGTCGAGCAGGAACTCGGCGGGTCGCAAGCCGACATCGGGCTGGCGTTCGGTGTCTTCGCCATCGGCATGTTGCTGTTCCGTCCCGGGGCGGGGTGGTTGCTCGACCGGGTCGGTCGTCGGCCGGTGATGCTCGGTGGGTCGATCGCGGTCGCGATCCTGCAGCTGCTGCACGTCCCCGCAGCCGAGACCGGGGAGCTGTGGGTTCTGCTGGTCGTTCGCGTCGCCACGGGTGCGGCGGGCTCGGCGATGTATCTCTCCCAGGCGACGGTCGCGACCGAGCTCCCCGATCCGGTGCATCGCGATCGGGTCTTCGCCCTGTTCTCGACCACGGTGCTCGTCGGCTTCGCCGTCGGTCAGGTCACCGGTGAGATGGTCATGCAGGCGCACGGCTTCTTCTGGGCGTTCGTGCTGTCGGCGGGGTTCGCGGCGTCGACGACCCTCGTCGCGCTCACCCTCCCCGAGACGCGCCCGGCCGATGCGGTCCCGGCGGCGACGTTGAGCGACCTCTTCCATCCGGCCGCCGCGCGGATCGGCGTGGTCAATCTGCTGGTCTTCGTCGGCTTCATGGGATTCAACGCCTTCATCGCCGACTACGCGGAGGAGTTCGGCCTCGAGGACGCCCGCTGGATCCTGCTCACCTACTCGCTCACCGTGATGGCGATGCGCGTGATCTCGACCGGGGCGTTCACCCGGTTCCCTCGGCGAAGCCTGGCGACCTTCGCCCATGCGACGGTCATCGCCGGTGCGCTGCTCCTCGCGACCGCCGGTGGGGTGCCACAGCTGTACGTGGCCGCGTTCGTGATCGGGGTCGGGATGGCGTGGAACGTGCCGCTGCTGATCCTGATCGCGGTCGACTCGGCGAGCGACGCCGAGCGATCACGGGCGGTCGCCACGGTCACGACCTTCGGCGACGTCGCCAACTCCGCCGGCACGCTCGTGCTCGGTTTCGTCGCCGAGTCGGCCGGCTACGGCGGGATGTACCTGGTGGTCGCCGGCTCCGCGTTCCTCGCCCTGGTGTTGATGCGGAGTCCGTTCATGGACTCGACGGCCGGCCTCCACGTGCGCCCGGCGCGGGCGGCCGCCTAGAGCTCCTCGATCGGCGGCAGATCGCCGAAGGTCAGGTCGAGTCCGCCGTCGTCGTCGAGGCTGTCGGCCGGCTGTTCCATCTCGACGCTCGTCTTCTCCGGTTCGAGGATCTCGCCGACCGCGATCATCGCCGCGCTGAGCACGGTGACCGCCCCGCTCGAGCTCTTGGAGAGGCGCGTGGCGGCCGGGAGGGGCCCGTCGCGGAACTCGTCCGCGCCGTCGTCCGAAGGCGTCACCATGCCCACGAGTCTGCCGCGTTGCGAACGACAATTCGCACCGGCCCGGATCATGCGACGATCGGTGTGGCGCGTTCGCCCACTCGGCTGCTCTACGGGGTGTATGAACGATCTCGACTTCGACGTGTTCGCCCGAGAGGCGGTCCGCCGCCTTCGCCGGGCGGTCCCACCCGCGGTCGGCGTGAATGCGGCGGCCGACGCGGTCGCCGATGCGCTGGCCTGGGCCTGGGAACACCGTGGTGAACTCGACGATCTCCGCAACCCCCACGGGTACCTGTACCGCATCGCGGTGAACGCCGGCCGGCGTCGGCGACGCGATCTCGCGTTGCCGCCCGTCGACACGGCCACCCTGCCCGAGGTCGAGCCTGCGCTCGTCCCGGCGCTGATGGCACTGTCGCCGATGCAACGCCAGGTGGTCTGGCTGGTCCACGCGTGTGAGTGGACCTACGGCGAGACGGCCGAGGCGCTGGATATCTCGGCGTCGGCGGTCGGGACCCATCTGACTCGGGCGATGACGCGTCTGCGCACCGCCCTCGGCGAGGAGGCCGACCATGGATGATCTCGAGACCCAGCTCCACCGCTACGCCGACCAGATCGAGGACGCGGTCGGCGAGGTGACCGTGGCGGCCGGTCCGGTGGCGAGCCCGGCGTCGGCCCGGCGCAGCCCGCTGCTGCTGGCCGCGGCGGCGGTCGCCGTGCTGCTGATCGGCGCCGTCGCCCTGGTCCTGCGGGGCGGCACCGAGACCGCACCACCCGCCGGAGGTGAGGGCGAGTCGGTCGACGAGGTCGAGGTGCTCGAGTCGCTGCCGCCCGAGGATCTGGAGCTCGTCGTCGTCCCGGATGCGACAGCACTCGCCGTCGACGACGCCCGCTCGCTCCTGCTGAGCGCAGGCCTGGTCTTCGTGGTCGAGTTCGAGCCGAACGGCGAGGTGCCGGCCAACCGCGTCTTCGCTCAGGACCCGGCGTCGGGGGAATCAGTCGAACCGGGCACGGCGGTCGTGCTCCGGGTGAGCTCCGGAGCGGCATCGACCGTGCCCAGTGTGATCGGGCTGCCACGGGAGGAGGCGATCTCGACGCTCCAGGGGCTCGGCTACCAGGTCGCGATCTTCGTCACCGCCCAACCCCAGGGCACCGGTCTGGTCATCGGGCAGGTGCCGGCGCCGGGCGCGACGCTCGTGCCGGGCGAGACGGTGGAGCTGTCGGTGTCGGGCGGCCCCGAGGTCGTTCCGGTCCCCGATGTCGAGGGCCTCGAGGTCGTCTCGGCGCTCAACGCACTGTCGGGGGCCGGCTTCCGGATCGACCCGACCCAGCTCGCGGAACCCAGCGCGCAGATCGCCGAGGGTCGCGTCGTGCGGACCATCCCCGAGGCCAACGCGCTCCTGGCCGACGGCTCGCTCGTTGCGATCGTCGTCTCGACCGGCGAGGGCACGATCGAGGTGCCCCTCGTCACCGACCTGTTCGCCGACACGGCCATCACGACGCTGCGCAACCAGGGTCTCGAGGTCGTCACTCGCTTCGAGGTCGTGCCGGACGGCTCCGTGTCGGTCGGCCGGGTGCTGGCCCAGTTGCCTGAGCCCTTCGACGAGGTGCCGGTCGGCACGACCGTCACCATCACGGTCGGCGAGTCCGCGCCGGTGACCACGACGACCACGCCCTGAGGCGGGGCGACCCGACGCCGCCCCGGTCCACCGGTACCGTTCGGTGATGGACGGCCGTGGCGGGGAGGCGACGGGTCCGCTCCGAGCGGCCCGATGGCACGACTCGACGCCTGCGCGGGCCGCGATGCTCGTCGGCGGCATCCTCCTCGTGGCCGTCATCGTCTTCGGTACCGGAGGCGACGACGCGTCGACCACCGAGGCGATGCGGGCGTTCGCCGGCGGGATCGACGGCACAGAGCCACCCGATGAGGTGCCGGCCGACGACGCTCCGGCCCCCGAAGCGGCCGCCGACCCCGCCGAACCGGCGGACGACGACGCGCCGGCCACCGATTCGACCGAACCGGCCGTCGGCGACGAGCCGACCACCGAGCCGGAGCTGCCTGCCGTCGTCGGCCAGTTCCCGCCCGCACCGCTGCTGCCGCGCCACGCCGCCGCGATCGTCCCGCTCGGTGACGATGTGGTCGTCTGGGGCGGTCACCTCGAAGGCGGGAACCTCGGCGAGACGATTCTGCCGTGGGCGTCCTACGTCGACGGAGCCGTCCTCGACACCGTCGCGGGGGAGTGGCGGTGGATGGCCCCCGCACCGCTGATCGACTCGAGTCGAGAGCCCGCGGCGGTCGCCGTCGGGCCGGTCGCAGTCATCGCCCGGCAGCGCTCGATCGCGGCCTACGACCCCTCGGTCGACGAGTGGTCGCCGCTGCCGGACCTGGCCTTCGAGGTGGAGCAGCTCTTCGCGGTCGGCGACGACATGGTCGCGGCGGTCGGTTGGCCGAACCATGTCGCGTTCCTGTCGCTGGCCGCTTCGTCCGAGTGGGTCGCCGCCGAGCTGACCGGATCGAGCGACAACGTGGCGTGGACCACCGACGGCGACCGCGTGATCGCTAGCCTGTCGACCCCCGAGGGTCAACAGCTCGAGGCGTTCGAACCGGGAGCGAGCACGTCGACGGTGCTGGGTGTCTCCCCCGATGTGCGGTTCTCGAGTTCGTTCCACGATGTCGTGGCCGTCGACGATCGCATCGTGTTGGTGCACGAGAGCTCGCCGATCTGGACCTTCGTCGAGTCGACCGGGACCTGGGAGGATTCGACCCTCCTGCTCGGCCGCACGTGGGAGACGCCGCCGATCGCCGAGGTCTCGCCCGATGGCCTGCTGTTGGTGCGCAAGGCGCCGAGTCTGTTCCAGTCGTCCGATCCGGCCCTGCGCACCGGCCTGGTCACGACCCCGCTGCCCGGCTGGCTCGACCGTTCGACGGTGCTCGTCGGGGATCGCTGGTGGAGCTTCGGCTACTTCGTCTCCGAAGCCCGCAATGAACTCGTCTCGACGCCGATCCCGACCGCCACGACGAGGGTCGTCTCCGGGCCTCCCCCATGTGCCGATCTGCCGGCCGCGACGGGCGGGGAGCCGGCCGACGACGTGGCCTTCGGTGAGGCGTGGCCGGTGCGAGACGACGACGTCCTGATCAGCGACGGTGGGTCGGTGTACGCCTCCGCCGACGGTGAGATCCGCGGTCTGCTGTTGCGGGCGGAGTTCGTCGGGGACGTGTTCGTCGACGGCGACGGCGGCGTGGTCTACCAGGACCCCACCGCCATCATCCGGGTCGGCGCCGACCGACGCATCACGGTGCTGCACCAAGACGACGATCTCGAGACCGGCTTCCCTGGGATCCTCCTCGGCGGCACCGCTCGAATCGAGGGGACCTGGGTCGCCTTCGGGACCCAGGCGGGCCCCGACCCCTACGAGGTCGGTGAGGGCGATCTCGTCATCGTGCCGTTCGACGACGGTCCCCTGCGGCCGGTCGCTCAGGTCATCTACGAATCGACCGGGGCCCGGGCGGCGTTCGACGGTGAACACTTCGTCCTCGCCTGGGGACACGTGGTCGACAGCTGGATCACCGGTGTCAGCCCCGCCGGCATGCCGGTGGGCTTCGCCTGGAACCGGTTCGAGCAGCAGACGGCGTACGAGGAGGTGCGGGTCGTCGTCGGAGTTCACGGCGGCCGAGTCGCCCGAGCCGAGGTCGACGAGTCGGGGGCGATGCGGGTCACCGCGTGGGACGCCCGAACGGGCGAGATCGTGCTGCCGGAGATCGAGCTCCCCGTCGGGCCTGACGCTCGGAACGTCTCGCTGTTTCCACTCGGTGACCGCCTAGTGGTCAGCGCGCACACCCCAGGTGGGCCCTGCACTCGGATCTTTGAAGCCGACGGGTCGTTCGCCGATCTCCCGCTGCGGGGGCGCGCGACGCCGTCCGTCGACGGATGATCGGGAGTGGCGGCATCGCGACACCTCGCGAACCCTCACTGCCGCCCCACGCGTAACGTCGCGCACATGTGCGGTCATCACGCATCCGACGGCAGTCCGATCGATCATCATCATCACCACGACGATCGACCGGTGTTCATGCCCCTGACTCGGGCACCCCGGACGCTTCGTCGGCGGGCCTTTCTCGGCGACGTCGGCAAGGGGACGGTCGCCTTCGCCGTCCTCACCCCGGCCGTGATCGCCGCAGCCTGCTCGACCTCGGGCGACGAGGATGCCGTCGGGTCGTCGACCTCCTCCGGCTCCGAACCCGCCACCACGACCACTGCGGCGCCGTCGACCACGACGGAGTCGACGAACACCGACGCGGGCGGCGAGGAGCCGACCTCGCCGGCGCTGCAGTGGGCCCGCACCAACCTGGGGTTCGTGTCGGCCTACGTCCTCGTCCGGGGCACCGAGGCGGCCATCGTCGACACCGGCGTGTCGGGCAGTGCGGACGACATCGGCGCCACGCTTTCGGCGATGGGTCTCGCCTACGGCGATGTGCGACACGTCATCTTGACCCATCTGCACGGCGACCATGTCGGCTCGACGTCGGAGGTGATGGCGATGGCCTCCAGCGCGACCGCATGGGCGGGTGAAGCCGACATCGGCGGCATCGCATTCGACGGCATCTCCGTCGCGGCGGACGGCGCCGAGGTCTTCGGCACCGAGATCGTCGCGACACCGGGTCACACCGCCGGCCACATCTCGGTCTATGACCGGGACGCGAGCCTCCTCGTGGCCGGCGATGCCATCAACCCGCTCGACGGCGGGGTGCAGGGGCCCAATCCACAGTTCACCGACGACCTCGACGTCGCCAACGACTCCGCTCGCCGACTCGCCGAGCTGTCGTTCAACACGCTCCTCGCCGGCCACGGCGACCCGGTCGAGGATCGGGCCGACACCGCCGTCCAGGCGATGGCCGCGGCGCTCTGATCGCCTCGGCTACGGCGACGCAGCGATCCGGTCGGCGAGCCGTCCCAGGGCGACGTCGATCCCGTCGGGGTGTCGGGCCAGGCCCTCGGGTGACGTGCGGAGCCACACGTCGGCCTCGATGAGTTCCCCGGCGGCACCCGCCGCAGCGACGATCGCATCCGAGGGCCCGACGCCCCACGCGTCGAGCAGTTGAACGGCGGCGGCCGCTCCGAACTCGCGCTCGATGAAGGGGAGATCGGCCAGGGGGTGACTCACCGCCGCATCGCCCCAGTCGAAGATCCGGAGCGGTGGCCCGCGGAAGAGGTGAGCGGGTTTGTGGTCGGCGTTGACGATGGTCGACCGCCCGTCGGCCTCCAGGAGGGCGCATCCGTCGACGAACCGGTCGCGGATCGCCGCGCACCGTTCGCCGCCGACGCCCGAGGAGGGGTGGGCGATCGCCGCGTCGAGCACGGCCCGCAGGACCGACGGTCGGCGGTCGGGGGTGCCGGCGCGGATGGCGTCGTCGATTCGGTGGGCGCCGGCGCGCTGCACCTCGACGATCGCCGTGATCGCCTCGGCGGTCGCCATGTCGCCTCCGTCGGCGGTGGGACCTCCGTCGGTGAGGAGAAACCACCCGGTCGCGGGATCGCGTTCGAGCGGTTTGAGCACCCGGCCTGGCGCAGCGTGGGCGAGCACGACGAGCAGCTCCGCCTCGAACGCCAGCGCCGGTTCGTTCGCCTTGAACCACAACCGGCCGCGGTCGGTGTCGATGCGGCCGACCGACGACCAGGGCCGGATCTTGGTGGCGACGGCCGGGCCGTGTGCGGTCGCGCCGAGCCGGGTCAGGGCCTCCTCGATCCACGCGCGATGGGCGGGCAACAGGTCGTTCACGTCACGAGTTCATCAGCACGACGTCACCCGTGCCGGGGATTCACGTGCGACCGATCCCGGCCGTGGAGTCGTCGTCGCGGTCGGCGTAGACCAGTCGCACCGCTGCCGGGTCGGGGTTGCCGGCGTCGGGGCCGGTCCAGAGTCGATGCATGCCGATCCGTTCCGCGACGCGCCACGAGGCGGTGTTGTGTTCGAGCATGTAGGCGACGACCGGCAGGCCGGGGTCGATCGTGTTGGCGGCGGCGATCGACGCCCGTGCCAGTTCGGTTGCGTAGCCGTTGCCCTGGGACTCCGGTGTGAACCGGTAGTAGAGGTTCCATCGATGGTCGGCCGGAACCCGCCGGCATCCGCCGCATCCGATGATCGGTCCGTCGGGCGCAGCCCGGACCGACCAGTAGCCGAGGCCGTCGGCCTGCCAGTCGTCGATTGCGGCGTGGAGTGCGGCCTCTGACTGGGCGCCCTCGGCGTGGCGACCGGAGGGGAAGTGCTCCCAGACGCGCGGGTCGGCGTGGATCGTGTGCCAGGCGTCGAGGTCACCGGTCGTCGGCTGGGTGAGGACGAGTCGCTTCGTCGACCAGGTCGTGTGGTCGTCCACCGTCAGCCGACCTCGGCGCGCACGAGGGTCTCGTACAGCTCCTCGTAGAGCCCGCCGCTGTGGCGGAGTTCGTCGTGGGTGCCGCGCTCGACGATCCGCCCCGCGTCGAGCACGAGGATCTGGTCGGCGTCGGTGATCGTCGACAGCCGGTGGGCGATGACCAGCGACGTGCGCCCCCGGAGTGCGTCGGCGAGCGCGTCCTGCACCTGGGCTTCGTTCTCGGTGTCGAGATGACTGGTCGCTTCGTCGAGGATCACGATCGCCGGATCCTTCAACAGCATCCGGGCGATCGCAAGGCGCTGTTTCTCCCCGCCGGAGAGTCGGTAGCCGCGTTCGCCGACGACCGTGTCGTAGCCCTCGGGCAGGGCGGCGATCACGTCGTGGATCCGTGCGGCCCGACAGGCGGCGACGAGATCGTCGTCGGTGGCGTCGGGCCGGGCGTAGCGCAGGTTGTGACGCACCGTCTCGTGGAACAGGTGAGGGTCCTGACTGACCACGCCGATCGCTCGTCGCAACGAGTCCTGGGTCAGGGCGCGGACGTCGATGCCGTCGACGGTGACCGAGCCGGACGTGACGTCGTACAGCCGCGGGACCAGCGAGGTCATCGTCGTCTTACCCGAACCCGACGGCCCGACGATCGCGACCATCTGGCCCGGCGCGATCTCGAGATCGAGGCCCCGCAGGACGTCCCCCACCGACCCGGTCGACTCGCCCCCTCCCAGGGAGAGCGGGGTCCCGTCCTCGGGGTCCGGGTAGGCGAACACGACGTCGGCGAATCGGATCTCGCCCCGGGCCGGGGTCGGCAGATCGACGGCGTCGTCGGCGTCGACGACGGGGTTCGGGGTGTCGAGCACCTCGAACACCCGCTCGAAGGACACGAAGGCGGTCATGATGTCGACCCGCGCATTCGAGAGGGCCATCAGCGGGATGTAGATGCGGACGGTGTAGAGGCCCAGCGCAACCAGCGTGCCGGCGGTGATGTCTCCGTCGATCACCTGATGACCACCCCACCAGTAGACGAGGGCGGCGCCGACCGCGCCGACGAGGGTGAGTGCGAACAGGAAGACCTGGGAGTACATCGCGCCCCGCACACCGATGTCGCGGACCCGTGCCGCCCGGGACCCGAAGTCGGCGGCCTCGTGGTCGTGTCGGCCGAAGAGCTTGACGAGCAGGGCGCCGGCCACGTTGAAGCGCTCGGTCATCGTGTTGTTCATCGAGGCGTTGAGGTTCATGCCCTCACGCGTGATGTCGCTGAGCCCGGCGCCGGCCCGCCGGGCCGGCAGCACGAAGAGCGGCAGGACGAGGATCGCCGCGATCGTCAACCGCCACTCGAGCACGAGCATGGTGACGAGGGTGCCGCCGAGGGCGATCACGTTGCCGACGACCGTGCCGAGCGTGCCGGTGAACGCCCGCTGGGCCCCGACGACGTCGTTGTTGAGCCGGCTGATGAGGGTGCCGGTCTGGGTGCGGGTGAAGAAGGCCACCGGCATGCGCTGTACATGGTCGAAGAGCAGCGTGCGGAGGTCGTAGATGAGGCTCTCGCCGATCCGGCTCGACAGCCATCGTTCGAGGAGCCGTAGCAGTCCTTCGCCGAGCGCGGCGGCCACCATCAGCACGAACAGCAGGTTCAGGTAGCCAGCGTCGTCGTTGACGATCGCGTCGTCGAAGATCTCCCGGATCAGCAGCGGGGGCAGCAGGGCGAGGCCGGTGGTCGCGATGACGACGAGGAGGAACCCGAGCAACAGGCCGCGGTAGGGGCGGGCGAAGCCGAGGACCCGTCGACGGGTGTTCTTGGAGAGGTGCTTGCCGTCGATGCCGGACGTGTCCGACGACATCGAGTACATCACCGAGTAGGCAGATGCGGTCATGTGACCGGTTCAACGCTTCGATCGTCCGGACATTCCGTTCGACCGCCGCCCCGGCCCCGGTCGGCGCCGGGGATGGTCCGCCGGCGGTGACTACGCTCGTCCCGGCGGCGACGAGGGACCTGCGCGATGTCGACGAGCGTGCGAGTGGCATTGGGGGTTGTCGCGGTACTTCTCGTGGCCGGGATGGCGGTCGTGCTCGTCTCGTGGTCGGACACATCGCCCGACGGCGGGGACGACGCACTGCCGAGCGAGGCGTTTCGCCACACCGTGCACCTCCGAGGCTTCACCGGCGACGAACTCGTGAACACTTGCACCGGAGCGCTCGTGGCGCCGGAGTGGGTGCTGACCGTGAAGCACTGTTGGGGTGGCGCCGATGCGTTTGTTGCGATCGTGGGCATCGCCGACTGGACCACGGCAGCCCAGGACCCCGAGTCGTTCGTCTACGCGGCGAACACCATCGAACGTCAACGCGTCGGCGTCGACCTCGCGATGATCCGGCTCGATCGCCCGGTTCCGGCCGAGGTCGGCGTCCCCATCCCGCTGTTCACCGGGGACGAGCCGGCGGAGGGCACTGAGGTGTCGATCGCAGGCTGGGGCGAGCGGGACGACGGCGTCCGGCCCACGGTGCTCGTCCCGTTCGGCACCACCATCGATGCCGACTGTGGCGAGTGGGGAGATCCCGAGACCTCTACCGACTTCCTCGAGGCCGGCTTTCAGCCCGACATCACGGTCTGCACGAGTGCGATCCCCCGAGGGGCGTGCACCGGAGACAGCGGCGCGCCGGTCGTACTCGACGACGGCGGGACACCCCGACTGCTCGGCATCGTGGCCTTCGGCTCGGGCGAGGGCTGCAGCGTGGATGCCCGACTTCCGGACGGCCACGTCGCCGTCGCGCCCTTCGTCGACTGGGTGGAGGACCTGGCCGGCGGGTGACTCAGCGCTGACTCGGGAAGCGGAAGCGCTCGGCGTCTCGGCGAGACACCCCGACGAACGCGTTGGCCTTGGTGAGCTGCGCATCGGTCAACGTGTCGGGATGCGCACCCCCGAGCTGACGCTTCTGATCGCTCGGCGGCGCGGTGCGGTAGCCGGTGCCGTCGCGGGCGACGAAGGTGGCGACCCCGCGCCGCCGAGCCTCGGCGTGCAGCGCCTCGAGATCGATGACCTCAGGGTCGAACCACACTCGCGTGACCTCGTGGCCACCGAGGAAGCCCGCTTCGGTCCGGACGACACCGTCGATCTGGCCGATCTCGTGCTCGCCGACCCAGAAGCACGCCTGGGCGATGAACACCTCGACGAGGCGATCCGAGTGCTCCTGTTCGAGCAGGCGGAGATGGTCGGGCACCGGTGCGGCTGCGGCCTCCAATGCAGCCACCATCCGCTGGAGCAGCGGGCCGGTCTCCCAGACCCGGTCGCGGCGTGGGATCAGGTCGTCGCCGTCTGATCCGAGGAACCGAACGACCTGGTAGTTCCATGCGGGTTCGCCATACCGGGCGAGCACCTCGGCGTCGTGGCCGAGGGACGCGTTGTTGTGGATCAACAGGGGGACGAACAGGTCTTCGATCGCCTCGACGACGAGCGGGTCGGAGAGGACGTCGGCGCCGAACTGTCGGCACCCGGCGCAGCCGGGAACCTCCTGGAAGAGCGCGAACACCGGCCGTCCCGTCGCCGCTGCGGTGGTGACGGCTTCGTCCAGGTCGCGCCCCCACCGCACGGTGCCGGTCTCCACGGGCTGAGGCGGGGCGGTGCGGGCGGCGTCGGGACGGCGAAGGAAGGAGAACATGGGGAGGAAACGCCCCGTGTCGGCACGGAGTTCCCCGACCGATGGCCGTGCACGAGCGCACGAACGATCGGGGTGGGCCCGAGGGCCGCCGTTAGGGTGAAGGGGTGGACGCACCCACGTCGGCACTGCTGACCGATCACTACGAGCTGACGATGGTCGCCTCGGCGCTCGAGTCCGGGGTCGCCCATCGCCGAGCCGTGTTCGAGGTGTTCGCTCGACGTCTGCCCACGGGTCGGGCCTACGGCGTGGTCGCCGGCATCGACCGGTTGCTCGACGCAGTCGCGCGGTTCCGCTTCGACGACGCGACCGTCCGGCACCTCGTCGACACCGGCGTGGTGATCGAAGGGGCCATGACCGACTGGCTGCGGAGCTACCGATTCAGCGGCGACATCACCGGCTACGCCGAAGGTGAACTGTTCTTCCCGTACTCGCCGGTGCTGACGGTCACGGGGACGTTCGCGGAATGTGTGGTGCTCGAGACGGTCGTCTTGTCGGTGCTCAACCACGACTGTGCGGTCGCCAGCGCTGCCGCCCGCATGGCCGATGCCGCGGGTGGGCGGCTGCTCATCGAAGGCGGGTCGCGTCGTACCGACCCCGAGTCGGCGGTCGCCGCCGCCCGGGCCGGCTTCGTCGGGGGCTTCGACACGACCTCGAACCTCGAAGCGGGCCGCCGCCACGGCATCCCGACCGGCGGGACCACCGCCCACGCCTTCGTCCTCGCCCATGCGTCCGAGGCGGCTGCGTTCGAGGCCCAACGCAACACCCTCGGCGTCGGGTCCACCTATCTCGTCGACACGTTCGAGGTGATGGAAGGCATCCGCCGGGCCGTGGCGGTCGTCGGGTCCGACATCGGCGCCATCCGCATCGACTCCGGCGAGCTGCTGCGCGACAGCATCGCCGCCCGATCGCTGCTCGACGAGCTCGGCGCGACGGACTGCCGCATCGTGGTCAGCGGCGACCTCGACGAGTTCAAGGTCGCCGAACTCGAGGCCGCCGGTGCGCCGATCGACGCCTACCTCGTCGGCACCAGCCTGGTCACCGGCTCCGGTCACCCCACCGCTTCGATGGTCTACAAGCTCGTGTCGATCGCCGACGACGACGAACCCCACAGCGACCTGCGAGCCGTCGGCAAGCTGTCGCCCGGGAAGCGCACACTCGGTGGCCGCAAGGACGTCCACCGTGTCGTCGACGGCAACGGCCACTTCGTCAACGAGGTGCTGTCGGTCCTCCCGGTCGAGCTCGAGGACGACACGCTCAATCCGCAAGTGCCGCTGGTCCGCGACGGCGAGGTCGTCGCCGATCTCACCAACCCGGCCGAAGCGAAGGCCCGCTGCGCCGAACGCCGCAGCCGACTCAAGGACGAGGCCCGCACGCCGTGGCCGACCCTCAGCCCCGCCATCCCGACCGTGTGGGAAGGCGTCGAGGAACCCCTCTCCATCCCCGTCCCCTCCGGAGGAGCGCAATGAACACGAAGGCTCTGATCGTCGTCGACGTGCAGAACGACTTCTGCGAAGGCGGCTCGATGGGTGTCGACGGTGGCGCCGCGGTCGCTCGTTCGATCACCGACGCCGTCGGGCTCGACCGGGCCGGTGGCACCTACGCGGTGGTCGTCGCCACCAAGGACTGGCACGTCGACCCCGGCGATCACTGGGCCGGCGACGAGGGCCCCGACTTCGTCGACACGTGGCCCGTGCACTGCCATGCAGGGACCCCCGGCGCGGCCTTCCACGACGATCTCGAGATCGCGGTCGACGAGCTGTTCCTCAAGGGGCGAACGACCGCGAGCTACACCGGCTTCGACGGCGGAGCGTCGGTCGACGAGTCGGTGCTGCTCGGCACCTGGCTGCACGAGCGGGGGATCACCGAGGTCGACGTGGTCGGCATTGCGACCGACCACTGTGTGCGGGCCACCGCGCTCGACGCGAAGGCCAACGGGTTCGCCACCCGGGTGCTGCTCGCCCACTGCGCCGGTGTCGCCCCCGACACCACCGACGCCGCGCTCGTCGAGATGGACGCCGCCGGCATCGAGCTCGTTCCCGCATGAATCGCCGGACCGCCGACGACGATCCCGGCTGGAAGCCGGTCGTCAAGTTGCTCCCGACCCTCGTGATCCCCTTCCTGGGGATGCGGGCCATGACGACACAGAACTCCGGCCTGCAGGCCACCCGACTCCTGTGGCTGGTCTTCGTGAACGCGATCGTCGTGATCTGGATCCCGGTCGTCGCGCTCGCGGCGACGGGCGGCGCACCGGTGAGCATCTCCACCGGTGTGACCGTGACGGCGATCATCGGTGTCGGGCTGATGCTCGTCGCGCCCCGTTTCGTGCCGAGCCCGAACGGCTCCTCGCCGACCGAGCTGGCGCGGTCGTTCCAGCGGGCCACGCTGGTGCGGATCGGGTTCGCCCAGGGCGCCGCGATCACCGGCTTCGTGCTCTTCCTCGCCACCGGTTCGTGGATCGTCTACGGAACCGGCTTCCTGATCGCCTGCTACGGGATGTGGCGGGCCGCGCCGCGAGCGTCGTTGCTCGAGGCCACCCAGAGCGAGATCCGCGAGGCGGGGTCGGACCTGCACCTCATCCGGGTGCTCAACACGACCCGGTTGACCCGCTAGCTAACACCAGTGGAGGTCGTGGACACCGATCCACTGGAAGTTCGTCCACGTGGTGTGGTCGAAGTGGCGGATCTCGACGGTGTCGACGAGTTCCTGGAAGTCGACCTCGACCTCGGAGTTCGAGCTGTTCGACGAGAACACGCCCTCGACCAGGCGGGGGTTGATCACCTGGACCGCACCGCCGCCGACCGTCAACGAGTCGGGGTCGATCGCACCGCCGCCGCCGAGGAAGCCACGGACGCGGACTCGGTCCTCCCATGCGTCGTCGGCCCGGTCGACATCGACCAGGAAGAACGACGGCTGCACCGGGGTGGAGAAGGTGAGCGTGATGGTGACACCGGCGCTGTTGTTGGCGTTCTCCATGCCGGTGATCGCCGGGTTGTCACGTCCGTTGATCACCCCGTTGAAGGCGCGGAAGTTCCAGGTCGAGTCCTGGACGTTGTCGGGATCCGAGACGGTGATGGTCACGGTCGTGCCGTCGAGCGCGGTGACCGAACCGGGGATGGTGAGACCCGCCCAGTTGGTCCAGTCGACCTGGAGCGGCTTGGTGCCACACGACCCGATCGCGGCGGCGACGCGGTCGTAGCTCAGGATCGAGGGCGCGACCCAGGCACCGGCGCCGACGACGGCTCCGGTTCCGACCATCGCACGCCGTGACACTGCGCGTGGCCCTCGCCTCGGGACACTCTCCACGTCTGCAGCATCGGCAGGTTCGTGGTCGGTATGAGCCCTGAATGTGACGAGATGACCGAAATCGGCCAGAAAACGCCGTTCAGTCCAGGTGGCGGAGGAGTGCGTCGAGCGCCGCGGCGTAACTTCCGGCACCGAAGCCCAGGACGACGCCCAGGCAGACCGCCGAGAGAACGGAGCGATGTCGGAACTCCTCGCGGGCGTGCACGTTCGACAGGTGGGTCTCGACGACCGGCAACTCGCTGGCCACGACCGCGTCGCGCAACGCGATCGAATAGTGGGTGTAGGCGCCGGGGTTGAAGATCACGCCGTCGGCCCAGGTGCGGGCGTCGTGCAGGGCGTCGATCAGCGCCCCCTCGCTGTTCGACTGCACGTGGCGCAGCTCGGCGCCGCGAGTGGTGGCCAGCGCGGTCAGCTCGGCGACGATGTCGTCGAGCGTGGCGGTGCCGTAGACCTCGGGCTCGCGGTGGCCCAGCAGGTTCAGGTTCGGTCCGTTGAGCACGAGGATCTGGTGTGCCATTCCCCGCAGAGTACGGCGAACTCCGGCCCCGACGGGTGACGTTTGCGCCTACGGTCCGAGGCGTGGACGCATCGACCCTCACCCTGGACGACGTCGAACGGGCCGCCGCCCGCCTCTCGGGCGTCGCGCACGTCACACCGGAGCTCACCAGTCGCACCCTCGACGAGCGCACCGGTGGCCGCATCCGACTCAAGGCCGAGTGCTTCCAGCGGACCGGGTCGTTCAAGTTCCGGGGTGCCTACAACGCTGTCGCGGCGCTCGCCCCGGAGGTGCGACCGGCTGGGGTCGTCGCCTTCTCCTCGGGCAACCACGGCCAGGCGCTGTCCCTCGCCGCTGCCCTCCACGAGATCGCGGCGGTGATCGTCATGCCGGCGGATGCGCCGGCGATCAAGAAGGCGGCGACCGCCGGATACGGCGCCGAGATCGTGGAGTACGACCGCTACACCGAGAGCCGCGAGGAGATCGGCGCAGCGATCGCCGCCGATCGAGGGCTCACCCTCATCCCGCCCTTCGACCACTGGGACGTGATGGCGGGACAGGGAACCCTGGCTCGCGAGCTGTTCGCAACCGAGCCGGTCGACACGATCGTGGTCTGTGTCGGTGGTGGTGGGTTGGTCTCGGGATGCGCGACCGTCGCCAAGGCCCACGGGAACGTGCGCGTCGTCGGGGTCGAACCCGCTGCGGGCGACGACGTGCGACGGTCGTTGCTGGGTGGCGAGCGGGTCACGCTGGCCCAGACTCCGAAGACGATCGCGGACGGTCAGCAGACGACGTCGTGCGGAGACAAGACCTTCGCCGTCATCCGCGAGCGGGTCGACGAGGTGGTGACGGTCACCGATGCCGAGATCGTGGAGGCGATGCGGTTCGCGTTCGAACGGCTCAACATCGTGCTCGAGCCGTCGGGGGCGTCGGCGTTGGCGGCGGTGCTCGCCGGTCGTGTCGACGCCGCCGACCGGCGGGTGGGGGTCACGCTGTCGGGCGGCAACGTCGACCTCGCCCGCTTCCGATCGCTCACCGCCGACGGCTGAACCTCACAGGGTCGCGTTCGCGACCTCGACCGAGAACGTGTCGCACCACACGAGGACCGTCCAGGTCCCGTCGGTGAGATCGATGCCGGCCGGCACCGTGTAGTTCTGGTTGCCGCGCTCGGCGGTGAGCGGCGCGACGAACGTGCCGCCGCCCAGGCTGCGTTGGTCCTCGCCGGGCACCAACCAGACGTTGAGGTCGGGGCCCGACCCGATGTCGACGTCCTCGAACCGGAGCAGCACCGAGTCGTCCTCCAGGCGGTAGACCGCGGCGTCGCCGCTGCCGCGATGGCCGGTCAGGCCCTGGAAGCCGGCGCGAGCGAGCTCCACCGGACCGGCCGGCACCGTCGTGGTGGTGGGCGGCACGGTCGTGGTCGTCGTGGTGGTCGTGGTCGGCGCGACGGAGGAAGTCGGCGCGACGGAGGAGGTCGTCGCGGTCGATGCGTCGTCGGCTTCCGTCGTGGTGGTGGGCGGCACGGTCGTGGTCGTGGTGGTGGATGTGGTCGTCGGTGCGGCGGTCGTCGTGGAGGTGCCGGCGGCGTCGGCGCTGACGATGGTCGGGAAGGCCTCGTCCACCTCGGTCGGCGGCCGCAGGTAGGGCCACAGGACGAGGAAGGCGAGGATGCCGACCGGCACGAGGACGAGGGCCGAGCGCAGGGGGCGGTGCGGCACGAAGCGGCGCACCAGCAGGACCCACGCGGCGACGCCGATCGCGAGCGCGAGCACCGTGAGGAACGTGCCGAGATCGCTGAACGTGCCGGTGTAGATCTCGGGTGCGACGAACCAGAGCGCTCCGAGGGCGAGGAGTGCGAGGATCGGGCCGGGACGAAGCGCACGGAGATTCACGAACGGGGAACGCTGCGAGCCCGTCGATTGGTTCCCGAGCCGACGATCTCGTCCGGGCGACGGTGTCGGTGGTCGTGGCTACGGTGGCGCGATGGCGCATCCGCTCGACGACTACCAGGCCGGCTCCGGCACCTTCGTGCCGGTCTGGACCCTCGAGATCCAGACCCTCCCCGCCGATGTCGATCGCATCCTCGATGCCGTGGTCGCCGTGCACCCGCTCGCCTACGGCCGCTACGACCGCAACGCCAGCGTGTCGGCGGTGGGGAAGGAGACCGCCCGACCGCGGGCGGGTTCCACCACCGACACTCACGTCGAGGGGTTCGAGCCGGGCGGCACCGAGACGTATCCGATGGTCGAGCTGAAGATCTCGATCGACCGCGACGTCGATGTCCTCGCTGCGGTGATGGACGCGGTCCATCGGGTGCACCACTACGAGGAGCCGGTGGTGTTCCTCCGCGAGGACTGGACGAGCCGCGCCGCCTACGACCCCGATCGCGACAATCCCCATCGCTGGTGGAACGACGGTCGTGGGTTGCCCGAACGCGTCGACCTCGTGGCCGACGACGGCTGAGCTCAGCCGATCCGGAACGAGGCGGGGTACGTGGTCGTCCCGAAGGCGAACCACAGGTGCCGGTCGCTGCCGGGATCGGCGTACAACGTGAGGATCAGGGTGCGGCCCGCGGCCGCCTGATGTTCGATCGGATCGAAGGACAACTCGACGCGGCCGAAGGTCGCACCGAAGTCCTCCTGCTCGAAGGTGACCCCGGCGGTGCCGAGGGCGACACACGTGAGGGTCGATTCGTCACAGTCGTGGAGTTCGGCGATCACGCCACCGGTGTCGTCATCGTCGAAGCCGCGGGTCCCGACCCAGATGTCGAGGATCGGCGTGCCGTCGAAGTCGAAGCCGTTCGGTCCGGTGAGCCCGAAGTGCTGGTGATACCAGTCGTTGTTCGCGGCCGCTTCGAGGGTGTTGGCGCGCTTGATGGTGAGGCCGGGGTCGTTGTTGCGGTGGCTGTCGTAGTTGCCGAGCGCGCCGGTGAGGAGCGGCGCGTCGAGCGAGAGCAGGTGGTCGCCGTCGTGGCCCTCGAGAAACACCGGGTCCTGCAGGCCGTCTGCCGGCGGGATGGTGGTGGTCGGTGGTGCGGTCGTGGTCGACGGGGGTGCCGTGGTGGTCGGTGGCGGGGTGGTCGTCGACGGCGGTGGCGTCGTCGTCGTGCTCGGTGACGACATGGGTGTGGTCGTCGTGGTGGTCGGCGCCGCCGTGGTCGTGGTGGCGGCCGGCTCGGAGGGTGCCGCCTCGGTCGTGGTGGTCACGTCGGTGACCCGCGCCCCGAGGGTCGTGGTCGGGGCGACGTCGGGCATCGTCGGCGCGGTGGTGGTCGTGTCCGCCGCCAGTGCGGCCAGGTCGATGGCGGCCAGGCTGGTGGTCGGGGCCGATTCCGGTGGGGCGGTCTCGGTGACGGTGCCGGCTGCCGTCGGTTCGACGGGCGAGTCCGCCGCCACGTCCACGACGACCCGTTGGGCTGCGAACTCCGGCAGTGCGGGTGGTGCGGCGTTGAGCGGTGCGCTGATCACGGTCGCACCCGCCGCGACGGTCGCGGTCGCCACCGTCGACATCGCGCTGGTGCCGACCGAACTCACCGTCTGCGGGATGCGGGCGAACCACGCCAGTTCGCTGAGCCACGCCATCGGACCGGCGAGCGTGAGTCGTTGGATGCCGATCTGCAGGAAGGCGCGCACGACCGTCGGGTCGAACTGGGTCTCGGCGTTGTTGATGAGCTCTTCGCGGGCGGCCTGAGGTGAGCGTGCCTTCTTGTAGCTGCGGGTCGACGTCATCACGTCGTAGGCGTCGGCGACGGCGACGATCCGGCCGGCCAGGCTGATCTCGTGTCCCTTGAGACCGGCGGGGTAGCCGTTGCCGTCCCAGCGCTCGTGGTGCTGGGATGCGGCGAGGGTCCAGTCGCCGAGCCAGTGCTCGACCTGCGCCATGCGTTCGATCGCGGCCGCCGGGTGGTTGCGGATCTCGTCCCACTCCTCGGCGTTGGGCCGGCCCGGCTTGTTGAGCGTCGACGGTCGGACGTCGAGCTTGCCGATGTCGTGGGCGAGGGCACCCCAGGCGAGCCGGTCGCGTTCGGACTGGGAGAGGCCGAGTTCCTGGGCGATCAGATCGGCGTAGGCCCGGACCCGCTCGGAGTGTCCGCGGGTCAGCGGGTCGTGCTTGCTGAGGGCCTTGATCAGGACGAGCAGATCGGTCGCCGCGTCGGCGTCACCGGTCTCCTCGGCTCGCCGGCGCAACGTGGTGGTGGTGCCACTGCGCAGGGCGACCCCGAAGCGACTGGGTGCCCGGTCGGGGAAGACGAGCGACATCTTGAAGAGGGCGACGAGTGGCAAGAGGGCCTGGGCTCGCCGCTGGATGATGAAGGCCGTCGCGACGGCGACGAGCAGGAGTCCGGCCCAGAAGGCGGGGGCGCCGATCGACTCGATCGAGACGAGCCGGCCATAGACCCGGGTCATCGCGAAGGACGCAACGATCGGCGCGAGGGCGACGAGGATCCGCAGCGTCCACGCCAGAACGGGGCGGGCCCGCCATCCGTTCTCGTTCTCGCTGGCCTGGCTCGTGGCGGAACCACCGTCCGCGTACGTGCGCTCCTCACCCATGGGCGAGCCATCGGTGGACGGTGTTCAACCCTGTAGTCCCGGGACCGTCCGCGGGTCGTTCAACCCACGGGAAATGAGTCGGTGGGCCTATCGGATCGTGCCGGACCTGCCGAGCCTGTGGTGTCGGGCCGGAATCGGGCGCCGACGCCCGGGGATCGGTGACCGATGTGCGGGTGCGAGCGTGCGTCAGCCGAGGTAGCGATCGAGCACGTTCGCCGTCACCCTCGCCACCCGGGCATCGCGCAGCCCGAACACCCAGTCGGTGCTGCCGCACACGACGACCTCCCCGCCCTGCTCACCGAAGGGTCGGGCGACCGCCATCACCGCATTGCCGTGCCTGGCCTTGGCGGTGGCGTCGGGGCCGCCGCCGAAGATCCGATCGGCGATGAACTCGAGGTCGCCCTGGTCGCCGAACGCCGCGACCGACGTCGGATAGTCGCCCATCCCGAGATTGGTCGACGGCGTGACCGCGACGATCTCCATCTCGGGGAGGTCGTCACGGACTCGCGCGACCGGCAGGTTGAGATCGTCGAGCTGGATCGGCGTTCCGACGGTCTCGTATCCGACGATGCCGTCGTCGAGCCCGAGGACATCCCCGTACCCGAGCTCGGTGCCGTCGAACAGCCAGTGGTCGGAGCGGTACACGATGAAGCCACCGACACCGCGCGGCGTACCGCGACCGAACCGGGCGTAGAGCCCGAACGCGGATCCGGCGCCGAGGAACGACCATTCGGGTCGGCCGACGACGGGATCGGCCCACATGCCCGACATCGAGGTCTCGGCCGGCGTTCCGACCACGGGGTCGTCGGTGTGGGCGGTGTACTTGTGACCGATCATCGCCGACCCGTGGGTGCCGTCGGTCATGCGGACCTGCCAGAACATGGTGTTGCCGGAGAACGACGCGTAGTGCCCGCCACCACGGACGTGGGCTTCGATCGCGGCGCGTTGACCGGCCGACCAGTACTCGTCGTGACCCACGCCGAGCACCAGGTCGTAGCCCTCGAGGCAGTCGGGGTGGTCTTCGAGGTCGGTCGAGGCGAGCAGGTCGAAGCATCGACCGTCGCGTTCGGCCCACTCGACGAAGCGCCGGGCGTGGGTGAACCACCCCGTCGAACCGATCGCCGAGGGGTAGTGGCGGGGGAGGCGATACCGCTGGAAGACGAAGCCGTCGGCGTCGGGCTCTTCGCCGGTGTGGACGGGACGCGACTTGCGGTCGTCGCGTTCGACCTCGGGCCGCACGAGCATGCCCCGGGCCCACGGTCGGGCGAAGGAGACCTGGTGACCGCCCGTGTAGAGACTCTTGCCGCCCCAGGTGTTGTAGGCGTTCCAGGTGTTGGTCGCCATCACGAGTACGGCATCCGCGCGACGCTCGTCTGCGGCCCGCACGACGAAGCCGGCGTGGGCGGTCCGTCGATCGGGTTCACCGTCGTGGGCCCGGAGGGTCACGAGGTGGAACCCCGACCGCCAGGTGTCGTCGATCGGGATCTCGACCGCGACCGGCCATCCGCAGCCGTTGGCATCGGCATCGGCCGGCGGAGGGAGGAATGAGCCGGGGAGGTCGTTGGCCGCCCACACGAGGTCGAGCTCGGCACCCCACCGTTCAACGGTCACGTCGTAGGAGGCCGCCCGGGTGGACACGTGGATGGCGGCGGTGTCGCCGGGGGCGTACGAGAGCGATCCGCAGTACCCCTCGATCTCGTCGTGGAACGTCTGGTCGTCGGCCCCCCGCTCCATGTCGCGATCAGCCCATGGTGCCGTCTTCACGGATGAAGACGGGGGTGTCGGCATCGGACCGCTCGGGGTCGTAGCGGTAGCCCATGCCCTCGAACTCGGTGAGCGCTCGGGCGGACCGGATCCGCTCCCGGATGATCCAGCCCGACATCGCGCCGCGAGCTCGCTTGGCGAAGAACGACACGATCTTGTACGGCCCGCCGTTCTTGGAGTCGAGGAACGTGGGCGTGATGATGCGAGCGTCGAGCGCGTCGGTGTTGACCGAACCGAAGTACTCGTTGCTCGCCAGGTTGACCAGCACCTTCGCGCCGGGGCTCTCGGCCAGGTCGGCGTTGAGCTGCTCGGTGATCCGGTCGCCCCAGAACGTGTAGAGGTCCTTGCCGCGATCGGTCTCGAGCGAGGTGCCCATCTCGAGCCGGTAGGGCTGCATGAGATCCAGCGGTCGCAGCACGCCGTAGAGACCCGACAGGATCCGGAGCACCTTCTGGGCCTGGGTGAAGTCGCGTTCGGTGAACGTGCCGGCGGGGTCCATGCCGAGGTACACGTCGCCGGTGAAGGCGAGCAGCGCGGGCCGGGCGTTCTCGGTGGTGAAGGGCTGCTCGAAGTCCTGGTACCGCTCGTGGTTGAGCTCGGCCAGCCCCTGCGACACCGACATCAGCTTGGCGATGTCGGCCGGCGACTTCTGCGCCATCACGTCGACGAGCGACTGGGTCTCGTCGAGCATGCGCGGCTCGGAGTGCTTCTTGGTGGGGAGCTCCGACTCGTAGTCGAGCGACTTGGCGGGCGAGACGACGATCAGCACGCCTCCGGTCTACCGGGTTCCCGGAGCCGTTGCCCACCGCAGCCGCTGGGCGCCGCCGCCCGGCCGGATCGAGCCTTGCCACCGGGGGTGCGAATCCGTACATTCCGCCAATGGATTTTTCGAACGCAGGGCAGTTCCCGAACTCCGGGGGTCACAACCAGTGGTACCCGTTCATGGATCGCCCCCTGCCCGAGCAGGTCGACGGCGTCCTCCAGAACCCGCCGGTCGTTCCGCTCAACAATGTCTCGCCGTTGCCGGCGAGCGCGACGTACGTCGTCGTCGGTGCCGGCATCCACGGCCTGTCGACGGCGTACCACCTCGCCATGGCGCTCGAGAAGAGCGGCAAGGGCAAGGGCAGCGACGTCGTCCTGATCGACAAGCAGGGCCCCGGCGCCGGTGCGACCGGTCTCGCCTGCGGCTGTGTCCGCAACCTGTACATGACCGGCCCGCTCCACTCGATCCTGCGAGCCAGCGTCGAGGTGTGGGAGTCCGACCCGGTGAACTTCGGCTTCCAGCAGGTCGGCTACGTGTCGATCGGCGAGGAGAACCAGACCGAGGACTACATCAAGCTCAACCAGAGCCAGATCGACT
>JBCCWI010000012.1:0-63998 GCA_039193795.1 Actinomycetota bacterium | reverse complement strand
GATGGCACCGAGGTCGAACAGGTGACCGCCGAACGCTTTGCGTTCCTGGGTGTAGGCGTTGGTCATGTCGATCGCCGCCTGCGCCGCGCCGACCCCCATGCCCACGAGCACCATGCGCTCGTTCTGGAAGTTCTTCATCGTCTCGTAGAAGCCGCGGTGCACGGTGCCGAGCACCTGCTCGTCGCTCACCCAGACGTCGTCGAGCACGAGCTCGGCCGTGTCGCTGCAGCGCCAGCCGTGCTTGTCGAGCTTGTTGGCGACCGTGAAGCCCTCGGTGCCGGCGGGCACGAGGAACATCGTGATGCCGTACTTGTTCTCGAGGTCGGTGCGGGCGGCGATGATCGTGAGATCGCCGTAGACCGCGTTCGTGATGAACATCTTTCGACCGTTGATGCGCCAGCCGTCGCCGTCCTTCACCGCCGAGGTGCGGATGCCGGCCACGTCGGAGCCGGCGTCGGGCTCGGACACGCCGATCGAGAGGATCGCGTCGCCGGTCAGCATCTTCGGCACCCACGCCGCGAGCTGTTCGTCGTTGCCCGAGTTGATGAGGTGCGGGCCGGCCATGTCGGTGTGGACGAGCACGGTGACGTCGAAGCCGGCGAACGTCGAGGCACCGAGCGCTTCGGAGAACGTCGCCGACGCGAGCATGCCCAGGCCGAGGCCACCGTGCTCCTCGGGGACGCGCAGGCCGAACATGCCGAGGCCGCCCATCTGATGCAGGATCTCCCGGGGGACCTTGCCGGCCGCTTCCCAGGCGTCACCGTCGGGCGTGACCTCTTTGGCCACGAAGTCGACGGTCTGCTCGTAGATCGCCTCGAGCTCGTCGGTCATGTAGGCGTTGCGCAGTGCGGTTTCAGCCATGGTCGGGGTCCTCCTCGGACGCTTCGAACGTGATCAGGATCTGGTCGGTCTCGACCTGGTCGCCGGGGGCGACGCGGACCTCGGCGACGACACCGGGTCCTCCGGCGGTCAGGGTGTGGAGCATCTTCATCGCCTCGATGACGACGATCGGGTCGGCGCCGTCGACGGCCTGCCCGGGCTCGACGTGCACCGCGGCGACCACGGCCGGGAACGGGGCGACGACGGCGTTGGCGGCACCGTGGGAGCCCTCGGTCGCCGGCGCCCAGTGCTCGGAGCGGGCCAGGCGGGTGAACGTGTGCGACTGGCCCCGGACGTTGACGACGACCCGCCGCCCGTCGAAGGTCGCGCCGCCACCGGCCGGTGCGACCTCGAGCACCTCGCCGGTGGCCGCCCGCATCGGGACGACGACCGACCGACGGTGAGGGGTCAGGCGCCGGTTCGCCTCGAGCCACGGCCCTTCGCCCGACGGCATCGTCATGTTCGCAGCGATCGCCGCTGCTTCTTCGGTGCCGTAGTCGTCGGGGAGTTCGGTCTCGTCGAGGAACCGCGTCGTGATCCGGCCGTCACGGAACTCGGGCCGATCGATCAGCCAGCGATGGAAGCCGCCGTTGGTGACGACGTTGCCGATAAAGAGCCCCTCGAGGGCGTCGGCGAGCCGGGAGATCGCGGCCGACCGCGATGACGCGTGCACGATCAGCTTGGCCACCATCGGGTCGTAGTGGGGGGTGATCGTCGAGCCCGGCTCGATCGCCGAGTCCCAGCGGGCGAGCCCGCTGGTGGCCCCACCGATCCGAAGAAGCTGGTTGACCTGGCCGGTCTGGGGCGCGAAGTCGTTGGTGGCGTCCTCGGCGTTGATCCGGGCTTCGATGGCGTGGCCCGTGAACGTGACCGACTCCTGGGCAACGCCGAGTGGCTGGGCGGTCGCCGCCCGGATCTGGAGCTCGACCAGGTCGAGGCCGGTGATCTCCTCGGTGACCGGATGCTCGACCTGCAAGCGTGTGTTCATCTCGAGGAAGAAGTAGTCGCCGGTCTCGTCGTCGACGACGAACTCGACGGTGCCGGTGGAGTCGTAACCGATCGAGGCGGCGAGCCGCACCGCGGCGGTGCGGAGCCCGGTCTCGGTCGACTCGGGCAGGTTGGGCGCCGGGGCCTCCTCGATCAGCTTCTGGTAGCGGCGCTGCACCGAGCACTCGCGGGTGCCGAGCTCGATGACCGTTCCGAGCTTGTCGCCGACGATCTGCACCTCGACGTGGCGCGGCCGGGTGATGTAGCGCTCGACGATGACCCGACCGTCGCCGAAGGAGCGCTCGGCCTCGGTGACCGCTTCGGTGAGCGCGTTCGTGAAGTCGGCCGGAGTTTCGGCGATGCGGATGCCCTTGCCGCCACCCCCGGCCGCGGCCTTCACCAGGATCGGATAGCCGATCCGTTCGGCGGCCGCCTCGAGTTCGTCGGGCTCCTGGGAGTCGGAGTAGCCGGGGATGATCGGGACGCGAGCCTCCGCAGCGAGCCGGCGGGCCTCGATCTTCGAGCCCATCGTCGCGATCGCCTCCGGCTTGGGGCCGACCCACGTGAGGTCGGCGTCGATGACCGCCTGGGCGAAGTCGGCGTTCTCGGAGAGGAAGCCGTAGCCGGGGTGGACGGCATCGGCCCGAGTCTCGTCAGCCGCCGCGAGCAGCCGGTCGATCGACAGGTACGACTCGGCGAGGGCGGCCGGGCCGAGGCGCACGGCGCGGTCGGCTTCGTGGACGAACGGGGCCGCGGCGTCGGGATCGGCGTAGACGGCGACGGTCTCGTGGCCGAGCCGCTTGGCGGTGCGGATGACGCGGCGGGCGATCTCGCCCCGGTTGGCGATGAGGATGCGCATCAGCGGCTCACCTCACATCCGGTACACGATGCCGGGGCCCGGCTCGGGTTCGGGTTGACGGGCGGCGAGGGCGAGGCAGAGGCCGAGCGCATCGCGGGTGTCGACCGGATCGATCAGGCCGTCGTCCCACAGACGACTCGTCGCGTAGTAGGGATCCGACTGTTCCTCGTACTGGCCGCGCACTTCGGCGCGGAGGGCGGCAATCTCCTCGTCGGTGGTCTCGGCACCCTTCATGCCGGCGAGGCGGATGTCGACTAGCACCGTCTCGGCGGTGTCGGCCGCCATGGTGGCGATGCGACTGTTCGGCCAGGCGAACAGCATCCGGGGGTTGAAACCCCGACCGCACATGCCGTAGTTGCCGGCGCCGTAGGAGCCACCGATCAGCACGGTGTACTTCGGCACGGTGGCGTTGGCGACGGCGGCCACCATCTTCGCCCCGTTCTTGGCGATGCCGCCGACCTCGGAGTCGCGCCCGACCATGTAGCCCGAGGTGTTCTGGAGGAACAGCAGCGGAACGCGGCGCTGCTCGCACAGCTCGATGAAGTGGGTCGCCTTGAGGGCCGACTCGCTGAAGATGATGCCGTTGTTGGCGATGATGCCGACCTGATGGCCCCAGATGTGGGCGAAGCCGGTCACGATCGACTCGCCCCACTCGGGCTTGAACGGCGAGAACTTCGAGCCGTCGACGATGCGAGCGATGATCTCGGTGGCGTCGAACGGGATGCGGTCGTCGGCCGACACGATGCCGTACAGCTCTTCGGCCGGGTGGGCGGGCGCCTCGGGCTCGGCCCACCCCATCCAGTCCCGGCGGGCATCGACGCGCCGTTGGTTGGTGGTGGCGCAGATCTCGCGGAGCTTGCCGTACGCCTCGGCTTCGGTGGCGGCCATGTGGTCGGACACGCCGGAGAGGCGGGTGTGGAGTTCGGCGCCGCCGAGGTCGTCGGGTTCGATGATCTCGCCGAGCGCCGCCTTCACGATCGGTGGCCCGCCGAGGAAGATCCGGCCGATGCCCTCGACCATGATCACCTCGTCGCTGAGCGCCGGAACGTAGGCGCCGCCGGCGGTGCAGCCCCCGAGCACGACCGACAGCTGGGGGAGGCCCATCGCCGAGAGGCGAGCTTGGCGGTAGAAGCTGCCGCCGAAGTGATCCTTGTCGGGGAAGATCTCGTCCTGCAGCGGGAGGAAGGCCCCGCCGGAGTCGACGAGGTAGATGACCCCGAGCCCGTTCTCCTCGGCGATCTCCTGGGCGCGAACGTGCTTCTTGATCGCGACCGGGACGAGCGACCCGCCCTTGACGGTGGCGTCGTTGGCGATGAACACCCACGGCACCCCGTGGACGATGCCGATCCCGGTGACGATTCCGCCCCCTGGCACCTCGTCGTCGTACTGGCCGAAGCCCGACAGGGTCGAGAACTCGAGGAAGGCGGTGGTGTGGTCGGTGACCATGTCGATGCGGTCGCGCACCATGACCTTGCCGCGCGAGCGGTGGCGTTCGATCGAACGTTCGCGGCCGCGGCCACCGTCGATCGCCACCTGCTGGCGCTCGCGCAGGGTCGCGACGAGCGCCTCGTAGGCGGCGACGTTCTCGGCGTACTGCGCCGATCCGGTGTCGATCCGCGACTCGATCTTCCTCATCGGGCTGCGCCCTCCCAGAACTGGCGGGTGATCACGTCGGCCAACTCGTCGAGATTCCCGCGGTCGACGTCGAACCACTCGACGGTGGTGTTCATCGCCCCGAACAGGGTGAGGCGGCTCAACCCGACCGGCGTGACGAGGTCGAGGTCGCGCAGGAGGTCGGTCCACCGAGCTTCATAGGCGTCGCGCATCGGGACGACGGCGTCGCGCACCTCGGCCGGCGCGGTGCGGAACGCGGTGACGTGGGCGGCGGTGTACGGCCCGTTCTCGAACAGTGCGGAGAGATGGGCCCGGACGTGGGCGGCGAGCCGGGCTCGGCCCGAACCGTCGGCCGTGGCGGCGTCGTCCCAGGCGCGCTCCATCACGTCGATCCCCTGACGGAACACCGCCTCGACGATCTCGTTCTTGCTGGCGAAGTGGTGGTAGAGCGAGGCGGCCTTGATGCCGACCTGCTCGGCGATCTGGCGTTGCGCCACCCCCGCCACGCCGTGTTCGAGCACGAGCGCGGCGGTGACGTCGAGGATGCGCTGTCGGGCGCCTGCCCGGTCGAGCGAGGTCGCGTCGGTGACCGCCATGCGATCGACCGTACCTAACGAACGTTAGGTAGGCAAGAGTCCCTGGCCTTCGACCCACCGCAGGCGATCACTGGCGACGGCGTCGGAACCCGATCCACCCCGGGTCGCATAGCGCTGAGGATCGCCGACGACCGCGGTGCGCCCACCCGGGTCGCCCTGGAGCGGGCAGCACACGAACAGCGCCCAATCCCGCGGTTCGAGCAGGGTGGAGATCTGGTCGCCGACCGCCGCGGTACCGGACCGCCAGCCGTAGACGAGCACGTCCTCGCCAAGCTCGAGATGGCCGGCGAGCGGCGCCTCGGTGTTGTCGAGGTGCAGGGCGAGGACGTATCGGTGCTCACCGTCCCAGGCCTCGGCCCAGGTGAGCCGGCCGTCGGTGGCGGCGTCGAAGAACGACTCGGGTCGCAGCACCATGGGCGTCTCGCTCGTGACGACGCGCCCGTGCTCGTCGATCAGTCGGTCGATGACGGCGAGGTCGGTGCGGCCGATGCGGTCGCCGATGCCGACGATGCCGGCGGAGAACGCCGACAGCACCGCCTCGACCTCGGCGTGGGGGTCGCCGTCGAGCGGGTCATCGCCGGCATCGGAGCCGGTGAAGAAGCAGTCCTTGAAGACCGGGACCCCGAGCGAACGGGCGAGCAGGTTGTTGAGGAGGTACCACCGCCACAGTCGGCCGGGGTCGTCGGCGAAGCGGTAGTCGTCGCTGGTTCGCACGGCGATCACCCGCTCGAGCTCGGCGACGGTGAAGTAGTCGCCGGGGGTGGCCATGCAGAAGATGAGCGACAGGTCGCGTTCGGCCGCAAGGCGGTCGAGGGTTCGCTGCCAGTCGGTCGCTCGGCCGGGGGCGGCGCGCAGGGCGCGGCAGCCGAACCAGAACAGCAGCATCCAGTCCTGCTCCATGCAGGTCGCACCCCAGGCCTTGGCGTCGTCGAGCCAGCGGCCGAACCACTCGGGGTCCTTCGGGTGGGCGGTTCGGTCGGTCCACCAGCCGTCGGGGTCCTCGGCGACGTACGGGGACGCGGCGTCGATGTGGCGGCTGTGCAGGATCAGCGGCCGGGCATCGAGGCGGCCGTGGAGTTCGGCGATGCCCTCCGGCACGACGTCGTCGCGGGGCTCCCAGCGAGTCATCCCGGTGGGCGGCACCTCCTCGGGATAGCCGATCTCGGCGACGGGGCGCAGGGTCTCGTGGGGGTAGAACCAGCTGTCGAGTTCGACGGCGCCGATCGGCACGCCGAGGCCGTCCAGCTCGTGCAGCTTGTCGGTGAGCGATTCCGGCAGCGTCCGTCCGGTCTCGGTGCGATACCAGTAGGCGGCGCCGTTGTCGGTCCAGTACGACAGGGTGGTGAGGATCGGGTCGTCGGCCCCGTAGCGCTCGATCGGATGTGCGGCTCGAAGGTCGTCGGCCCATCGGGCGTAGCAGTCGTGGATCGTGTCGCCCTCGTACACGCCGAGCGTCGTGACCGTGCCGGCCGGCACCGTGTCGAGATCGCCGTGCCAGCCCCAGCGGAACGCGTGGACACCCCGCTCGTCCTGGTCGAAGGTGATGATCTGTTCGTGCCAGGCGTCCAGGGGCGCCAGCAGCGCACATCCATCCCCGGACCGGATCGCCAGCGGCAGCACGGCGGCGGGGGAGAAGAGGTTCGAGGCCGGCGTCAGATCGAACGGTTGGGTCGGCGTCGCTCGCATCGGCATCGCGAACTGGGTCCAACCGTGACCGAGGTAGACGGTGTCGTCGCGGGACGGCACCGACAGTCCGACGGCCACGGTCGGCTCCACGAATCGTCCCGAGGCGATCCCGGCGAGGCCGGTCGTGGCGGTCAGGACGAGTCGGTCGCCGTGATCCTCGAAGGCGACGCCCTCGGGAAGCTCGGGACCGTCGATCGAACCGAGGATCGTGCGGGCGTGCGTCATCTACGCAGTCTGGCGCCAACGGGTGCCGCCCGCTGAGCCGACGACGGCTGCGGCGAGATACACCAGCGCCGACACGCTCAAGGCGACGTCGATGCCGATCTCGCGGGCGACCACGCCGAGCACGATGCCGCCGCTGATCTCTCCGACCGACCCGGCCTGGCCCGCGAAGGAGTGCACCGTCGCCCGGTTGGCGCGGTCGGTGAAGTGGTTGGTCCAGCCGATCGTGACGGTGCGAGCGATCTCCCGGCTGACGCCGGTGGCGAGCAGACCGCCCAGCGCCAGCCACAGCTGATCGGCGAGGGCGAGCACGGCGACGCCGCCGGCCGTCACCACATGGAGCCAGGTGAAGGCGGCGACGAGCCGTCGCCCGGCGAGCATCGCCGCGAGGGCCGACAGGGCGATGGCGGCACCGAGGGATTGCAACACGGCGGTCGACCCCATGATCAGGGCGGGGTCGACCGACTGACCCTGGAGGCCGATCCCGTCGAGTCGCGCCACGCTGAGACGGTCGACCGCTTCGCTCGCGAAGCCGGCCATGACCGTCGCGATCAGCAGCACCCGCAGGCCGGGCCGTCGAGCCGCCCGGAAGCCCTCGCCCAGCAGTTGGCCGAAACGGGCTCGGGCCGTGGCGTCGTGGCGACGGAACCCGGTCTCGGGCATGGTCGAGACGAGCACGATGCCCCAGGCGACCAGGATCGCGCCGATGGTCGCCAACGCGACCCCGAGGCTGGTCACCGCGGCGAGTCCCGCGGTACCGATGACCCCGACGATCGCACCGATCGATTGCGCCCGGGCCCGGCGGGGGAGAACCGCATCGACGATCTCGAGGGAGTCGACCTCGTCGGTGAACCATGCGGTCTCGGCACCGCTGCGAAACGTCGTGCCGAACGCCCACACGACCTGGGTGATCACGAGGGTCGCGAACGTGTCGGCGAGCCCGGCGCCGATCGCGGCGCCGCCGCACACGACGAAGGCGATGATCACCGACTGGCGGCGGCTGCGGATGTCGGCCACCACACCGGTCGGGATCTCCGACACGAGGATCGTGATCTCCTTCACCGTGCCGAGGAGGAGCAGTTCGAGCGGGTCGAGGCCGACATCGACGACGACTCGCAGGAAGAGCAGGGTCCAGTAACTCGACCAGCACAGCTGCCAGACGAATCCCGAGCGCAGGAAGATCCGGAGTGCGTCGCGGGGCGCGTCTTCGGCGGTCACGGTCGTCATCGTGGCAGGGCGACGGTCGGCGGGTTAGCGGTATTCTGACGTTCGATGTCGACAGAGCGCCAGCCTCGGATCCGGCCCCGACGATTCGACTACCCGGCCGGTCATTCGACGGGACGCCATGTCCACGACGAGCACCAGCTCGTCTACGCCTCGGACGGCGTGCTCTCCGTCGAGACCGAGGGATCGCGTTGGGTGCTCCCCGGGCAACGGGCGGCATGGATCCCTGCCGGGGTGTTCCACACGGTGATCGCAGCGTCCGATGCGACGATGGCCGCGCTCTACGTCGAGGCGATCGGTGAGCCGGTGAGGGACGGGCTCGTCGTGTTCGACGTGTCTCCGCTGCTCCGCCAACTCATCGTGCACCTCGTCGATCAGGTGGGCGGTGAGCCCGACGATGGGCCCGCCCGGACCCGACTCGAACGGGTCGCCCTCGACCAGCTCGCGACCGCACCCGAAATGCCGGTCCGCCTGGCCCGGCTCCGGGATCCACGGCTGCGGTCGATCGAAGCCGCGTTCGAGGCCGATCCGCGCGACGGGCGCACCCTGGCCCAGTTCGGCGCGGCGGTGGGTGCCGGTGAACGCACACTCCAGCGCCTGTTCGCGGCCGAGACCGGTACGACGTTCGGGCGCTGGCGAACCCTGCTGCGGCTCCAACACGGCCTGGTCGAGCTCGGTCGGGGAGCAAGCGTGACGACGGCGGCGACCCGTGCCGGCTACGACCAGCCGAGCGCGTTCATCGCTGCCTTCAAAGCGACCTTCGGTACGACACCGGGCCGCTACGTCGATCGCTGACGGACGCGATCAGGCGACGTCGGCCACGGCGGCTGCTCCGCCGCGCGGTCAGGGCTCGACGGGTTCGTCGGCGAGATGGGCCTGCCCCCAGTCGCGCATCGCGCCGATGACGGGGAGCAGCGAACGACCCTTGGTGGTCAGCGTGTACTCGACGCGAGGCGGTACCTCGGCGTAGACGTGGCGGTCGATGACCTCGTCGGCCTCGAGTTCGCGCAGCTGGCGGGTGAGCATCTGTTTACTGATCCCCTCGATGTTGCGCTGCAGCACACCGAATCGATTCACGTCGTTGACGATGAGGTGGAGGATGATCGGCTTCCACTTGCCGCCGATGACGCCGAGGCAATACGTGACCGGACAGCTGCCGTCGGCAACGCCGTGGGCTTCGCCATGCTTCGATGGTCTCATTTCGGTGACTATGCCAGAAAAGGATGACTACTAGCAAGTTTGGAACACTTTCCCTACGGTCACATGATCGAATCCGCTACATATTGGAGCATCGTCGTGACCACGTCATCCGCCACCCCCACCGGCGCCGAACCCCGCACCCTCGAGGAGGTGAGGGCGAACGCCGTCGGCGACTGGGAGAGCATCAGTGTCGAGCTTCGTCCCACCGAGGACCGGACCGGCAGCGGCGTGGTCGAGCCGACCCGGCTCCGTCGCCGCTTCCACTACGCCGCCGACGACACCTTCACCGGCGTCATCACCATGTACCTCGACGAGTACGGCCAGGCCCCCCTGCTCGAATTCGAGTTCCGGGGTCGTCTGGTGTGGGGCGGCCCTCACCCGATCGCCGCAGGTGCCTACGAGATCGACTACGTCCTCGACGCCGGCTTCGGCGTGACACCGCTCAACGACGGGGCAGCCGAGATGCTCAACGCCGGTCTCGTCGACGGCATGACCCCGTTCACGGCCGGCGTGCAGAACGACATCCTCGGTCAGGCCTTTCCGATGTTCAACATCACCGAAGGCGAGATCGCCAGCGACTACGACCTCATCTACTTCCACAGCGGGCTGCTGTTCATGGGGGCCAAGCACGTCGATGGCACCCCGTTCGACCAGCCCGACCGTCGTCCCCACCAGCTGCAGGTTCCGCTGGCCCGGGTCTCGGCCTAGGCGGCCCCGTGCTCGACGTGCTTCGCCTCCCCGGGCCGGTCACCGCCTCGCGGTGGTGGTATCTCCTGCCCGGCTACCTCACCGTGTGGTCGTTGGTCAACGGCATGTGGACCTTCCTCGACGGGGAGGGCATCTTCACCACCTTCGGGATCGACATCAGGGTCGACTCGGCGGCCGAGGAGTTCGTCCTGGCCAACTCCGGTGCTCGCTACCTCGGCGTGGCGGCCGCCCTCGTCGTCGGCGTCTTCCTCCTCGACAGTGCGGCGGCCGCCTTCGCCGCCCTCCTGGCCCGACTCACCATGGACATCGGCGACGTGATCGCCGGGCTCCGCACCGATCAGTTCGACAACGTGGCACTCGGGATCGTTCAGAGTGCCATCCTGTTCGTGATCCCATCCACCGTCTCGCTCGTGTGGCTGTGGCGGACTTCACGAGGAGAGGCGGCCTAGATGCAGGCATTCGTCGTCGACGCCCCCGGCGATCCGTCGGTGCTCTCGCTGCGCACCGTGCCCGACCCCGAACCTGCGCCGGGCTGGGTGGTGATCGAGATCGCCGCCTTCGGTCTCAACCGGGCCGAGGCCGTCACCCGGGCCGGCGGGTCGGGTGCGGCCGTCGCGTTTCCGCGCATCATCGGCATCGAGTGTGTGGGCACGGTCGTCGACGCGGGCGGGACGGATCTCGCACCCGGCCAACGGGTTGCGGCGGCGATGGGTGGCATGGGCCGGAGCTACGACGGTTCGTATGCGGAGCTGACCAGGGTGCCTCGAGCCACGGTCTTCCCGGTCACCACCGAGCTCGACTGGGTCACCTTCGCCGCCCTGCCCGAGACGTTCTTCACCGCATGGGGCTGCCTCGCGGCGACCGACTCGTTGACCGGGACACCGCGAGTGTTGATGCGGCCGGGGGCGTCGGCCCTCGGCCTCGCCGTCGCGCAGATCGTGAACCACCTCGGCGGCGAGGTCGTCGGGGTGACCCGCAGCGATCACAAGCGAGCCGCCCTGCTCGAGGGTGGCATGGCCGACGTGGTGGTCTCCGCCGGGGCGGTCGAGGCCGAGGTGCGGCGCCGGTGGCCCGAGGGGGCGACCGCGGTGATCGACACCGTGGCCAGCGACGATTCGCTGACCGACGGTCTGGCCCTGTTGGTCGAGGGAGGCACGCTGTGTGTGGCGGGATCGCTGGCCGAGAGCTACGCCACCGCCCCCCACGCATCGGTTCGCACGGTCTTCGAGCGCGAGGACGTCACCTTCTACTCCAGCGAGTCGCTGAACGCCGACACCGACACGACCACCCTGCAGCAGGTGGTCGACCGCGTCGACGGCGGTGTCTACCGTCCGGGTGTCGCGGAGGTCATCGCCTTCGGCGAGCTGCCCGAAGCCCACCGCCGGATGGAAGCGAACGCCTACGCCGGAAAGGTCGTGGTCGATCTGTCGGGCTGAGTCTCCACGGCCCGATGGTCGATCGACCGTCCGGCACGTGGTGCGCGCCGGCGATCACGACGCGTCGGCGACCGCCTTCCAGACCTTCATCGGGGTCAGAGGCATGTCGATGTGACGCACGCCGTAGGGCGTGAGCGCGTCGAGCACGGCATTGTGGATCGCCGGGGTCGAGCCGATCGTGCCCGACTCGCCGATGCCCTTCGCCCCGAGCGGGTTCCGGAAGGTCGGCGTCTCGGTGTTGGACGTCTCGAACGAGACGAGTTCCGACGCGGCCGGCACCGAGTAGTCGGCGAGGTTCGACGTGACCGGGTTGCCCCAGTCGTCGTAGCTCACACCCTCGTAGAGCGCCTGGGCTGCGCCCTGCGCGATCCCTCCGTGCTGCTGGCCGGTGACGAGCAGCGGGTTGAGGATGCGGCCGGCGTCGTCGACGGCGACGTGACGCAGCATCTCGACCTCGCCGGTCTCGGTGTCGACCTCGACGACCGAGACGTGGGCACCGAACGGGAACGTCGCGTCGGATCCGTCGAAGTCGAGCTCGTGGGCGAGCCCCGGATCCATGTCGTCGGGCCGTTTGTCGTCGTCCATCGACGCGGCGTACAGCTCCGACCAGGTCAGGGTCGAGGTCGGCACACCGGCGACGGCGACGCCGCCCGGGGCCTTCACGATGTCGCCCGGCGCGGCTTCCAGGATCGAGGCGGCGAGCTCCTGGGCCTTGGTGAACACGGTCTCGGATGCGACATAGACCGCCGAGCCGGCGGTCTGCAGCGAGCGGGAGCCCATCGTGCCGGCGCCGCGAGGGATCTCGGCGGTGTCGGACTGCAAGATGGTGACGTCGTCCATCGGCACGCCGAGCAGTTCGGACACGATCATCGAGAAGGCCGTGATGTGACCCTGCCCGTGGGCGCTCGTGCCGACCCGCCCGATCACCTTGCCGTCGGGGGTGATCTCGACCTTGCCGTACTCGACGTGCAGGCCGGCGGGCGCCGTCACCTCGACATAGGTGCTGATGCCGATCCCGAGCTGTTTGGCGGAGCCGGCGGCGCGACGGGCGGCCTGCTCGGCTCGCAGCGTCGGAACGTCGGCCGCCTCGAGCGCGGCGTCGAGGGCCTTCGCGTATTCGCCGTTGTCGTAGTTGGCGCCCGAGAGGGTGGTGAAGGGGAAGGCGTCGGGGGCGATGAAGTTCTTGTGGCGGATCTCGACCGGATCCATGTCGAGCTCGGCGGCGGCGACGTCGAGGATCCGCTCGAGCATCTGGGTCGCCTCGGGGCGGCCGGCGCCGCGGTAGGCGCCGATGGTCGTGGTGTTGGTGACCACCGAGTCGGCGACGTAGCGGACCTTCGGGATCTGGTAGACGCCCTGGATCATCGTCTGGGTGAAGGTCGGCAGGACCGCCCCGACGGCCGGGTACGCCCCGACGTCGGCGATGGCGTGCACCTCCATGCCGGTGATGACCCCCTGGTCGTCGAAGCCCATCGAACAGTCGAGGGTCATCGCTCGACCGTGCACCATCGACACCATGTTCTCGCTGCGGGTCTCGGTCCACTTCACGGGCCGGTCGAGCGTCTGGGCGAGCAGCGCGGTGATCAGGAACTCGGGATAGCCGGCCGCCTTGGGGCCGAAGCCACCGCCCATCGCCGGCGGGGTCGCGACCCGCAGGGCCGGGGGCTCGATGCCGAGCGCGCCGGAGAAGTCGGCGGCATGGGCGATCGGGTTCTGGCTCGGGATCCAGATCGTCATGCCGTCCCCCTCGGGGATGGCGAGGGTCCCGTTGTTCTCGATCGGCACGCCGGCGAGGCGCTGGCTCTCGATCGTGAGCTGCACGACCGTGGCCGCGTCGTCGAGCACGCCCTCCTCGCCGAGTTCGGTGTGGAAGCACACATTGGTCTCGGCCTCGGGGAACAGCAGTTCCGCCTCCGGGGAGGCGGCGGTCGTCATGTCGATCACGACGGGGAGGTCGTCGTAGTCGACGAAGATCGCCTCACCGGCATCGACCGCCTGTTCGCGGGTCTCGGCGACGACGGCGGCGACGATGTCGCCGACCAGCCGGACGCGCTCGCCCGCGAACAGCGGGCGTCCGAACGCCGGGTGGCCGAAGTTGTACGGCATCGCCGGGAAGTCGGTGTTGGCGGCGGAGTAGACCCCGATGACGCCGGGCATGTCCTCGGCGCCGGAGGTGTCGACCTCGAGGATCGTTCCGTGGGCGAGCGGTGAGCGAACGAAGTGGATGTAGGCCATCCCGGTGACGCTCATGTCGTCGAGATAGGTGTCGGCTCCGGTCAGCAGGGTCGGGTCTTCACGCCGCAGAACGGCGTTGCCCAGGATCGAACCCTCGGTCTCGGTCGGCATGGATGGTCCCCTCGTGCTGCGTTTCCCTGGACCGTAGTGCAGCGCGAACCGGGCGGCCTCACTGCGCGAACGCCGGGAACCGATCGTGAGGGTCGGCCGAGAACGCGTCCCCGAGAAGTCCTCGTCGATGCCGTCGGGGATGAGCGCGTCGCCGTCGGGCGCCGGCGGCTTGCCTCGGTGGAACGCCTCGGTCAGCCGCTCGAGTATCTCGTCGTCGACCATCTCGGCCGAGGTGGGATTGAACACGTGGTGTGGGTCGATCCGGTGTCGGCGACCTTGCGAGACAGCCGCGGTGAGTCGAGCTTGCGAGGCAGTACCGACGCTCGGCCTACCAGTACTCCTCGTAGTGGATGTTGCCGGGCTGCTTGCGCTTGTCGATCGTGAAGCCCCGCTCGACCAGGAGTTCGACCACGCCGACGGTCGCCGGGAAGTTGCCCTCCTCGTCGGGGATGCCGATCATCGCCGGGTTGCCGCACATGAAGACGTGGGTGGTGGCCGGGTCGAGCGACACGCCCATCTTGGCGAAGTCGCCGTCCTTGATCAGGTCCTGGATGTAGCGCTTGGCGATGTCGGGCTCACGGGTCGGCATGGGCAGGTAGTGGTAGTTCTGGTGCCGCCGCTCGAGTTCGCGATGGGTCTCCTCGTAGCCGAGGTCGACGGAGTTGCGCACCGACACGGCCGAGACGATCGGACCGTGGTGCCCCTTGCGCAACAGCTCGGTGACCATCGCGTTGTGCGGTGCTTCGCCGGTGCCGGTCGAGAAGAACATGACCGTCCCCGCCGGGTTGTCGACCGCGTCGAGGGTGTAGCGGCCGGCGACCTTCGGACCGAGATAGATGCGATCGCCCGGGCGCTTCAGCGCGAGGCGAGGCGTCAGTTCGGGGATGTTGTCGTCGGTCGGTGGCACGAGGACGATGTAGAACTCGAGCTCGTCGAGCCCGCCCTCGTCGACCAGATAGCCGTGGTCGTCGAGCACCCGCGAGCTGATCGAGTAGGAGCGGCGGATCAGCTTGAACCACCGGTCCTCGAGGTTCGGGTCGATCGCGTCGTCGATCCGCTCCTCCCAGAAGCCGAGCCCGAGAGTCGCGTACTGGCCCGGGGTGTAGTCCGTCCCGCCGTGGTCGGGCTTCACCCGCAGTACCCACAGGTCGGAGTGGGTCGGTTCGAAGTGGGTGATCGTGGCGTTGTAGTGCTCGTCGCGCAGCTCCTCGACCGCGCCCTCGTGGCGGTGGCGGCGGGTCTTGCTGGGCTGGATCCGTTCGGGGTCCAGTTCGGGGAACGACGCCGCCATGTCGAGGCCGATGCGATGCCCCGGCGAGGTGGTGGCGACGGAGTCCGCCGTCGGCTCGCCGAGGAACCAGACCTTGCCGGTCTCGAGCGCCGCGTCGGTGACACCGCGCTCGTCGGGGCTCAGGTTGCGGCGATGCGACGCGATGACGACCTCGTCGAACTGGAGGTCGGGGGTGCGGCGATCGTTGAAGTACGCCATCGGGTGGCCGTCGACCTCGTCGATCTCGTCGGGGATCGACCGGTACAGGATGGTGATGCGGCGTTCGCGTTCCATCCGGCGCAGGGCGTTGTCGGCTGCGGGGGAGAGCAGGTCGGGATCCATGCCGCCCGCCGCCAGGACGACGTTGCCGCCGGCCGCCTCGATCGTGGCCGCCAGCTCGACCGCGTGATCGGTGTAGCCGATGACGAGGACGTCCTTGCCGTCGACGTGGTCGGGCTCGGTGTCGACCGAGATGCTCGCCAGATCGGGGACCGAGATCGGCGGGGTCCAGTCCGGAACCGGGGGTCGATGGGCGAGCAGGACGGCCCGAGCCCGGTAGCGATGCCGGTTCGTGCGGACGAGCAGCGAGCCGTCCGGGCCGGCATCGACGGATTCGACGAGCTCGCCGTAGCCGATGTCGAGCTGGTTGTCGCGCACGAGTTCGGGGAACGTCACCGCGTTGCTGCTCGAGATCACGCGGACGGACTGCACCCCTGATCGTCGCGAGGAGATGGCGACGCTGAGTCCGCCGGCGGTCCCGCCGGCGACGACGAGGTCGTACACGAGGTCGTAGTCGAGTTCGGCCATGCGTCGAGTGTGGCAGACGCGACCGGGCCGCCCCACAAAGGGACGACCCGGCAACATCGTTCGATTGTTCGGGATTCGTGAATCCCGTCCGGACTACTCGAAGGCGTCGGTCAGTTCGGTGAAGGCGACGATCTGGCCGGTGCCGACCGTGGAGTCGTATGCGCCGAGCCGCACCACGTCCTGGGCGAACGGCTTGTCCGGGCCGAGCGACGACGGACCCCACACGGGGACACTGAAGTCGGTGAGGGAGTCGGCGCCCGCCCTGAACGAGTCGTGGGTGAGTTCGGGTCCGGCGGCGGTGGCGATCGCGACGAAGATCTCGATCACCTGGCACTGCAGGCGAACGGAGCTGAACCAGCGCTCTTCGCCGGCCTCGTACTCGGAGAGGCGGCGGAGGTCGGCCTCGGGGACCCGTTCGGCGACCGGGGCCACGCACTCCTCCTGGAAGTCCGGCCGATCCCAGATCTCGTCCTCGGTCGGGCCGGTGCTGGTGATGACTCCGTCGGCGACCGACTTGTCGGTGATCGTCGCGCCCAGGTTGTTGAGTCCGGCGGCGTTGTTGTTCCAGATGGCGATCTCGCCGGTGAGCCCGGCGGCCGCCGCGCCACGGATCGATGCACCCGGGTTGCCGAAGATCACGAGCGTGTTGGCGCCGGCGGCCTGGAATCGCTCCATGCCGATCGCCGACTCGGAGTCCTGTCCGATGGTGTCGCCGTCGTTGGCTTCGATCACGAACTCGCCGACCACCTCGATGCCGGCGGCGGCGAGGCCGTCGATCACGAAGTCCTTCTGGTCGATGTTGTTGGCACCGCCCATCACGAAGGCGCGAGCGTCGTCGGCCAGGCCCTCCTGGACGATCAGGTTGAACAGGGCCTGGGTCTGGAACTCGACGTTCAGGCCGGCCTGATACCAGGGAGCAACCGCCTGGGCGTACTCGTCGCGGGTGATCTCGCCGCCGACCATGATCGTCTCGTTCGCGCCGACGATGCACGGGTCGGCGGTGCCGGCCGCCGGGCCGAGGAAGCCGCCGACGTTGGCGAAGACCTCGTTGTCCTGGGTGACCGCCGCACACGCGCGTTCGGCGTCCGTCGGATCGGTCGGGTCGTAGAACTCGTAGGCGACGACCTCGAGCATGCGGCCGTTGATGCCGCCGTTGTCGTTGACCTCGGCGACGAGTGCTTCGGTCACTGCGATCTGGTCACCCCATCCCTGGGCGGACAGGTTCGCGCTGACGAGGGCCTCGAAGTCGAGCATCGTGACACCGATCTGGATGGTGTCCTCGGTGACGCCGGTCCACGAGGCGGTGAGCGCCGGCGGCGCTTCCTCTTCCTCGGCAGGAGCCTCCTCCTCTTCTTCTTCGGCAGGGGCTTCCTCCTCTTCGGCGGGAGCCTCTTCCTCTTCCTCTTCGGCCGGAGTCTCCTCCTCGGTCGTCGACTCGGTCTCGGTGTCCGCGCCTTCGTCATCCTCACTGCTGACGCAGGCAGCAGCGATCAGGGCGAATGCGAAAACGGTGACGAGCAGTCGAAGCCACGCGGGTGCGCGATTCCTCATGGGTCCCCCTCCATGGGCTCTGGGCAATGGTTGTTAGCCAGCAGTCAAGCAGAAACCTGACGGTTCGTCAGGTCTTGGCGGCAGCGCGGGCGACGATCTGGCTGTTGGGGCAGGCGAAGAAGCCGTCCGGCCGGTCGATCCAGCGCCGCCACCCCGCGGCGATGCGGGCCAGGCCGTCGGGGTCGGCCCGCCCCTGATCGAGTGCGTGAGTGGTGAACGACGAGTGCTCGACCCGGTCGGCCCAGAGGTCGCCCCACCACGCCCGATCCGCTGGGGTCGCGAAGGTCCAGACGTCGACCGTCGTCTCGATGTCGACGAACCCGGCTGCCTGCACCCACCCGAGGAGGTACCGGCCGGCGTCGGGCTGCGAGCCCTGTTCGGCGGCGATGCCCTGATAGATCGCCATCCAGTCGTCGATCTCGGGGGTCGGCGGTGCCCACGTCATGCCGCCGTAGTCGGCGTCGCGGACCGCGAGGACGCCACCGGGCCGAAGCACCCGGTGCATCTCGCGCAGGGCGGCCACCGGGTCGGTCAGATGCTGGAGGACCTGGTGGGCGTGGACCAGATCGAAGGAGTCGTCGGCCGCGTCGATCGCGTAGACGTCGTCGGTGTGGAACGTGCAGTTGGTCGGCGCATCCGGTTCGTCGAGGAGGGCGGCGGCCCGCTCGATGACGTCGTCGGCGACGTCGAATCCGACGACGGGACCCGGAGCGACCCGCGTTGCGAGATCGACGGTGATCGTGCCGGGCCCGCACCCGACGTCGAGGAGCCGGAGGCCCCCGCGGAGATGGGGAATGACGTGCGGTGCGGAGTTCTCGACCGTGCGCCACGTGTGCGACTTCATCACGGCGTCGGAATGGCCGTGCAGGTACGGGTCCGGTGTCATCGGCCGAGTCTGGCATCCTCTCGGACATGACGACCCTGACTTTGGCGGGCTGGACCGGCCCGTGGCCCGACGACGACAAAGACGCCAACTTCAAGACCGACGTCGCCGCGCACGCCCATCTCGATCCGCTCGGCACGATCACCAACCTGAGCAACAGCACCGGCATCCCGGTCGGTTCGCTCGTCCACTACGTCCTGTGCCGCTGGGCGAGCGAGGGCAGCAGCGCGCTGCTCGAACTCGGACCGCGGATGATCCGCCGCCTCCGGGAACCCTTCGAGGAAGCGGAGGCCGCCGACTCCGACGAGGCCCGACTGGCCGCATACGAACAGGCTCGACAGATGATCGAGTGGCTGAATCTGCCGCTCGATCACCCCGAGTACTACGACGAACTCCTCGAGTAGCGCGTTCAGTCGGGCGTGATCGGCGACTGGGCGGTCAGGCCGCCGTCGATCGTGAAGCAACTGCCCGACACGAACCCCGATTCCGTCGACGCCAGGTAGACGGCCAGCGCGGCGATGTCGGCCGGGTCGCCCATGCGTCCGACCGGATGCTTGGCGGTGGCCGCGGCGCGGGCGGCCGCCGGGTCGTCGGCGAGATCGAACGCGGCGTCGGCCAACGCGGTCATGATCCAGCCCGGGCTGATCGCATTGCAGCGCACGCCCTGGTGCCCGTTGTCGGTGGCGATCGCCCGGGTCAGAGCATGCACCGCGCCCTTCGAGGCGTTGTAGATCGCCATCTGGTGGTCGGCGAGGTTGCCGGCGATCGAGCCGATGTTGATGATCGATCCCCCGCCCGTCTGGGCCGCCATCTGGCGAACGGCGGCGCGGCAGCCGTTGAAAACCCCACGGACGTTGACGTCCATGACGAGGTCGTAGTCGTCGTCGGTCGTGTCCTCGATCGGCTTCTCGACCTGCGCCCCGGCGTTGTTGACGATGGCGTCGAGTCGTCCGGTCGCGTCGACCGCGCCGGCGATGAGCGCATCGACCGAGGCAGGGTCGGTGACGTCGGTGCGGATCCAGGTGGCGCCGTCGACGGTCACCTCGGACCGGGCGGCGGCGAAGACGGTCGCGCCCTCTGCGACGAAGCGGGCGGCGATGCCCTCGCCGATGCCGCTGGATGCGCCGGTCACGATCGTGGTGAGTCCGGCGAGGCGGCCGCTCACTCGACCTCTCCGAACGCGATCGCCTCACACAGCCGCAGGCCGCGCTCCAGTGCGTGGTTGTCGCCCCACCGGTTCCAGTTGATCCAGAGCCCGTTCTGCAGTGCGAGCAGGTCGGTCGTGCGATGGCTGGCGGCGTCGGGGCTGAGCGACGGGTCGACGTCGGCGATCGCCCCACTCAGCTGCGCGGCGCAGCGGTCGTAGAGATCGCGCTCGACGGCGGCGACCTCGTCGTTGGTGCGCGAGACCGCCCAGATCGCGAGCCACATCTCCAGGTGTTGCGGGTCGCTGAAGCTCGGATCGAACCAGGAACGCAGCGCCGCCCGCAGCCGAGCCCGCGGATCTGAGCCCGCCGCCGCCATCTCGGCGTCGATCAGTTCCATCAACCGTTCGGTCGTGCGCTGGAACGCAGCCAGGATCAGTTGTTCCTTGCCCTCGAAGTGGTAGCTCAGCAGCCCGAGCGACACCTCGGCCTCCTCGGCCACCGCCCGCATGCTCGTCGAGTCGAGGCCGTCGCGCACGATCACCTGCATCGTCGCGTCGAGGATCTGTTCCTGGGTCTCGGAGAAGCTCACGGGCGCCAGTGTGCTCCGGCACCGGACGGGCGTCCAGGCCCCGGAGCTGCCACGATTCGGTGGTGGAGCACACCGAACCGGTTTACGAACACCCCTACCCGTCGCCGGAACTCGAGGCCGAGCATCCGTACCGGCCGCTCGGATTCGTCGAACTCCCACCCGACGAGATGGCGGCTCGGGCCGCCTCGTTCGAGGCGTTGATGCAGCGCCGGCGCAGTCCTCGGCTCTTCTCGGATCGGCCCGTGCCGCAGGCGCTGATCGAGTCGGCGATCCGCACGGCATCGACCGCGCCGTCGGGTGCGCACAAGCAGCCGTGGCGGTTCGTGGCGACCCGCTCGCCGGAGGTGAAGCGGGCGATTCGGGAGGCGGCCGAGGAGGAGGAGCGGGTCAACTATCTCGACTCGCGGATGAACGACGAGTGGCAGGAGGCGTTGGCGCCGCTCGGCACCGATCACCACAAGGAGTTCCTCGAGATCGCCCCGTGGATCGTCGTGCTCTTCGAGGAGCGCTTCGAGCGGCGACCCGACGGCGAGACCCGCAAGAACTACTACGTCAAGGAGAGCTGTGGCATCGCCGCCGGCATGTTCATCACCGCACTCCACAACATGGGGCTCGCCACGCTCACCCACACCCCGTCGCCGATGGCGTTCTTGACCCGTCTCCTCGGTCGCCCCGACAACGAGCGACCGTTCGTGATGTTCCCGATCGGTTACCCCCTGCCCGGCGTCAAGGTGCCGGACTTCGCCCGCAAGCCCCTCGATGCGGTAATGGTGATGGTCGACGAACCGGCCGGGTGAGCCGGTTCCACCTGGGGGTCGAGATGTCGAATCGTCGCCGTACCGCAGCCGTTGCGCTCGTCATGGTCTTCGCGCTGATCGCGGCCGCCTGCTCGGGCGACGGGGACGAGGAGGCCACACCGCCGACGACGACCGAGGCGCCGGCGGAGACGACGACGACCTCGGAGGCTCCGCCCGAGACGACCACGACGACTGAGCTTCCCCCGGTGGTCGAGGATCGTGCGTTCTACATCCTTCCGCCCGGCAACTACGGCGGGTTCCCCGAGCTGACCGACGAGTCGCTCGATCAGCTGCCGCTCTACGACGGACTCACTCCGTTGCGCGACGACATCGATGCCGGCGACCTCGACGAGCTCTTCCTCGCCATGGAGTTCGAGCCCGTCGGACCGACCCGGGTCGAGGACGTCGGTCGCGACGACGTCACCGTCACCTACGACGACTTCGGCGTCGCCCACATCGTCGCCGACACCCGCGAGGGGCTCGCGTTCGCGGCCGGATGGGTGACGGCGCGGGACCGCGGGTTCTTCATGGCCGTCGGCCGCGGTCCGGCCCGGGCTGCGATTGCGGACATCCCCGGGATCGATGCGTTCGACCTCGTCACCAGCGCGACGCCCTACGTACCGAGTCCCGAGGTGGAGGCCCTGGTCGACGCTCAGGTGCAACTGCTGCTCGACACCCATGGCGAGGAGGGGCAGGAGATCATCGACGACGCGCAGGCCTACGCCGACGGCCTCACCGCCTACTGGCAGGCGAACGACATCGACCTGCCGCCGGCGACCGTCAACGACGTGATCTCGGTGACCGCGTTCATCGGTTCGATCTTCGGCGCCGGCGGTGGCGGCGAGGCTCGCAACTCCCAGTTCCTCGCCGCCCTCGTCGATCGCTACGGCCCCGAGCAGGGTCGGGCCATCTGGGACGACTTCATGCAGACCGACGATCCGGAGGCCCCCACCACCATCGACGAACGGTTCGAGTACGGCACGTTCACCGGCGGCGAGGTGACCGGCTCGGTCGTGCTCGACGAGGACACGATCGTCTCGTTCGATCCGCTCGATCCCGAGGTCGGGGCCGTTCCCGAGCTGGTGTCGTTCACGGTCGACGCCACCGACGATCCGCCCGGCCGGCAGGCCTCGAACTGGCTCACGGTGGCGCCGGAGGCCTCCACCAACGGGTCGACGTTGGCCGTGATGGGGCCCCAGCTCGGCTACTACTACCCCGAGATCGTGATGCAGATGCATCTCGACGGACCGGGGATCAAGGCCCAGGGCGCGGCGGTCCCCGGGCTCGCCATGTATCTGCTCATCGGCCGTACCGAGGACTATGCGTGGAGCCTCACCTCGGCCAACCAGGACGTGCGCGACGTCTTCGTCGAGGTGCTCTGCGAACCCGACGGATCCGAGCCGAGTCGGACCTCGGGGCACTACGAATTCGACGGCGAGTGCATCCCGTTCGAGGACTTCGACGCGGGCACGCTCGGTGGAACCGCCGTCCGGTACCCGGTCTCGGTCCACGGCCCGCTGATCGGCACTGCGATCTGGGAGGGTCGACCGGTGGCGTTGACCCGCCAGCGATCGACCTTCGGGCGTGACGGGCTCAACCTCAAGGCGCTGAAGGACATGACCGAGGGCGACGCCCCGACCCCGGAGGCGTTCTGGGAGGTCGCCGATCAGTTCGGCTTCACCTTCAACTGGGGCTACGCCAACCGCGAGGCGATCGGGTACTACGCCTCGGGGCTGCTGCCGATCCGGGCCGAGGGGCTCGATCGCCGCCTGCCGACCCTCGGCACCGGCGAGTACGAATGGCAGGACTTCCTGGCGCTCGAGGATCACCCGCACGCAGCCGGCGATCCCGACGGCCGGCTCCTCAACTGGAACAACCAGTCGGCGCCGGGCTTCATGCACGGCGACACGACCCTCTACGGCTCGTGGCACCGGGTGGAGAACTTCGACCAGTGGGAGGAGGACGCGTCACTCGAGGAGGTCGTCGGCATCATGAACCGCGCCGCGACCGAGGACACGACCGCCCCGGTGTGGCCGGTCTTCAGCGAGGTGCTGGCGGCGGGCGACGCGCCGTCGCCGCTGGCCGCCGACGCGGTGGCGCTGCTCGATGCATGGGTCGCCGACGACGCCCCGCAGATCGACGGCGACGAGGACGGCGACTGGGACCAGCCCGCGACCCGCGTGTACCAGACCATCCTCGAGCCTCTGCTCGAGGCGGTGGTCGATCCGATCATCGGCGACGCGATCGCCGACGACATCGACTTGCGCGGCATCGGCCTCGTGAGCCTCGCCGACAAGGACCTGCGCACACTGCTCGGCGAGCCCGTCGAGGGGGCGTTCAACCTCCGCTACTGCGGCGCCGGCGACCTCGCCGATTGCAGCGCGGACCTCTGGGCGGCGATCGAAGCAGCGCTGCAGGCCGAGGCCGAGGAACTCGGCGACGATCTCAGCACCTGGCGGCGAGAGGGGATCCGACAGGGCTTCGAGCCGGGTCTGATCCCGAACGACTTCCGTGCGACCAACCGTCCGACCTACCAGCAGGTGCTGGAGTTCGCCCCCGAAGGAGCCGGCTGATGACCGACGACGAACCCAAGGCGTGGGATGTCGAACGCCTGACCGAGACCACCCGAGCGTCGGTGCCGATGGCGGCTCAGACCCGTGTCGAGGTCGTCGAGGCCGAACGGGGTCGGGTCGTGCTGCGGATGCCGATCGAGGGCAACGGCAACCACATCGGCACGATGTACGCGGGGGCGCTCTTCGCCCTGGCCGAGTTCCCCGGCGGCACCCTGTTCTCCACCACCTTCGACGCGTCGAGGTACTACCCGATCGTGAAGGGTGTCGACATCTCGTTCCGGAAGTTCGCCGGCACCGACATCACGGTCGAGGCGACGATGTCGGACGAGGATGCGGCGGCGATCGCGGCGGCGGCGGACGAGCACGGCAAGGCCGACTACGACCTGGTCATGGAACTCAAGGACACCGACGGCAATGTCGTCGCCATCTCGACCAACCGCTACCAGATGCGCAGTCACGGGATCTGAGGTCGGGCGCGCCCGCCGGTCAGTCGATCGGCACGGGCGTGTGGTCGAAGTGGAAGGCGTGCAACAGGGCGTCGCGTCCGCCATACCGTTCGATCAGCGCCTCCTGGCTGGCGAAGGCCCGCTCGTTGGCGTCCTCGGGGTCGACGATCGAGCGGAGCTGGGCCTCGCCTTCGGCCAGGTCTGGCGCGTGCGCCGGATCCGGGGCCAGGTCGTGGAGTTCGTCGGGATCGGTGGCGAGGTCGTAGAGCTCGGGCGCGAACCCGACGTGGTGCATGTACTTCATCGACCCGAACCGCACGGCGTAGCTCGCCGTGATCGAGCCGCCGTCGTGGTACTCGGTGAAGTTGATGCGGTCGGGATCGGGTCGGTTGGCCAGGTCGATGAGTGAGCGACCGGCTCGCTCGTCGATCCGGTCGGGCGCCACGGTCTCGACGATCGTCGGGTGGAGGTCGACGAGGTTGATCGCGGTGTCGTGATCGACGCCGACCGGAACGTCGGGTCCGGCGACGATCATCGGTACCCGCACGCTGTCCTGCCACATGTACGACTTCGCCCAGAGCCCGCGATTGCCGATCATGTCGCCGTGGTCGGTCGTGTAGACGACCGTCGTGTCGTCGGTCGCCCCGGCTCGGTCGAGCGCGGCGAGGACCTGTCCGACGTTGTGGTCCAGCCAGCTGCACAGGCCGAGGTAGAGCTGACGACCGAACCGGGTTCGGTCGTCGTCGAAGTTGTGGTGATACGGCATGTTCGCTGCGAGTCCCGCGACGGCGGGATGGTCGTTGGGCTGGACCGGGATCTCGAGCGGCAGGTCCAGGTGGAGGTACGGCGCGACGAACTCCTCCATCACCGCCAGCGGGTAGTGGGGTGCGACGAGCGAGACGAAGAGGGCGAAGGGCCGGTCACCGCCTGCGTTGGTGTCGATCCAGTCGATCGCCTCGGCGGTGACCATCGTGTCGTAGCGGGTGTAGGGCGACTCGCCGATCGCGCAGTCGTCGGCCATCTCCTTCGCCCGCTCGTAGGCGAAGGGTTCGCGGCGGGGGAGGCCCTGCACCCAGCCGACACCGTTCACGATGTGCATCGGAAGCAGGGACTCGGTCCACCCGACGTTGTCGGCCTCGGCGCGGTAGTGGAGCTTGCCGACCGAGACGGCGTGGGCTCCCGTCGCCCGCGTGTCGTGGGCCCAGCCCCGCTGTTCGCCCGTGTACGCCTGGCAGCTGTCCCAGGTGCCGAGCTCGTGCACCCAGCGACCGGTCGCCATCGAGGCCCGGGCCGGAACACAGATCGGCGACGGCGTCCATGCGTTCTCGAAGCGGGTGCCGCGTGCCGCGAGCGCATCGAGATTCGGGGTGAGGACGTGTGGATGGCCGGCGGCCCCGAGGCACCGAGCGTTGTGTTCGTCCGAGCAGATCACGACGATGTTGCGGGCCCGACGATCGTGCATGCCCGGACGTTACTCATCGCTGCTCGTGGGCCTAGGCTCCGCGCTCGTGTCCGCTCCGATCGAGCTCCTGCCGTCTCCCGAGATCGACGAGAACCTGTTGGCCGCCGAACGGCTCGAAAACCTGCGCGGCACGATGCTGACCGACGGGCTCGAGCTGCTGGTACTGACCAATCCGGTCAGCATCCGGTACGCGACGGGGTACCGCGCCTATTCGTCGTTCCAGAGCCGTATCCCGTCCGCCTATGCGATCGTGCCGCTCGTGGGACCGATCATCATGCACGGCGCCTACATCGAGGATCTCGCGCTCGTCGAGGTCTCCCGGCGCTCCCACGCCATCACCAGTTTCGACGCGGGCCTCGACCTGTCGATCGCCGCCGATCGGTTCGGCACCGACATCGAGCTCGCGGTCGAACAACTCGGCTACGACTCGCGGGCCTCGATCGGTGTCGAACGCACCACCCCGAGCGGGCATCGCGCTTTCGCCGACATCGGCCTCAACGTCTTCGATGCGGAGCCCACCCTCGAACTCGCCCGCAGCCGCAAGACCGAACTCGAGCTGATCGCGCTCGACTACTCGATCGCCGTCGCCGAGTACGGCATGACCCTCATGGAGCGGGCGCTCGAGCCGGGTATCACCGAGAACCAGCTGTTCTCGATCCTGCACCAGGTCAACATCGCCCACGACGGCGACTGGATCGACGGTCGCATGTTGTGTTCGGGGCCCCGCACGAACCCCTGGTACCAGGAGGCCAGCCATCGCCGTATCGAGGTCGGCGACCTGGTCGCGTTCGACACCGACATGATCGGCCCGTACGGCTACTGCGCCGACCTCTCCCGCACCTGGGTCTGCGGCGCCGAACCCACGATTGCGCAACGGGAGCTCTACAAGCGGGCGCTCGACGAGATCCACCACAACACATCGCTCCTCCACGTCGGCGCGTCGTTCGCGGAGCTGTCCAACGCGGTCATGCAGCAGCCGCCGGAGTTCATCGCCAACCGCTACGCCTGCGCGTTCCATGGTGTCGGCATGAGCGACGAGTACCCGAAGATCCCCTACCCCCAGGACTGGGAGTGGACCGGGTACGACGGCGAGCTGGAGGACGGCGTCGTGCTGTCGGTCGAGAGCTATGTCGGTGCCGACGATGGCTCCGAGGGCGTCAAGCTCGAGCAGATGGTCCGGGTGACCGCACAGGGCATCGAGGTCCTGTCGGGCTACCCGTTCTGGAGCTGATCGCCGAGCGAGGCGGGCTCGGTCTCGAGCGTCAGCCGGTCACCGCCGGCCCGCTTCGACACGTACATCGCATGGTCCGCGAGGGTGATGGCCGATTCGAGTCCGTCGGTCGTCGCGACCACGATGCCCAGCGATCCGCTGATCGCCAGCGCGTCGCCTCGAACGTCGACCGGCAGCCGGATCGCGCCGAGGATGTCGTCGCCGGCGGTGCGAAGCGCGTCGGCGGAGAGGTGATCCGGGAAGACGAACGTGAACTCGTCGCCGCCGGTCCGGAAGATGCGGGTGCCACGCGGGACGGCGCCGGGGATGCGGCCCGCGACCTCCTGGAGGATGCGGTCGCCCGCGTCGTGGCCGAGGGTGTTGTTGATCTCGGAGAAGGTGTCGAGATCGAGGACACCGACCGACCGGCGGGTCGCGGTGTCCGAGGCCGCGTCGATCTCCAGGAGCAGTGATCGACGGTTGTCGAGATCGGTGAGGGCGTCCTGGTTGGCTGCGAGCACCAGTTCATGGCGCTGACGGGTCCAGTCGACGATCAGGCCGATCAGACGGGCGGCGAGCGTGTGGATGCTGTACTCGCTGTAGCTCGGGACGTCCTTGCCGCGCCGGAACGCGACCACCATGCCGACCACCTGGCCGCCCTGGTCGGTCGCCGGCGTGGCCGTCACGGTCGGGTACTCCGTCAGCAGGGTGACGGCGTCGGCCGGTGCGTCGGCGGTCAGGAGTCCGTTCGACGTGCCGGTGAAGCTCACCTCGCGCCGTAGGGCCTCGCCGAGCACGTCGTCGCAGGCGACGGTCGCCGCCGCGACCCGGCGCACCACGTGCAACGGCACGGTCGAGGTGCCGGCGGTGATCGGCGAGGTCGGGTCGCCCGGATCGGTCGCAAACGCGCACCACACGGTGTCGGGCACGTGCCGTTCGCTGAGCTGCACGACCAGCTCGACCGGAACCGTGGGGTCCGACCCGTCGGTCAGGGTCTCGAGCACGGCGACGTTCTCGAGCGCGAGATCCTCGACCCCGCCGCGGGCATCGATCGGCTGGAGGGTGAGCAGCACGGCGTCGCGCGACGGGAGGGACCGGGCCGAGACGTCGAAGGGGATGTAGGTGCCGTCGGCGTGCTGGAGCCGGAACTCCGCGGGCGGCCGGTGGCCGGGGTGGATCGACGCCTGCCCGTAGGACTCCATCGCCCGTTCGAGATCGTCGGGGTGGATGCGGTCGCTGGCGACGACGCCGTAGCTGTCGTCGTAGGTCCACCCCAACAGGTTCAACGCCGTCGGGTTCCCCGCCCGCAGCACGAAGTCGGTGTCCATCACGATCTGCGGGTGGCCGGGGTCGCCGGTCTCGTGAAGGATCGCCTCCCAATCTGGCATCGTCATTGTGGGTTGATCGGCAGGTGGCCGCCGTCCTGAAGGGCCTGTCAGGGTCTTGCCAGGAAGTGGTGTCGGGGTCGTGCCAGGACGCGATCGACGCCCGGACGCGGGACGGGCCCCCAGACCACGCTCGGGCGGCGGTGCGGTCGACCTCAGGCGGGTTCGAGGTCGTGCCGGGCGTGGTGCTGAGGGCCCTGTTCCCTCCCTGACGGCGGGCGGTCCGTCAGGTGTTCTCGGTGCGTCGGTCGGTCAGGTGTCGATCGTCCTCAGTCGTCGATGTCGTCGAGATCGTCGAGCTCGTCCTCGACGTCGTCCAGGTCGTCGTCGATGTCGTCGAGGAGGTCGTCCACGTCCTCGAGCAGGTCGTCGACATCGTCGAGGTGCTCCTCGACGTCCTGCTTCACGTCGTCGAGCAGATCCTCGACGTCGTCGGCATCGATCCCGGGCAGGTCGTCGAACACGTCGTCCAGGTCGAGGTCGTCGAGGTCGAGGTCGTCCAGATCGAGGTCGTCGAGGTCGAGGTCGTCGAATCGGGTGCCGTCGAGCAGGTCGTCGATGTCGACGCTTCCGTGGAGCGCCACGATCTCGTCGTGCAGTGCCGCGATGTCGGCGAAGAAGGCGTCGACGTCGGCTCGGGTGGGGTTCTCGATCGCGAGGAACGCATCCCAGCGGGCGCCGATCCGTTCGAACACGGCGTCGATGGCGTCGAAGTCGACCCCGCCGGCCAGATCATCGTCGGTGTCGTCGGTGTCGTCGGTGTCGTCGGTGTCGTCGGAATCGTCGGAATCGTCGGAATCGGTGTCGTCGTCGTCGCCGTCGGTGTCGTCGTCGGCGTCGTTGTCATCGACGTCGGTGTCGTGGCCGATCGATTCGTCGTCGTCGTCGCCATCGCCGTCGTCCACGATGACATCGGGCTCGGTGTCGACGACCGACTCGTCGTCGAAGAGGGGGCTGATCGGGGTGTCGACGCCGGCGGCGGTCACGCCGCCGACCGAGGCGGCGGCGACCGAGGCGCCGATGCACATCTTGCCGAGTGCGGTACCGGCGAAGGCGGAAAGGGAAGCAAGCACGGGGTGTCTCCTGGTGGGGGTGGGTTCCACGAGGGGCTCGACCAACGGGACCGCAGCCGCACCTGCGGTGGCCGGCGCCGGATCGGCACCGCGCACGATGAACTCGCTCAGCGCTCCGCCCGCCGTCGGTGGTTCGACGGCGGCGAAGGCCGACCGGAGATCGTCGAGCGCAGCGCCGAGCTCGGGCTCGCCGGGGGCGGAGCCCGAGATGATCGCCTCGGCGTCGTCGTCGGAGAACTCGTGGGGGGTCATGTCACCACCGGAAACGTCGGGTGAGCTCATGAGGAGACCCCTTCGTCGGAGATCGTTCGCCGCAGCTGGCCGAGACCCCGGGCCTGGAGCCGCTTCACCGCCGACACCGGCCGTTTCACCGCATCGGCGGTCTCCTGGAGGCTGAGCCCGTTGATCACGCGGAGCACGATCACCTCCTGTTGCGCGTCGGTGAGGCTGCCGAGCAGCGCCTGGATACGCGGGTCGCCGATGCCGGCGAGCGCCTGGTCCTCCGCGCTGGCGGCCCGTTCGTCGCCGAGTCCCGAGGGGTGGTCGGCGACCGGCGGACGACGCTGTTCGGCCCGGTGGGCGTCGATCAGCCGATGCCGGGCGATCGCGTAGATCCAGGCCCGGAACGCTCGATGGTCACCGTCGAAGTCGCCCAGGCGGCGGAAGGCGGCGACGAAGGCGTCGTTGGTGACGGCGTCGGCGTCACGAGCACCGCGGGCGACGGCGAATCGCTTCACCTCCGGGCCGAGCCAGTCATAGAACCCGGCGAAGCCGGCGGCGTCGCCGGCGCGCGCCGCGCGCAACCAGCTCGGAAAGGCGGCGGCGGGATCGAGGTCGGGCTTCACGGCTCCACGGGGGGCGAGGCGCATTCGGTGGAGCAAACGTTGCCACGATCGACGAGGAGACCGGCTGCGGCCGAAAATCTCCACCCTGGACGCTCGTTCAGTCCGGGCGTACACTCACGACTGAACAGTCGTCCAGTCGCGAACGGGGACCGCATGCAAACCGACACGCGGCCCGAGGCGCCGCCGACGTCCGACGACGGTGGGATGAGCTCGACGACGGCCACCCTCCTCGTGGTGCTCACCTCGATCCTCATGGGCTCGGTGCCGATCTTCGCCCGAGAACTCACCGATGCCGGTCTGAGTGCGGTGTCGGTCAGCTTCTACCGCAACCTGCTCGGTGCGGTCGTGTTGTTCCATCTCCTCCGCTTCGACGCGGTCCGGCGCAGCGCCACGCTCTGGGCGCTCGCCGCAGGGCTCGGCATGGGTCTCGGCTGGACCGCCTACGTGCGGGCCGTCGAGGTGGTTCCCGTCTCGACCGCCGGCGTGATCTACATGAGCTATCCGCTGTTCGCGATCGTGCTCGCGTGGCTGTTGTTCCGGGAGCGGCCGACGGGCCGGGCGATGATCTCGGGCGTGATCGTGCTCGGGGCGTCGGTCGTGGCGATGGGTCCCGAGATCGGCGGCGAGACCGAGGTGCTGGTCGTCGCCTTCGCCGCCCCCCTCTCCTTCGGGTTCGCGGTGGCGGTCCTCACCGAACGGCTGGCATCGCTGCGGCCGATCGAACGGGTGGCGCCCATCGCGTTCGGATCCACCGTCGGCCTCTTCCCGATCATGGCCACCCAGTCCTTCGACGAGTCGATCCCGTCCGACCTGACGACCTGGGCCCTCGCCCTCGGCATCGCCCTCTTCACCGCGATCGGCCCGCAGTGGATGTACTCGGCGGCCGCCCCCCGTGTCGGTCCCGCCCGTGCCGCGATCGCCGGATCGACCGAGTTGCCGATGATGTTCCTGGTCGGGTGGCTGTGGTTCGACGAGGGGCTCACGTGGGCGCAGGGAGCGGCCGGTCTCATGGTGGTCGCCGCGATCTTGCTCGTTCCGTCTCGTCCGTCGCCCGGTCTCACCATGGTGCGCCGCAAGCGGCGGCTCGTCCCCGGCCGGTTCTACAAGACCCACGTGGAGGCGCCGACGTGACGACCATCTTCTTCCTCGGGGTCGGCCACATGGGTGGCGGCATGGCCGCCAACCTGGCGAAGGCCGGTTTCGACGTGCTCGTGTTCGACCTCGACGATCAGCGCATGCGCGAGGCCGCTGCGCTCGGTTGCACCCCGGCGGAGTCGCCCGCCACCGGCGCGGCGGTCGCCGACGTGGTGATGACGTCGCTGCCCGGCCCCCGTCAGATCGCCGCCGCCGGGCTCGGCGAGGACGGCCTGCTGCACCGGATGCGGTCGGGGGCCGTCTGGGTCGACCTGTCGACCAACGATCTCGACACCGCCCGCGCCCTCGCCGCGCACGCCGACGACCGTGGCGTCACCTTGATCGACGCCCCCGTCTCCGGCGGTCCCGAGGGGGCGGCCGCCGGCACACTCAGTGTCTACGTCGGTGGCCCCGACGACGCCGTCGCCTCCTGTGGCCCGATCTTCGAAGCGATCGGTGCCAACGTCGACCATCTCGGCCCCCACGGGGCCGGCTATGTCGCCAAGATCGCGCAGGTGACCCTCTGCTACACCCAGACCGTCACCTTCGTCGAGGCGCTGATGCTCGGCGTCAAGGGCGGGGTGGCGCCGGCGACGATGTGTGAGCTGATCCAGAAGAGTGCCGGACGAAGCTATGTCGCCGACGTCTACGGCCCCGAGATCGTCGCCGGCACCTACGACGAGTCGTTCTCGATCGCGTTGGCGGCGAAGGACATGCGGCTCGCGATGGAGATGGCGTCGACGATGGACGCCGAACTGCCCTTCATGGCCCGCGTCGCCGAGCGATACGCCGCCGCTGAGGCACACTATGGATCCGACGCGCCGCACCTGCTGGCCGCCCAGATGACCGAAACCGCCAACTCGCTGGTCTTCAGCGAACAGGCTCGACCTCCGACTCGCAGCAAGGAGCTCCGATGACCGACACCCACCAGCCCCGCGAAGTGGTCGCCGAGGACTTCGCCTCGGTCAACTCGGGCAGCTACTCCGGCGACGAGTGGCAGGCCCGTGTCGACCTGGCCGCGATGTATCGACTCTCCGCACACTTCGGGTACGACGACACGATCTGGAACCACATCACGATGCGGGTGCCGGGCAGCGACCACGACTTCTTCCTCAACAAGTTCGGTCTTCTCTACGACGAGGTGACCGCGTCGAACCTCATCAAGATCGACGCCGACGGCAACGTCCTCGAAGGCCCCGCCGACGTCAACACCGCCGGCTTCGTGATCCACGGCGCGATCCACAACGACTTCCCGCAGTGGAAGGTCGTGTTCCACGCCCACGTGCCCGAAGCCCTCGCCGTGACCGCCCTGAAGGACGGCTTCCAACACCTGGTGCAGGACACCTCGATGCTCTACGGCGACATCGGCTACCACGACTGGGAAGGCCTCTCGCTCACGCTCGAAGAGCGCGAACGGCTCGCCGCCAACATGGAGGGCAAGCGGGCGTTGATCATGCGCAACCACGGCTTCTTGACGGTGGGCGAGACCGCCGGCGAGGCGTTCATGGTGATGCACTACCTGATCCGCGGCTGTCGAGCGCTGCTCGCCGCGGCCGGCTCGGGGCTCGAACTCGACCCCGGTCCGACCGACATCTGGGAGCTGTCGAAGCGACAGTACGACCACTTCCCGCTCGGCCAGTACGAGTGGCCCGCGCTGATGCGGCTCTGCGAGAAGCTCGACCCGGGCTTCAAGCAGTAGGCGGTGTCCATCGGCGACACGATCGAGGCGGTCGACACCGACGTCGTCCTCATCCCGTTGACGCGCCCGGTGGGCACGTCGATCCACCAGATCAACTCGGTCGGGTGTGTGCTCGTGACCGTCCGCACCGTCGACGGTGCGACCGGCGAAGGGTTCTGCTTCACGATCGACGGCGACCGCATCCGGGCGTTCGACGAGATGGTCAGAGGACTCGCCCGCTACGCCGTCGGGCGGTCGGTGTTCGAGTCCGGCCGGATCTGGGCCGACGTGTGGTCGGCGATCAACCCCACCGGCCACAAGGGTGTGACGGTGGCCGGATTCTCCGCCATCGACACGGCCGTGTGGGATGCGGCGGCCAAGACCGTCGGCCTTCCGCTGCACCGGATGTGGGGCGCCGTCGCCGATCGGGTCGACGCCTATGCGTCCGCCGGGTTCTGGCTGAGCGACTCGACCGAGACGCTCGCGAGCGAAGCCCGGCGTTTCGCCGAGCAGGGCTTCCGGGCGGTGAAGATCCGAGTCGGTCACGACCTGGCGACCGATCTCGAACGCATCCGGATCGTGCGGTCGGAGCTGGGCGACGGCATCGCCGTCTACACCGACGCCAACCAGGCGTTCGAGCCGAAGGAGGCGATCCGGCGGGGCCTGGCGCTCGCCGAGGCCGGGGTCACCTGGTTCGAGGAGCCGGTCGCCGCCGCCGACTTCCGGGGCCACGCCATGGTGCGGTCGGCCCTCCCGATCGACGTCGCGTCGGGGGAGACCGAGTACACGAGGTTCGGGATGCAGCAGTACCTCGACGCCGGTTCGGTCGACGTCTTGATGCCCGACCTCCAGCGGGTGGGCGGCTACAGCGAGTTCCGGGCGGCGGCGTCGGCCGCGGCTGCGGTCAACGTGCCGATCTCCTCACACTTCTTCACCGAGTACTCGCTGGCGATCGGCGGGAGTCACGCGCACTGTCGCACGATCGAGTCGATCGACTGGTTCCAGCCGCTCTTCAACGAGGAGCCGCACCTGGTCGACGGGCAGCTCGTCGTGCCCGACCGACCCGGCCACGGCTTCACCTTCGACCGGGGCGCGGTCGAGCACCTCGCCGTCGGCTGATCAGCTGAGGGCGTCGCCGAGGCTGCCGACCGCCGGGTTGCGGTTCTCGCGGATCGATGCGTGCTGATCAGCGAGGCCGGCCACCATCGTCGGGTCGCTGAAGATCCAGAACCGGTCGCCGAGGACGGCCTCGTGCACGAGTTCGGCGATCGCCTCGGGCTCCATGCCGTTGTCGACCATGGCCTGCATGAAGGCGATGCCGATCTCCTCGTCGGCGGACGGCTCCGCCAACGCCGGGGGCGCCGCCGATTCGGGCCGGTTGCGGTCCGAGGTACCGATGCCGGTCCGGACCCAGCCGGGGCACAGACACGAGACGCCGACGCCGGTCTGCTGGTTGACCATGTCGTTGTAGAGGCCCTGGGTGATGCCGACCACCGCCCACTTGCTGGCGGCGTAGGCGGTGTGCATCGGGAACAGGCCGAGCATCGACGAGGTGTTGACGACGTGACCTTCGCCCTGCTCGATCATGCGAGGGACGAACGCTCGATGGCCGTGGATCACGCCCCACAGGTTCACCCCGATGACCCACTCCCACGCGCCGGTGCTGATGAACTCGCCGCCGTTGGTCGTGCCGCCGACGCCGGCGTTGTTGCAGAGGAGGTGCACGGCACCCAACTCGCCGAAGGCGCGTTCGGCGAGTGCGTCGACCGCGTCACCGTCGGCGACGTCGGCGATCTGACCGAGGACCTCGGTGCCGTGGGCGGCGACCTCCGCGACCGCCTCGTCGAGCGGCGGTGCCTCGATGTCGGACATGACGATGTTCATGCCGGCGGCGGCGAAACGGTTGGCCATGGCTCGGCCGATACCGCTGGCGGCGCCGGTGATGACGGCGGTCTTCCCGGAGAGGTCGTGCATGGGCGGACCGTACCCCGTGCCCGCATCGCACGTCGGGCTCAGTCGAGGTCGACGATCCCGAAGATGGTGGGGTTGCGGTTCTCGAGGATGCTGTCGTGCTTGTCCCGCAGCACCTGCACCATGTCGAGGTCGGTGAAGATCCAGAACCGGTCCTGCAGGACGGCGTCGTGCACGAGATCCCCGACCGCTTCGGGCTCCATGCCGCCATCGAGCGCCGCTTTGACGAAGGCCCGGGCGGCCCGCTGCTGCTCGGTCGGTTCGAAGAGGGCCGGCGGGGCGGCGGATTCGGGCTGGTTGCGGGCCGCCTCCGCGATGTCGGTGCGCACCCAGCCCGGGCACAGACACGACACCCCGATGCCGGTCTGTTCGGTCGCCATCGAGTTGTAGAGGCCCTGGGTGATGCCGACGACCGCCCATTTGCTGGCGGTGTAGGGCGAGTGCCCCGGCAGGTGACCGGCCATCGATGCCGTGTTGACGACGTGACCTTCGCCCTGCTCGATCATGCGGGGCAGGAACGCACGGTGACCGTGCACCACGCCCCAGAAGTTGACGTTCATGACCCACTCCCATGCGCCCATCGAGATGAAGTCGGGGTTGGGGGCCTCGGCCACCCCGGCGTTGTTGCACAGCACGTGGACACCGCCGAGCTCGTCGAAGGCTCGGTCGGCGAGCGCGTCGACCGAGCCGCCGTCGGCGACGTCGGTCACCTGTCCGACCACCGTGGTCCCGTGTTGGGCGACCTCGTCGACCGCTTCGTCGAGGCGGGGCGCTTCGATGTCGGACATCACGACGTGCATCCCCGCCCGGGCGAACCGGTGGGCGAACGCCCGTCCCATGCCGCTGGCGGCTCCGGTGATGACGGCGGTCTTGCCTGCGAGATCCTGCATGACAGCGGACCGTACCCGCAGCCTTGTGGGCCTCGTTAGTCCCGACGCTCGGCGCTCAGGTCGGCCTCGTAGCCGGCCTCCAAGAACTGCCGCATCTCGCGGGGATCCATGTCGGTTCCGGTGATGTCGTTGAACATCTCCGTCGCTGCGGTGTCGGCGACGGTCGGCCACGTGGTGGGATCCCAGACCCCGCCGCGACGAAACGCCTTGGCACAGTGGAGGAACACGGCGTCGATGTCGATCACGATCGCCACCTTCGGTGTCCGGAGTTCGTCGTCCCACAGGGCGAGCACGTCGGGGTCGGTGGTGAGGCGGGCCCGACCGTCGATCCGCATCGTCTCGTCGCTGCCGGTGACCATGAGCAGCAGTCCGGCCTGCGGGTTGGCGACGATGTTGCTCAGCGAGTCGATGAGGTTGTTCCCCGACAGGTCGGGGAGCGCGACCCGACGACCGTCGTCGAGGATCTTGAGCTGTCCGGCCGGGCCGCCGCGTGGCGAGACGTCGCATCGGCCCTCGTCGTCGGCGGTGGCGAGGCACAGGAACGTCGAGTCCTCCACGAACCGGGCGGCGGCGCCGTCGATCCGGTCGCCCTTCTTGTTCTGCACCCGCTGCGACGGTGCGCGATACATCGAGCGGAGCTGTTCGATCGACGTGATGTCGTGTCCGGCCATGGGCCGAGTCTGGGGTGGCGGTCGGGGGTGGTCAAGGGAGATCCGGCTCTCGCTGTCGGTCGCCGGTCGACCCTCGTTACTCTGCGGCCATGAGCAGTGTGGAGGTCGAGGTCGCGGTCATCGGCCGCGGCATGATCGGATCCGGCGCCGGGCGTCACCTGGCGGAGTCGGGCACGACGGTCGCGCTGATCGGTCCCGGTGAGCCCGCCGACCGGCGGGGGAGCGACGGCCCGTTCTGCTCACATCCCGACGAGGGCCGCATCACCCGCATCGCCGGCCGCAACGAGATGTGGACCGAGGTCGCGGCGCGCTCGTGTGGTCGCTACGCCGACATCGAGGCGCGCAGCGGCATCGGGTTCCACACACCAACCGGCGTGATCGTCGGGTACGCCGACGCCGCCGACTGGGTCGTTCGGGCGTCGGAGTGGGGCAGCGACGCCCACCTGGTCGACGCCGACACCGTGCGGGCCGAGACGGGCATCGCGATCGAGAACGGCCTCGGCATCGTGCGCGAGGGTGCGCCGGCCGGGCACATCAACCCCCGCGGGCTCGTCGCGGCGCAGACGGCGCTCACCGCGGCGGCGGGCGGGACCGTCATCGACGCTGCCGTCACCGCCGTCGAGCGCCGCACCGACGGATTCGAGCTCTCCGGCTCGTTCGGATCGATCGGCGCCCGCCGGATCCTCGTGGCGACCGGCGCGTTCGGTTCGGAGCTCTTCGACTGGCGCCTCGACGTCGAACGTCGGGCCCGTACGACCGTGATGGCCCGGCTGACCGATGACGGTCGCATCCCGAGCCTGATCCTCGATCGGCCGCCCGACGACCGGGTGCACGAGATCTACTGGGTGCCGCCGGTCGGGTACCCCGACGGTTCGGTGCGCATCAAGATCGGCGGGAACCTCAAGGAGACCATCCTGCTGGAGCCCGGCGATCTGACCGACTGGTTCCACGGCGACGGTGACCCGACCGAGATCGAGTCGCTCACCGCCAACCTCCACACGCTGCTGCCCGACGCCCCCCTCGGCGACATCGTCACCGCTCCGTGCGTCATCACCGGCACCTCGACCGGCATGCCCTACATCGCGATGGTGGACGACGGTGTCGGCGTCGCCATCGCCGGTAACGGATCGGCGGCCAAGTCCAGCGACGAACTCGGTCGCCTCGGTGCCTCGCTGTTCAGCGAGTCGGGGTGGGATTCCGGGCTGGATCCGGCGTTGTTCACGCCGAGCTTCGTCTGATCAGACGAACGTCCGGATCGCGAGGGCGGTGACGGTCACCGCGATCATCCCGACGATGAAGCGGTCGAAGCCCTCGGAGCTGAACCGGTCCCGCAGTCGCTCACCGAGCGGGATGGTCGCCAGCGCGGGGATGCAGCCGAGCAGTGCGACCAGCCAGCGGCCGTCGAGGTCGCCTCGCACGAGGAACGTCGCCAGCTGCGATGCACCCGCGAGCGTGAACATCACCGTCACCGAGAAGATGTGGGCCCGCCGCTCCAGCCGGTAGCTGTGGATCCACGATCCGACCACGGGGCCGGAGATGCCGATCGCACCCTGGAGGAGACCTGCGCTCGTGCCCACGATCGGCGCGAGTCGTTTCGACGTGGTGGGCCCGATGCGGAAGTCGGGGGTGCGGACGAACGTGATCACGTACACGGCGACCACCGCCACGAGCACCGCCACCAACGGCTCTTCGCTCCACGACACGAGCGCGAAAGTGCCGACCACGCCACCGACGAAGCCGGTCACGCCGAGCATGGGCAGGTCGCGGGTCGACGGTGCGGTGTCGCGCGCCCGCCACGCCATGGTCGCGTTGATGACCAGGTTCGGGATGGCGATCACCGCGACGGCCGTCTCGACGTCGGCGACGAAGGTGATCGCCGGCACCGCGATGAGGGGCAGCCCCATGCCGCTGATGCTCTTGACCAGCGATCCGATCAGGATCGCCAGCAGCGCGAACGCCATGGCGCCGCCGCTCACGGGCCGTCCAGCCGGAAGTCGTTGCGGGTCGCCGACTCGCGTTCGGAGAGCGTCGTGTAGCCGCGGCCGTCGGGGTGGAAGGCGAAAGCCTCACCCTGCCGCTCCTCGACCGACGGGGCTACACAGAAGGTGTCGAGCTGGATCGTCTCCGCGATCGACGCCCCCGGTTCGCGATCCCACAGCAGGATCCGGTCGGGTTGGCGCAGCCCGACCACGGCGCCGTCCGCCGTGATGTCGCCGGCGGTGATGAGGCCGAGACTCAGCCCGCCGACGGGTGCGAGAACCGGCGGGTCGGTGGGCGGATCGTCGAGCGGCAGCTCGAAGATCGTGGCCGGCGCATCCAACCCCTTGGTCACGATCACCGCACCGGTGCCGTCGGGCTCGACGATCAACGTCTCGGCGTCGTAGCGCTCGTCTTCGTAGGTGAACGAGAAGATCTCCGGCGGCTGGAGGGTCGCGTCGAAGCCGTCGGGCTCGGCGAGCCGCAGGATGCGGACGGTTGGGCGGAGATGGAGGTTGTCGCCGATGTCGGCGAGGTACAGGGTCGGACCGGCGACGGCCATGTCCTCCCAGTCGAGCAGAGCGGCGTCGATCGACCACACGAAGTCGACGGTCGACGACGCGCCGATCCCGTACAGGCGGGGCAGGTTGCCCGAGTCGTTGTGGGCGTACATCCGGTCGGGGTGGGTCCGGGAGTACGCGATGCCGGAGGTCTCGGGCAGCAGGTCGGTGTCGATCAGCGGTGTCGGCTCGACGAGCGCCGCGCCGGCGCACAGATCGGCGGCGGTGATCCCAGACCGTGGGGGCGTGGTGACGGTCGTCGTCGGTGGTTCGGTGGTCGGGATCACCTCGTCGGGCACGGTGGTGAGCGACTCGGGTTGGTCCTCGAAGGTGGTGGGAGGTTCGAGTTCGTCGAGCGCCTGCGAGGCGGACGGGTTCGCCTCCGGCGCAGGGTCGGCGCAGCCGGCGATGAGCGCGCCGACGACTGCGAGCGGGGCGACCGCTCTCACCGGGCGAACGCCTCGGCGAGGAGCTCGTAGCTGCGGATCCGGTCGTGGTGCCCCCACACGATCGTGACGGCCATGAACTCGTCGGCACCGTAGGCCTGCACCATCGCCTCGACCCCCGCCTTCACCGTCGCCGGTGAACCGACGATCATCGGTTTGCGCTGTGCGGGGATGTCGAGCGGGCCGGGCTGATGAGCGGCCGTCTCCTCCGGGCTCGGGATCGGTCCGCTCAGGCCGCGCTGTCGCCAGAGCTTGATCGGTTCGGCGAGCGCCTGGGCCGCCTCGTCGGTCTCGGCGCAGATCACGCTGGCCGCGATCATCACGTAGGGCTCCGGGTTGCGCCCCGCGGGATCGTACTGACGCCGGTAGGCCTGGGCGATCGAGGGGCCGTCGCTCATCGTGATGAAATCGGCGAAGGCGAGCGGGAGCCCGAAGTGGGCGGCGAGGGCGGCGGAGTCGGGGCTCGAGCCGAGCAGCCAGATCGGCGGGGGCTCCTCGACGACCGGCGTTGCGGTGACACGTCCGCGGAACGGACTCTCGGCCGGCAACGTGTTGCGAAGCCAGCCGTCGAGCTCGGCGACCATCGCCGGATAGTGCGCGGCCGACGGCGGTTCCTTGACCTGGGAGAGGGCGACGGCGGTCACCGGGTCGGAGCCGGGCGCGCGCCCGAGGCCCAGATCGATTCGGCCGGGGTGGAGTGCACTGAGCACCTTGAACGCCTCCGCCACCTTCAGCGGGGAGTAGTGGGGGAGCATCACGCCGCCGGTCCCGACCCGGATGACCTCGGTCGCCTCGGCGATGTGGCCGACGAGGATCTCGGGCGCGGATCCGGCCAGCCCGAGCGTGTTGTGGTGCTCGGCCACCCAGTAGCGGTGGTAGCCGAGGGATTCGGTGCGCCGGGCGAGATCGATCGAGTTGCGTAGGGCCTCCCCGGCGGTGGAGCCGGCGGGGATCGGGGTCTGGTCGAGTACCGAGAGCCGCATGCCGTCAGTCTGGCGGACGCCGGGGGGTGAACCACGGAGCGGGAGCGCCGTTCCGGGCCCTCGATCGACGCCTCCAGGCCCCGACCCTGTGTGTCCGAATGTGTCCGATTCGTTCCGGCATACTCGACCCATGGCCGTCGAAGCTGTTGCGACCACCGGGATCTACTGCCGGCGAGAGTGTTCCGCCACACCCCTTCCGCAGAACACCTCGTCGTACCTCGCACCGATCGCTGCCGAGGCCGCCGGGTACCGGCCGTGTCTCCGGTGTCGACCCGATCGGCATCTGCGCTCGGTCGAGGTGACCGATGCCCCGCTGCCGGTCCAGGCCGCAGTGGGGCTGATCTCGACCGGCTTCCTCGACCGCTTCGACGAGGCGGCGCTCGCCGATCGGGTCGGCTACTCGACCCGACAGCTCCGCCGACTGTTCGAGCAGCACGTCGGCGCCACCCCCGACTTCGTCGCCCGCAGCCGCCGAGCGCACTTCGCCCGGCGGCTCCTCGACGAGACCAACCTGTCGATGACGGTCATCGCCGGCGCCGCCGGCTTCGGCTCGGTCCGTCAGATGAACCGTGTGGTCGAGCAGATCTTCCGGTTCACGCCCAAGGAGTTGCGGGGCAAGCGCCGCCGGGGCGACGTGCTGGCGGTCGACGGCGGTCTCCGCCTGCGCATCCCGACCGGTTCGCTGCTCGACGTCGATCAGATGGTCGCCCACCTCCAGCCCCGGCTCACCCCCGGCGTCGAGTCGCTCGAGGGCACGATCTTCCGGCGGACCGTCAACACCTGCGGCTATCCCGGCGTGGTCGAGGTCGATCTCGCCGCCGACGCCGACTCGATCGAACTCGTCGCCCACCTGTCCCACTTCGATTCGATCATCGACGAGGTCGCCCGAGTCCGCCACATGTTCGGGCTCGACGACGATCTCGACAGTGCCCGCCGGCACCTCGCGCTCGACCCGGTGCTGGGACGACTCGTCCGGCGCCGCCCGAACCTGCGGGTGATCGGTGGCTGGGACCGCTTCGAGACGGCCGTTCGGGTGATCGTCGGTCAGCAGGTCAGCGTGGTCGGCGCGACCACCACGACCGCGGGTCTGGTGGAACGCCACGGCACGCCGTTGGCGGCGCCGGCGCTCGGACTCACCCATCTGTTCCCGACGCCCGAGCAGCTCGCGCCACTGGCTGCGGGCGACACCGACGAGGGCATGCCCCGACGTCGGGCTGCGACGATCGGCACGCTCGCGCAGGCGATCCTCGACGGCCGGGTCGACCTGTATGCACCGGACCCGACGATCCTCCGCGAGCAGCTGGTCACGCTGCCGGGCATCGGTCCGTGGACCGCGGAGGTCGTGGCCATGCGGGCGTCGCGCGACCCGGACGTGTTCCCCGCCGGCGACCTCGGCATCCGTCAGGCGGTCGCCTCGCTCGACGGGCTCGACGACCTCCCGACCGAGGACGCGTGCCGGGAGCGGGCGGCGGCGTGGTCGCCCCACCGATCGATCGCCGCCCAGCACTTGTGGGCGTCCCTCACCCTCGACGATCCTTCCCCTCAGGAGAACCCGGTATGACCCGAACCGACCCCATGACCGAGACCTACCAAGCCCAGATCGACTCGCCGATCGGCGTGCTCACCGTCGTCGCCAGCGACGTCGGCGTGCGCAAGATCCTCTGGGAGGATCAGATCGGCGATGCCGGCGACGCCGTGTTCGATGACGCTCACCCCGTCCTCGTGGTCGCGGCCGCCCAGCTGGAGGAGTACTTCCGGGGCGACCGGCAGACGTTCGATCTCCCGCTCGACCTCGTCGGCACCGACTTCCAGAAGGAGGCATGGCTGGCGCTGGCCACGGTGCCCTACGGCGAGACGACCAGCTATGGCGAGCAGGCCGAACGGATCGGCCGCAAGGGCGCCTTCCGGGCGGTCGGTGCCGCCAACGGCAAGAACCCGATCCCGATCGTGTTGCCGTGCCACCGCATCGTCGGGGCCAACGGTGCCCTGACCGGATTCGCCGGCGGCCTCGACGTCAAGCAGCGGCTCCTCGCGCTCGAGCAGGATCAGCTCTCCCTCGACATCTGAGGTCCGTCGGCGGCAAGATCCGGGCATGACGATCGCGCTCGACCGCTACCCCGACATCCGCTACGGCACCGGCTCCGATGCGAGCCTCGATCTCGCCGACCTGCGCCTGCTCTGGAAGTGGGAGGCGGCGATCGGGTATCGCATCTTCGCCTCGATGCGCTGGGGTCAGCTCGGCGACGGCCACATCACCGCCCGCGACCCCGAACGACCGGACCACTACTGGACGCTCGCGTACGGTGTGCCGTTCTGGGCCGCCACGGTCGACCAGATGGTGCTGGTCGATCCCGAGGGCACGATCGTCGAGGGGCCCGACACCGGCGGCGTCAACACCGCCGGCTACAACATCCATCACCCGATCCTCGAGCGGCGGCCCGACATCAACTCCGCGGCCCACACCCACACCCAGTTCGGCACGCCGTGGTCGGCCAATGTCGAACCGTTCCGGGCGATCAGTCAGGAGTCGTGTTCGTTCGTGTTCAACCAGGGCCTCTACGAGGGAGAGGATCTGGAGGTGGACTCCACCGCCGGCGGCTACGCGATCGCCGATGCGATGGGCACGAACACGCTGGTCATCCTCCGCAACCACGGCCTGCTGACCGGCGGGCTCTCGCCGGCCGAAGCGGTCGGTTGGTTCGTCACCGCCGAGCGGGTCGCCGAGGTGCACGTCAAGGCGCCGGACGGCAAGGCGATCTCCGACGAGATGGCGAAGCACATCGCGACCTCCTTCGAGGACCCGGCGATGGGCTGGCGCACCTGGCAGTGGCTGGCCCGCGACCTCGTCCCCGACCCGACGGTCGTCCTGTGAGCGACACCGAAGCGACGCCGGCACCACGTCGCGCGACCGCCACCCAGATCTTCCTCCTCGTCACGATCGGCGGGTCGGTCGTCGCGATCGACGTCGGCTACGACCTCGGAGCCTTCGAGACCATCAACTACCGACGGATCTTCCCGATCTTCGTGATCTCGACCGTCGCGCTGCTGGCGTCGTTCCTCACCGATGGCCCCGAGGTCACCGACGCCAAGCGCACCCGGGCGATCCTCGCCCTTCCCGCGCTGTATCTCGTCGCGGATGTGGTGCAGCTCACGAACGTTCGCTGGGTCTACATCGGCCTGGCCGCAGCGATCGTGGTCGCCCTGCCGTTCACGGCCTACATCGTGGCCCGCATGGCCGACCTCGATTTCTTCCATCTGCCCCGTCGACTCCAGGCCGTCGCGGCTGGCACCCTCCTCGCCATGTTCCTCGCCGGTCTGTACATCGGTGCGAACCACCCACGCTTCTTCGAGTGCCGCGACTTCGAACTGGCGGGGGACTATGTGCCGGAGAACTGCACCGAACAGGACGAGTGAGGGGCGGTCGGCGGTCGATCAGCCGCCGAGGAAGGCGGTGAGCGCAACGTCGAACTGCTCCGGTGTGATGCCGCAGGCGAAGGCGGCGCGCTGCACGGGCTCGACCGCCGCCGGCGCCGCGTCGAGGATGCCGGCGTTGACGAGGGTCAGACCGTCGGTCTCCTCGAGCAGGGTGGCGATCGCGCAGTTGGCGACGTTGGGCGCCACGCCCGCACCGTCGACGAGCGCCGGGAACAGCGCGGTCGCAGCGATGTCGGCGTCGGCCGCGGGCGGGTCGCTCGGGAAGCCGCTCGGGTCGATCTCGGTACCGGCTGCCTCGGTGGTGGTGGGTTCGTCGGCGTCGCCACCGTCCTCGTCGTCGGCGGGGGCCACCGTGGTCGTCGTGGTGGTCGTCGTGGTGGTCGTGGTGGTCGTCGTGGCCTCGATCGCGACGAACGCGACCTCGCTGGCTTCGCCGTCCTCGGTCTCGGCGGCCGCGTAGACCCCGATCGAGCCGGCGAGCATGGCGACACCGCCGACGACGGCGGCCGGCGTCTGGGGACCGGGTGCCGGCGCCGCGAGGATCACGCCGCGTTCGGGATCGATCGTGTCGCCGAAGCCGAGCCATCCACGGTTGTCGACCCACATCGAGAGCGGCGGCATGACGACGAGGGCCGCGAGGAGGGCGATCGCCACGTTGAGGGTGACGACCAGGCCGAAGTCGCGAAGCAGTGGCAGGGCTGAGCCGATCAGCACGGCGAAGCCGCCGATCGTCGTCATGGCCGAGGTGAAGAACGCTCGACCGGTTCGGCGGGCCGCCCGCTCACTCGCTTCGGTGGGTTCGAGGCCGCTCTGACGTTCCTCGAGATAGCGGCCGAGGATGAGGACGGAGAACTCCGCACAGGTGGCGATCACCAACGGCCCGCCGACGGTGGTGAGCGGGCTGAGTTCGATCCCGGCGAGCCCGACGATCAGCGACGACACGCCGACCGCGAGCACGACCGGTACGAGCGCCAGCAGGGTGCGCGAGAGGCTGCGGAGCCGAATGATCAACCAGACGCCGACGGCGAGCAGGGCGAGATAGGTCAGGTTGGCCCGGTTGGCCGACAGGTTCTCGAGCAGGCCGATGCCGACGGTGGCGAGGCCCGCGGGGGTCGCACGGACCGCATCCTGGCCGTCGGGCAGGTCGGTCAGCAGGATGCTGTCGGCCGCGATCGTCCCGCCCAGCGCCTCGATGCGAGCGTCGAGATCGGCTTCGAGTTCGGCGACGATGTCGGCGCGCTCCTCGAGGCTGGCCGGTGCGATTCGCAGGTTGAGCTGGGTCGATGTGGCGGCCAACGGATCGGCGGAATCGTCGACCAGCACCGCGGCGATGTCGGGCGGCATGACCTCGGCCGCCGCGACGATGTCGTCTCGGGTCGGGGCCAGGTCCGCGTCGTCGTCACCGACCTTGATGATCTTGCCCATCGTGTTGACCAGGCTCGAACTCGACACGACGGCGCCGTCGGCGCGGTTCTCGGCCGCGACGGTGAAGTCGTGGATGAGGCCGATCACCTCGGGTTCGTAGATGTTGTTGGCCGAGACGAGGACGCCGAGGGTGGTCGAGAACCCGGTCTCGTCCTCGAGTTGCTCGACGTCGGCGACGACGTCGCTGTCCTGGTCGATCCACTCGAGCGGGTCGGACTGGATCTGGGCGCTGCCCTCGGCGAACACGCCGCCGACGAACAGCACGAGTGAGATGGCGATGAGTGCCGGGCCGGTCGAGACGGGGAGTCCGCCGAGGCCGACGACGACCTTCTCGACCCGCGAGTCGCCCCGTTCCTTCGTGCGGCCGGTCCACTCCCGGACGCCGAGGATCATGCCGGGCAAGACGATGCCGGTCACCAGGAGGGAGATCACGCCGATCGACAGCAGCACACCGAAGTCCCGGATCATCGGAACCAGGCTGATCTGGAGCGAGAGGAAGGCGACGACGGCGGCGATGACCGCGACGATGAGGGGCGGCGCGACGTTGCGCATCGATTCGCTGATCGGATGCTGATCGTGGTCGAGCACGACCTCTTCCTCGACCCGGTTGTGGATCTGGATGGCGAAGTCGATGCCGAGGCCGATCAGGATCGGCAGACCCGAGATGGTCACCAGCGAGAGATCGATGCCGAGGAGGGCGACGATCGAGAACGCCCAGATCACGCCGATCAGCACGGCGAGCAGCGGGAGCAGACGCCAGCGGACCTGGAAGATGAGCGCCAACACGACCGCCATCACGACGAGGGCGGCGAGACCGAGGGTGACCATGCCGCCCTGCAGGTAGTCGTTGATCTCCTGCAGGTACACCGGCGAACCGGTGACGGTCAGGTCGAAGCCGTCGAGTTCGAAGTCGTCGAGGATGGCGAGGATGGCGTCGGTGGCCTCGGCCTGCTGGTCGAGGTCGGCGTTGCCGGTGAGGATCACGCCGCCGACCGCGACGCTGTTGGGGGCCCGGCCGTCGACATTCGGGAAGGTCGACCGCAGCGAGCGGCGGACCTGCAGTTCGTCGCGAGCGGGCGGCTCGGCGCCGTCGTAGCCCTCGTTGCCGAAGATCAGCAGGTCGTTGTAGACGGGATCACCGATGACCCGGTCCTCGCCGGGGACCGCGCCGAGGCGGGCGAGCGCCGTCGCGATGTCGGCCTGGCGGGCCTCGGCGTCCTCGGTGTCGCGGGCCTGGGCCGAGAGAAGGGCGTTGGTGCCGACACCGCCGGCGAGCAGATTGTCCGAGAAGGTCAGCGACACGTAGGGCGTGACGACCGCATGGACGTCGTCGACCTCGCGGAGTTCGTCGGTCACAGCCTGCAGGGCGGCGAGGTTGTCGCCTGCGAACAGGTCGGCGACGTCGTGGCCCTCCTCCGCGGAGAACAACAAGATGACCGTCTCGCCGCCGAAGTTGTCCTGGAAGTCGACGTTGTCGATGGCGATCTGGGAGTCGGGGTTCAGGTAGCTGTCCTGACCGGTCGCGAAGTTGACCTGCGGGAGCCCGACGGCGGCCAGCGCCACCGTGATCACCAGCAGCGCGGCGGAGACCAGCTTCCACTTCTCGCCGAGCTGCCACCCCAGCTGTCGCCAGAACCGATCCATGTGACATCCCCCAGGTCGTCCGAGGGTCTGATGGTAGGCGGTTCGTCAGCCGGCTGGGGCCGAAGTTGCCGCAGAACGGGCGCGGGTCGAGCGGGCGAACCCGAATGCGGCTGTACCGAGACCCACGGCGACGACGGTCAGGGCCACGATGCCGACCGGGGCGCCGCCGGCGCCCGACTCGGGTGGCTCGCCGGCGTCGATGGCCGGCGCCGCCGCCTCGCCCGACGATGCCGTCGCTCCCGTCGTCGTCACCGTGACGGTGGTCGGGGGTACGGCCGTCGTGGTCGGCGCAGCGGTCGTCGTCGTGGTTGTCGGTGCCGTCGTGGTTGTGTTCGCCGCGACGGTGGTCGTCGGCGACGGGACGTCCGTGGCCTCATCGAAGTCCACGTTCCAGAACATGGCTGATGCATCGGGTGGGGTCGTCGGTGTCGCTGGCGTGTCGACCGCCACCATGTCGACGGGGCGGGGCCAGCCGGCAGCTCGCAGCTCCGCAGCCGTACGCCCGCTCGCCGTGCGCATCACCACATCGTCGGGGAGGTCGGCGATCTCAGGCTCCCAGTCGGGCCACCACAACTCCCGACCGAACCCCGGCACCCCGACGGCGACCGGTGCACCGATGAGGTCGCCGAAGCCACGGTCGCACCCGTCGAAGCAGTGGTTGAATCCGTACACCCCCGGAGGGAGGTCGTCGGGCAGCGTGAACGTCAGACTCAGCCGAGCGGTGGTGGTGCCGTTGGCGTGGTCGACGCGGTGCACGTCCATCACGCCCAGATACCACTCGAACGTCGGATCGATGGAGGGGTCGTTGTCGCCCCATGGATTCAGCCCGGTGAGCCACCCGTGCACCGCGAGCGTTGGGCCAGGCCCGCCGACGTGCGCCAGGACCGTCACGTCGTCGCCCGGTTCGTAGGAGTCGCGGTCGGTGTCGAACCAGGTCCCGCCAGCACCGACCGGCGACGCGACGACGAGCGAACCCGCCAGCACCACGAGCGCCACGGCCACCTTGCGCATACTGCGACGGTACCGATCGGCTGGCGGCCGAGAAAGCGCGCCCGCGCCGGTCAGCCGGCGTGGGCGGCCTTCTGCTCGCGGCGATGTCGACGCAGGATCGCCTCGGTGTACCCGTTCTTCTGCGCCCGCCCGTCGAGCACGAGCGCCAGCGCGGCCTGGAAGGGGATCGACGTCTCGTAGTCGGTCGCCATCGGCTCGTAGACCTCGTCGTCGGCGTTCTGGCCGTCGACTGCGATCGCCATGCGCTGCATCGCCTCGGTGACCTGGGCCTCGGACACGAGACCGTGGTGCAGCCAGTTGGCGACGTGCTGACTCGAGATCCGCAGCGTGGCGAGATCCTCCATCAGGCCGACGTCGTCGATGTCGGGGACGGTCGAGCAGCCGACGCCCTGGCCGACCCAACGGACGACATAGCCCAGGATCGACTGACAGTTGTTGTCGAGCTCGGTCTGGATCTCGTCCTCGGTCAGCTCACCCGCGAGCAGCGGGATCGTCGTGAGTTCCTCGACCGAGCGCGGGGTGCGACCCTGGATCTCCTCCTGGCGGGCGGCGACGTTGACGTCGAAGTAGTGGGTCGAGTGCAGGGTCGCTGCGGTCGGCGACGGCACCCATGCGCACGTGGCACCGGACTGTGGATGCCCGGCCTTGGTCGCCAGCATCTCGGCCATCTCCGAGGGCTTGGCCCACATGCCCTTGCCGATCTGGGCCCGGTTCTGCATCCCGGCGGCGAGGCCGGTGTCGACGTTGGAATCCTCGTAGGCGAGGAGCCAGGTGGCGCCCTTCATGTCGCCCTTCTTGAGCATCGGGCCGGCTTCCATGTCGGTGTGGATCTCGTCGCCGGTGCGATCGAGGAAGCCGGTGTTGATGAAGACCACGCGCTCGCGTGCCTGCTCGATGGCGGCGGCGAGGTTGAGCGACGTGCGGCGCTCCTCGTCCATGATCCCCATCTTGAGCGTGTTCGGCTCGAGCCCGAGGGCCGCCTCGACCCGACCGAACAGTTCGACGGCCCAGGCGACCTCGTCGGCGCCGTGCATCTTGGGCTTCACGATGTAGATCGAGCCGGTGCGGCTGTTGCGGAAGTCGCCGTTGCCGAGCAGGTCGTGCTTGGCGGCGAGCGAGGTGACGAAGCAGTCGAGGATCGTCTCGAAGATCGGTTCCCCGTCCATCGTGACGGCGTCGGTGGTGAGGTGGTGGCCGACGTTGCGGACGAGCATGCAGGCTCGCCCCTGCATCACGAGTTCGGAGCCGTCGGCGGCGGTGTAGGTGCGGTCGCCGTTGAGGCGACGCTCCATCGTCTGGCCGCCCTTTTGGAAGGTGGAGACCAGGTCGCCCTTCATCAGACCGAGCCAGTTGCCGTAGACGACGACCTTGTCGTCGGCGTCGACGGCGCTGACGGAGTCCTCGCAGTCCATGATCGACGAGACGGCCGACTCGAGATCGATGTCGGCGACCCCGGCGGCATCGTCGGACCCGATGTCGTCGGTGCGGTCGATGCGGATGTCGGCGTGCAGGCCGTGCTTGCGCAGCAACACGTTGGTCGGGTCGGCGGTGTCGCCGGCATAGCCGACGAACTGGGATGGGTCGGCGAGACCGGTCGCGGTGTCGCCGAGCGACACCTGCAGTGCACCGTCGACGATCGCATAGCCGGTCGAGTCGGCGTGGGTGCCCTCGGCGAGCGGAGCATGCGAATCGAGGAACGCGCGGCCCCAGGCGATGACCTTGGCGCCTCGCACCGGGTTGTACCCGCGGCCGGCCTCGGCACCGCCCTCGTCGGAGATGACGTCGGTGCCGTAGAGCGCGTCGTAGAGCGAACCCCACCGGGCGTTGGCGGCGTTGAGCGCGTAGCGGGAGTTGTCGAGCGGCACGACGAGCTGAGCCCCGGCGGTGCCGGCGATCTCGACGTCGACATTGCTGGTCGCGACGGCGACGTCGCGCGGTGCGTCCTCCAGGTAGCCGATCTCTCGGAGGAAGGCGAGATAGTCGGCCTGGTCGTGGCTGCCCTTGTTGGCGATCAGGTAGGCGTCGACCTTGTCCTGGATCTCGTCGCGTCGCGCCAGCAGGGCGGCGTTGCGGGGGCTCATGTCGGCGAGCACCGCCTCGAGTGCGGCCCAGAAGTCGGCGGCGGCAACCCCGGAGCCGGGGGTCAGGGCCGTCTCGACGAAGTCGTGGAGCGGCTGGGCGATTTCGAGGGAACCAATCTGCACAGTGCTATTTCCGGACATGTTTTCGAGGGTACCGATCGATCGTCGGCCCACGTCCGCGCCGATCCGGCGGTTCTCGCTCGAAGATCGGTTGATCTTTCGGTACCGTCGCTCCGATGTGGCGGTATCTGACGCTCGCCGCGTTGCTCGTTGCTGCGGGCTGTAGCCGGGAGGACTGCAGCTGCGGTGCGCCGGCAGGGGACCGCGTCCTCGAGGTCGCCTTTGCGGAGCCGATGCCGGCGGGGGTAGTGCGAGTCTGTTTCGGGGCGTGTGCCGAGGCGCAGCTGCATGGCGGGAGCCATCAGCAGGTCGACACCGGTGCGTTCTCCGATGGCTGGACGGAAGGGCGGATCTTCGTGAGCGTCACGAACACCGCCGGTGTCGTCGTCGCCGAGTTCTCCACCGACCCACCGATGCAGATCGACTCCTGCTGCGGTCCGGTGTGGACCGTCGAGCAAGCCGACCCCTGAGCCGGCCTGGGCGCGTCGGCTACTCGCAGGTGAGCGAGAACGTGCCCTCGACCGGTGCGGGCGCATCCTCACCGAGGCTGATCGCCGCCATCGAGCCGAAGAACTCGACGAAGACCCCGGTGCCCGACGCCGATGCACCGTCGACCGCCCAGCTCGTGACCGTCGACGCGTCCTCGTCGATGCTCAGCATCGAGGCCATCTCCGGGTTCGCCTGGAACTGTTTCGGGGTGGTGGCGTCGCTGTCGTCGTCGACGCGCACCGTCGGGGCCGTCCATCCGTCGCTCGACGTCTCCCAGTCCTGGGGCGGAAGGTCGATCGAGATCGAGATGTCCTCCCCGTTGCTCCAGGAGCCTCCGATCGCTTCGCCGATCTGCACGCACACGGCCTGCTGGTCGGCGACATAGGTGACATCGCCGATCGTCACGGTCGCCGTCCCCGCAGCGACGCCCTCGACCGCCGGAGCGCTGGTGTCGTCGTCGCCATCGCTATCGTCCGTCGACCCGCCGTCGTCGGCGGTTCCGTCGCCGGTGCCATCGCCGCCGTCGTCGGTCGCTGCGGTGTCGTCGCCGCCATCGGTCGTCGGTGCGTCGCTGCCCGACTCGGGGGCGTCGTCGTCACCGCCTCCGCAACCGGCCGCGACGAGTGCCGCGATGGACAGGGCGGCGATGAGCCGCATGGTCGAGCTTCCCGCGTTCCGCCGAACACGCATGGGAGATCCTCCTGGTTGTGTTCGACCGAACCTAGTGGGAGGTCACGTTGCGCCGAAAGGGCTCGGGTCGATCCCACCCACCGTGGCGGACCTCAGTCGCGTCTCGGGCCGAGCCACCGGATCGCGAGGAACGACCCGACGAGACCGGCCGTCGAGGAGAGGAACAGATCGGCGATGGTGTCCTCGTAGGTGAGGGCCAGCCCACCGGCACCCCCGAACCCGTCCTCGCTGACCGCCCACTCGAGGACCTCCCACCAGATGATCGCGATCGCGCCGAACCCGTACCCCAGGAGCACGGCGTCGTGCTGGTGATGGACGTTGCGGAAGCGGAAGGCGTGGAACGCGCCGACCAGGAGGATCCAGTTGACGGCGTGCAGGACGTCGTCGGTCGCGACGAAGTCGTTGTAGAAGCCGAAGAGGTTGCCGAGCGTGTCGAGCAGGAACGGGGCGGACAGCAGCGCGTCTGCGGTGTGGGGGTACGGGTCCCACGACCGTCGATGGGCGAGCAGCGGCACGAGGACGGCCGGCGCCAGGAACAGCGGCGCGCGGAACCCCATCGCCTTGCCCTCGACCGTGTCGGGCTCGAACCCGATCGCGACGACGAAGGCGAGGACGAGCGCCACCTTGACCGTGCCGTTGACGATCGCCATGCGGCGGTCGACGTCGAGATCGAGGACCTGTGTCGGCGACGTCATCGTCGCGGCGTCGGCAGGGTCGCCTTGCCGGCCTCGATCCGTCGTCGGGTGCCGGCGATCGCCGCGGCGCGCACCTCGACCGGGTGTTCGGCGGCGAGTTCGTCGATTCGGAGGCGGGCCGTCTCGGGGCGGATCCGTCCGGCCAGTCCGATCGCCTCGATCCGAAGTCCCGCCTGGTGCTTCTTGCGGACCTGATGCGGCTGGTACTCGCTCATGTCGTCGACGCCGATGTCGCGTTCGACGACCAGGGCACCGTCGGCCTCGGCCGCTGCGAGCAGTTCGGCTCCCGCGACCGTGCGGGCGATGATCGCGTTGACGCCGAGATCGGTCTCGCTCTCCTCGCGGGTCGGTGAACCGCCGGGCCACGTGTCGCTCGCGGCGATGTCGGCCGCCTCGCCGATCCCGTCCGGGCAGATCTTGCAGCGCCACGGCAGCCCCCACTGACTGTCGTCGTCGCCCCAGTAGTCGAGATAGTGCGCCTCGACGGTCGTGGTCTCGGACTCGATGCGGGTCGGGCCGGGGCAGCCGAAGCCGCGGTAGCGCAGCGCGGTCACGGTGTCGGGGTCGATCCCGAGGCCGGCGACGAAGTCGGTGGTGAACTGCGGCTCACCGAAGCCGCCGCACACCGGTGTCATCCAGTACCGCACGAGGGTGTCGACCCGGGGGTCGTGCCGGGCGTGGTTCCGGAGCGCGGAGATGTCGCACGGTGTCCCGATGAACGCGAACGGTCGATCTCGATCGAGCGCGTCGGTGATGGTGCGGAGGGTCGCGGTGGGGCCGTAGCGCGACCCTGCGCCCTCCAGGATCTCGGCGTCGGTGAAGCTGATCGTCGGCTCGCCGAAGGTGGGCTCGCTCGTCGACGCCTTGGCGTGGAGGACGAAGTCGACCCGACCCGATGTGAGGAGGTACTGCGCGAGGGCGGTGAGCACGCCGCCGGTCGAGCCGACGTGGCGCACGTGCGGATCGCCCGCCCAGGCCCGGACGATGCGTCGCCACGGGCCCCACACCGGGTCGACGGTGGTGTCGGGCTCGACCAGCCGGTCGGGCAACCCCTCGATCCGCGTACCCGGGCAGACGTCGTAGATTCGGTCGACCGTGGCGTGGTCGAGGTCGCCGATCACGAACGGCACCTCGAAGCCGGTGTCCGCCTTGCGGACCTCGATCGAGTCGGGCGCGATCGCTTCGCAGAGGCCGCAGCCGATGCAGAGTCCCTGCTCGACGATCGCGTGCAGACGTCCGGTCGGGGTGGTCACGACGGCGCCTCGGTGGTGTCGCGGTCGGCGGTGAGGATGACGTCGCCGACGAGCGAGACCGGACCCCCGTCGAGCGCGGCGAACATGGCGGTCGTGGGCCCCTCGGGCAGGGTGTCGTAGGCGGCCTGCCACGCGGCGTAGGCATCGGCGTCGACCCACTCGGCGATGGCGATGAACCGGTCGGGATCGTCGACGGTTCGCAGGAGTTCGCCTCGGATGAACCCGGGGTTGGTGACCGCCCGCTCGAGGAACCTTCCCTCCCGGTACGCGGCTTCGAACGCGGCACCGTGCCCGGGGCGAGCCTGAAACGTGGCGATCGAACGGACTGGCATGGTGGAGGTCCTAGCATCCTCGCTGATGCCCTTCGAGCCGGACCTCCTCGCCGCCATCCGCAATCGCTTCCACCACACCGACGTCTGCCCGGTGCAGGGACCACGGGTCTTCTTCGAGAACGCCGGCGGTTCGCTCACGTTGAAGGCGGCGGTCGAACGCACGGCGGAGCTGATGGCGTTCCCCGACAACCAGGGCCGCGCCAACCCGGCGTCCCGGTACCTGATGGACGTGATCGCGCAGGGCCGTGCCGACATGAAACTGGCGCTCGGCGCCTCGACCGGTTCGGTGTTCGTGGGCGAGACCGGCACCGAGCTGCTCGGCCGGTTGATCCGCAACGCGGTGCTCGCGAGCGAGGGTTCGGTCGTGATCGGGAGCAACCTCGAACACCCCGCCACCTACAGCGCCTGTCGGCGGTGGGCCGAGGTCGCCGAGATGCGCTACGAGCAGGTCGGGTTCGACGTCGACACCACGGTCGTCAGCGTGGACCAGTACCGACCGGCGCTCACCCCCGATCTCGCGGTGGCGACGATCATCCACGCCAGCCCGGTCACCGGCATGCACGTCAACGTGGCGGCGATCGCAGCCGAGATCCGAACGGTCGCCCCGGACTGCTTCATCATCGTCGACGGCATCCAGCACGCCGCCCACGGCCGCGTCGACATCGACGACTACGACGTCGACGGGTACGTCGTGAGCGGGTACAAGTTCTTCTCCCGCCACAACTTCGGTGTCGCGTGGGTGTCGGATCGCCTGGCGACCGCACCTCACGATCAGCTCGACGGCGCGCCGGCCGACGTCTGGGAACTCGGCACCCGCGATGCGTCCGCCTACGCCGCCTTCTCCGAGGTCGTCCGATACCTCGAGTGGCTGGGCGGCGAGGTCGGCGACCCGGAGGTCCCCGCTCGGGCCCGTCTGGAGGCTGCCGCCGCCGCGATCGGCGACCAGGAACAGGATCTCGTCGACGCGATGATGTGGGGAACCGGCGGGCTGCCCGGCCTCGGACAGCTCGACAACGTGACCGTGATCGGCCCGACCACCAGCGAGCACCGTTCGGGCATGGTGTCGTTCCTCATCGACGGCCACGACAGCCTCGATGTCGTCGACCAGCTCAACGCGGACGGGGTGCGCACCCACGCCCGCAAGCGCGACTACTACTCCGCGACCGTGCTCGAACCACTCGGCATCGAGAACTGTGTTCGTGCGTCGGCGAGCCACTACAACACGCGAGCCGAGGTCGAACAGATGCTGGCGACCGTCAACCGGCTGGCGGGCTCGTGAGCGTGGCCCGAGCGGTCGACGATCGGCGCGACGCGGAGCGGCGCTAGATGGCTCGCCGCGGCAACCGCACTCGCCCGGCACCGCCGCCCCAGCCGGCGGTGACCCCGGCGCCGACCGGTGGCGCCTACCGGCCGCTGTCCGATGTCGAACGCGACCGGATCGTCGAGCACGCGTTCGAGATGCTCGAACACGTCGGCATGGCCGATGCACCGGACCGCTACGCCGAGTTGCTGCTCGCCGTCGGAGGGCGTCGCCGCGACGACGGCCGCATCCTCCTTCCTCGGCCGATGGTCGAGGCCGCGCTCGAACGGGCGCCGTCGACGGTCGAGCTCCCGGGCTTCATCGACGATCGGGGCGTGTCGATCGGTGGCAGAGGCGTGCACATCGGCACCGGCGGTGCGGCGGTGCAGATGCTCGACGCCGCTACGGGGACCTATCGCGACTCGGTGCTCGGCGATCTGTGGACGATGATGCGCGTCGTCGACGAGCTGCCCAACATCCACTACGGGCTGCGGCCGCTCGTGGCCCGCGACGTCGCCGATCCCCTCGAACTCGATCTCAACACCGCCTTCGCCGTCACCGCGGCGACGGCGAAGCCGACCGGCGTGAGCTTCACGTCGGCCGACACCGTCGACCCGGTGGTCGACCTGTTCGACACCATGCTGGGTGGCGAGGGCCGCTTCGCCGCCCAGCCGTTCTCGATGGCGGTCGTGGTGCACGTCGTGCCACCGCTGCGCTTCTCGCCCGAGGGCTGCGAGATCATGGAGCGGGCGATCGAGCGGGGGATGATCGTCCAGACCTGCTCGGCCGGGCAGGCAGGGGCGACGTCGCCGCCGTCGCTCGCCGGTTCGCTCGCTCAGGGTCTCGCCGAGATCCTCGCCGGTGTCGTGTTGGCCGACGCGATCAAGCCCGGCCATCCCTGCATCCACGCCTTCATGCCGTTCGTCTCCGATCTGCGCACCGGCGCGATGACCGGTGGCAGCGGTGAGGCCGCCGTCGTCTCCGCCGCCGCGGCGCAGTTGCTGCGCGACCTCGACATCCCCAATGCGGTGTCGGCCGGCATCACCGAGTCGAAGACCGCGGATGCCCAGGCCGGCTACGAGAAGAGCTACACGGTCACGCTCTCGGCCCAGGCCGGCGCCGACATGGTGCAGCTCTCGGTCGGCATGCTCGGTTCGATCATGGTGGCGAGCCCCGAGATCCTCGTGATCGACGCCGACATGTGTGGCGCGATCCTGCGGTCGGTGCGCGGCGTCGAGGTCGATCCGTCGTACCTCGACCTCGCCATCATCGAAGAAGTCGTCGGCGGCGAGGGGCACTACCTCGGCAGCGCCCAGACGCTCGAGCTGATGCGCAGCGAGTACGTCTACCCCGACCTCGGCGACCGACAGTCGGTGTCGGAGTGGGTGTCGGCGGGCGAGCCGAGCATCTGGGACGCTGCGGGTCAGCGGGTGGCCGAGATCCTCGCGGCCGGTCGCCCCGGGCATCTCGACACAACGAACGAAGCCGCCGCCCGTGCGGCCTTCCCGATCCATCTGGAGAGTCACGAGTGAGTGATCCTTCGAGCCGCACGGAACGAAGGCGAGCCGATGATGCAGTCGAGATCGTCGTCATCGGCGGTGGTGCCGTCGGTGCGTCGATCCAGTGGCACCTGGCCGCCGCCGGTCGGTGCGATTCGGTGCTGATCGAGAAGCACGAGCTCACCGCGGGCTCGACGTGGCACGCGGCCGGCAACGTCCCGACGTTCTCCAACAACTGGCTCGGTCAACGAGCCGGCAACTACGCGTGGGAGACCTACTCGAAGCTGGCCGACGATCCCGACGACCCGATCACGTATCGCCACACCAAGGCGTTCTGGCCCGGCCACACGCCCGAGCGCATCGATCACTTCCATCATCTCGTCGCCATTGCGACCGGCCTCGGGTTCGACCTGCAGATCGTGTTGCCGGCCGAGATGGAGGCGATGCATCCGTACTGGTCCGACGACGGCACCGTCATCGCCGGGCTGCTCGATCCGTACGAGGGCGACATCGACCCGAGCGGACTCACCCAGTCGTTGGCCCGTCGATCGCGAGCGATGGGGGCCGAGGTGCGTCGTCACTCACGGGTGGTCGGCATCGATCGGCTCGACGGGACCGACGCCCGCTGGCGAGTGCACGTCGCGCCATCGTCAGGCAATGGGGCTGGCGAGACCTACGCCATCGATTGCGACATCGTCATCAACGCGGCCGGCTTCTACGGCGCCGACATCTCGGCGATGGCCGGCATCGAGGTGCCGCTCGCCGTGCTCGAGCACCAGTACCTCGTCACCGGTGCCGTGCCCGAGTTGGCCGAGAACACCGAGATCTTCCCGCTCGTGCGAGACCCGGAGATCATGTTCTACCTGCGGCGCGAGAACGACCGTCTGCTGTTCGGCAACTACGGCCACGAGGGCCGCACGGTGTGGGAGGACGGCAAGCCCGACGTCTTCGATGCGTCGCTGTTCGCCCCCGACGACGAGGGCATCGCCGAGATCGCCGAGCTGGCGATGGCCCACGTGCCGATGCTGGGCGAGGTCGGCATCGCCGAGTTCGTCAACGGTCCGATCACCTACACGCCCGACATGAACCCGCTCATCGGTCCGGCGCCCGGCGTCGAGGGCTTCTATCAAGCGGTCGGTGTGCAGATCGGCATCACCCACGCCGCCGCTGCGGGCAAGGTCCTCACCGAGATGATCACCGGTGGCGACACCGAGTGGGACGTGTGGCCGTGGGATCCCCGACGTTTCGGCGGCTGGTCGCTCGCCGGTTCGGGCCGTGACTCCTACGCGAACACCCGCGTGCGGGAGATGTACGAGCACCAGTACGGCGCGCCGTTCCCGCACCGCATGTGGACCTCGGCCCGTCCGGTGCAGCAGACCGCGCTCTACGACACGCTCGCCGCCAAGGGCGCCCGCTTCGGGCAGATCGCCGGCTGGGAGCGTGCGTTCTGGTTCGGCGCCGACGAGTACAGCCACCACACGCTCAGCTACCGCGACGAGCACTGGCACGATGCCGTCGCCGAGGAGTGCCGAGCCGTGCGCGATGCCGTCGGTGTGATGGATCACGGCGGCTTCACCCGCTACGAGATCTCCGGCCCCGGCGCCGCCGACTTCCTCGACCGCATCATCTGCACTCGCCTGCCCGGCGTCGGCCGTGTGCGGCTCTCGTACCTGCTGCGTCCCAACGGCACGGTGTGGAGCGAGGCCACGATCGGCCGCTTCGGCGACGACCACTTCCTCTGGCTCGGCCCGACCGCCGCTCGCGAGCGCGACTTCGACTGGCTCCAGCAGCACCTGCCAGATGACGGCTCCGTCGACCTGACGCTGGGGGCCGACCGTACGTCGACGCTGATGGTGATGGGTCCGAACTCGCGGGAGTTGCTGTCACGCCTCACCGACGCCGACCTCTCGAAGGCGGCCGCCCCGTGGATGTCGCTTCGTGAGATCGAGGTCGCAGGCGTGATGGTGACCGCCCTGCGTGTCAGCTTCGTCGGCGAGCTCGGGTGGGAGCTCCACGTCGACGATGCCGATCTCGTCCAGCTCTACGAGGCGTTGTGGTCGGTGGGTGAGGATCTCGGCCTGCGCGACTTCGGCTCGTATGCGCTCAACGCGATGCGCGTCGAGAAGGGGTACCACGGGTGGGGGAGCGAGTTCGGCGTGGAGTACACGCCGTTCGACGTCGGCCTCGACCGCTTCCTCGATCTCGACAAGCCCGACTTCATCGGCCGTGACGCCGCCCGGGCGATGGCCGAGCAGCCGGTCGGTTGGAGCTACGGCGTCTGGACCGTCGACATCTCGTCGATGCCCGGCCCGGCCGGCGACCCGCCGCCGTCGGCCCCGATCCGGGTCGATGGTGAGGCCGTCGGTTTCGTGACCTCGGCGTCGGAGGGCTTCCGCACCGGTGAGCGGGTCTGTCTCGGCTACGTCGAGGGCCGCCACGCCGACACCGTCGACGGCTTCACGATCGACGGCTACGGCGTCGACCTGTCGGCCGTGCGCCACGAGCACGGCATCTACGACCCCGACCACGAGCGGCCCCGCGGCTGACGTCTCACCCGGGCGCGACAATGGCGCCATGGACGCCCTCACCCCCCAGCTCATCGACTTCATCGAGTCGCAGCCGATGTTCTTCGTCGCGACCGCCGCCAAGGCCGGCCGGGTCAACGTCTCGCCGAAGGGCCTCGACACGCTCCGCATCGACGACCCTCGACGCATCCGTTGGCTGAACCTCAGCGGCAGCGGCAACGAGACCGCGGCCCATGTCGCCGCCACCGGGCGCATGACCCTCATGTTCTGCTCGTTCACCGACATGCCGATGATCCTGCGTGTGTACGGCACGGCCCGGGTGCTCCACCCCCGCAACGACGGGTGGGGCGACGCGATCGCGGATCTCCCCGAGTTGGCCGGCTCCCGCCAGGTGTTCGTCCTCGACATCGACTCGGTGGCGACGTCGTGCGGATCGGGTGTCCCCGTCATGTCGCTCGACGCGATTCGGGCCGACGAGGAGCTCGAGCCGTTCTACGCAGCGATGAGCGACGACGAACTCACCGACTACTGGCGCCGCAAGAACACCGAGTCGATCGATGGTCTGCCGACGGGCATCTTCGGCTGATCAGGTGATCGTGAGCCGGTCGGCCAGGTAGGCCGCGACGTCGGGGCCGTCGAGCGGATCGAGCACGTGGGCGACGAACGCGTCTCGTTCGTGGGCATGGACCGCCAACTCCCACACGCACGCCGTGGGTCCGCCGGCCGGGACGGGGCGAAACGCCGTCGGCGTGTCGAGGTCGGCGCAGAACGTGTGCTGGGAGAGGATGTCGCCGCTCCACAGGTCGGCGAGCACCCAGACCTGTTCGGCTCCGTGGTGCACGATCGCGAAGCCGACGTCGTCGGTGTCGGTCGACGGGATCTCGGCCGCCAGGAGGGTGTGCACCGCACCGAGGACCGCCGTCGTGATCGGTTCGTCGTCGAGCGTGATGGCGTAGGCCTTCAGCCGCCAGCCGTTGATCGACCAGATGCCGAGCGGGCGGGTGGGGCGGGTGCGGAAGCGGCCGGTCACCACGCCAGTTGATCAGAACTCCGCGGCCGCGTCTTCGAGAGCACCGAGGAAGTACATGGCGAAGCTGCCGTCGAAGAGCAGCAGGTAGCTGCGGGTGCCGCCGTCGTCGTCTCGGATGATGTCGCAGGTGACACCGGCGATCCGCCCGCTCCAGGCCGCGCCGTCGGGCGACATGGGATCGGAGAAGTCGGTGCTGCACAGCTTGGCCAGGGCGTCTGCTGCGTGCGCGCCGGTGACGCGGATCGCGTGCCGCGAGTGGGAGATGTCGACGGTGGACGCATAGCCGCTCAGGTCGAGCGTCTCGACCATCGCTGATGCGCCTGCGCCGAGCAGATACCACTCGTCGGGCCGGATGCGGGCGACGAGCGCGTCGCCGCGTTGCTCGGCCGCGCCGAACGGAAGGCTCAGGGTCGAGGCGGCGGGGGTGTCGATGGCCGCCCGCACGCTCGCCTTCGGCATCGGATCGACATGGGTGATCGTCACGCCGCCAGGCGTGCGAGTTTCTGCGCTAGCCACGGAGCCGCTCTCCTTCCGGATCGAAGTGGGCGTGGTGTTGCTGCACCGTCGCCGTGATGCGTTCGCCGCTCACGAGCAGCACCTCGAGCGAGGTGCCGGCGGCGGCGAACTCCTTGGTGACCTGCGCCAGGCAGATCGACCGTTCGAGCGTGGGCGACATGCGGCTCGACGTGATGCGGCCGACGATCTCGTTGGTGCCGGCCCGCAGGATCTGGGCCGCCTCCTCGGGAACGATCGAGCCGTCGTCGGGCTGGCAGGCGACGATGACGGGGTGGTCGCCGGACTCCATGGTCCAGGCGACCTCGGGCAGGCCCGCCCAATCGTCCTTGTCGAGCTTCAGCAGTGGATTCAGGCCGGTGACCGGAGCCTTGGACAGGCCGTCGGTGTCCTGACCCACGATGAAGTGGCCCTTCTCGAGTCGCATGATGCGTTGCGCCTCGAGGCCGAACGGTTTCACGCCGAGATCGGCACCCTGCTCGAGCAGCTGCTCCCAGACGTGCACCGCGTGGCCCGAGGGCACGTGGATTTCGTAGGAGAGCTCGCCGGTGAAGCCGATCCGCCAGGTGATGCAGTGCTCGACGCCGGCGATGCTGCCCTGCCGGACGTTCATGTACGGGAACGCCTCGGCGTCGAGGTCGATGTCGTCGGTCAGTCGGCCGAGCAGCTCACGCGAGTTGGGGCCGGCGATGTTGATCGACGTCAGCCCGGTGGTCACCGGCGTGACGTGGACCTGCCAATCCGGGTGTTCGGTCTGGAGCCACATCTCGATCCAGTTCCAGATCGTGGCGGCACCCGACGACGTCGTGGTCATCAGGTAGTGCTCCTCGCCGAGGCGAGCGGTGACACCGTCGTCGAGCACGACGCCGTCCTCGGCGCACATCAGGCCGTAGCGCACGCCGCCGATCGGCAGCGCCATCCACTTGTTCGTGTAGAGCAAACTGAGGAGCTTCGGAACGTCGGGGCCCTGCAGGTCGAGCTTGCCGAGCGGGGTGACGTCGATGATGCCGACGTTGGTGCGGGTGTTGCGCACCTCGGCGGCCGGGTCGCCGTAGTGCTCGGGCCGCACCCACTGGCCGGCGAGGATCGGCGTGGCGCCGTTGGCCTCGTGCCAGGGCTGCAGAACGCTGACCCGCTTCGGTTCGTTGATCCGTCCGGCGAGTGCGCCGAGCGAGATCGGCGCGTACGGCGGCCGCCAGACGGTGGTGCCGACCTCGGCGATCGTCTCGCCCCGCGCTTCCGCGAGCACGGCGACGGTGTTGACCGTCTCGAGCTTGCCCTGGCTCGGTCCCATCGTCGCCGTGGTGAACCGCTTGATCAGCTCGACCGAGTCGAAGCCCTCGCCGGCGGCGCTGTAGAGGTCCTTCGAGGAGACGTCCTCGGAGTAGTCGACGATGCCGTGGGTGGTCGATCGGTAGAGCTCGGGATGGCGGTAGCGCTCGAGCGGGGTGCGCTCGTCGGCGGGGTAGTCGGGCTCGGGGCCCTCGACCGCCGCAGCTCGGGCCGTGGTGGCCTGGATGCGGCGGCGGACGACGGCGGCCCGGCCGGCGGCGAGTTCGCCGGTGGCCCGACCGTGAGCGATGAGCTCGTCGCGGGTGCCGTCGCCGACCATGCCGCCGGTGGCGAGCACGTTGTCGGGCGGTCCGTCGGGGAAGAAGCGGGCGGCCGTCTGGTCGTAGACCGGGCGATCGCCCGCCATGTTGAGCAGGGAGGTGGGCGTGGTCCAGCCGACTGCGGTGACCAGGAGGTCACACGGGACGACTGCGCCGTCGTGGAGGGTGACCTCCTCGACCCGGGTCTTGGAACCCGAGGCGGAGACGATGCGCTCGCTCTCGCGGCCGTCGACCACCCGGGCGATCGACACGCCGGCGTCCTTCAACGCCTGCACGGCCGAGTCGCCCGACTCGTTGGCGGTGAACACGACGGCCTGGGTGCCGGGCTTCACGCCGTACATCCGCACGAGGCGCTGCACCGCGCCCGAGGTCATCACGCCGGGGAGGTCGTTGCCCTCGAAGACGTACGGGCGCTCGATCGTGCCGGCGGCCACCACGAGGGTCTTGGCCCGAGCCTTGATCAGCCGCTCGATCACGCCGGGATGGTTGCGCTGGGAGATCGAGATCCAGTTGTCCTCGTAGCGTCCGGCGACCGTGGAGTCGGTCAAGATCTCGACGCCGGCGGCCTCGCACGCCCCTGCGAGTTCGGTCGCCGCCGCTCGGTCGTCGTCGCTGCCCCAGAGCAGGTGACCGCCGAGGCGGTGTTCGTGCTCGACGAGCATCACCGACGATCCCGCCTCGGCCGCAGCGAGGGCCGCCGCCATGCCCGCCGGGCCGCCGCCGGCGACGACGACATCGGGATGGGCGTAGCGCTTGTCGTAGCGGCCGTGCGGCGTGTCGAGATCGACGGTGCCGCCAGGCGCGAACTTCGCGAGCACGTGCTCGTAGCGCGGCCAGAGGAACGCCGGCTTCATGAAGGTCTTGTAGTAGAAGCCGGCGGTGAGGAAGCGTCCGACGAGACCGTTGGCGGCTTTCACGTCGTACTTCAGCGACGGCCACACGTTCTGGGCCGACACCTGCATGCCGTCTTCGAGCTTGCGGTGCGAGGCACGCACGTTGGGCTCGTCGCCGACCTGCACGGTCGTGTTCGGGTCCCAGAAGTCGGCGGTGAGAACACCCCGCGGCCGGTGGTACTTCATCGAGCGACCCGTGACGTGGTGCCCGTTGGCCATGAGCGCCGAGGCGATCGTGTCGCCCTCGAAACCCGTGAGCTTCTTGCCGTTCCAGGTGAACGAGATCGTCGTGTCTCGATTCAGCACTTCGCCTGACGACGATGGGAGTCGGTGGCTCACTTCATGTCTCCCTGGGTCGCGCCCGGCTTGCGGCCGGGAAGCAGCGGCTCACGCAGCTCGCCGGTGAGGGTGTGGCGTTCGATCGAGAAGTGCTTGCGGCACCCGGAGCTGCAGTACCAGTTCTCCTTCAGCCAGCCCGACGGGTTCTGTCGCAGGTACAGATAGGTGCGCCATTCCTCGGGTGTGCAGGTCTTCGGGTCGGGTCGGCGGTGCGACTCGCCGTTGTAGGTCAGGTCGGCCGCGTTCATCGGGCCGCAGTGGGGGCATGGGACGAGCAGCATCAGTGACTCTCTTTCGTCGCTCGGCCTAATGGCCGACGGCCGCAGCGCCCTTTTCACCGACGAGGGTTCCCTCGGTGAAGCGGCTGAGTTCGAAGGGCTTGATCAACTCGGGCGTCGCCCGGTTCGCGACACACGCCGCCATCTGTTCTCCTGACACGGGGCCGGCCTTGAAGCCGTAGGTGCCCCACCCGACGTCGACGTAGAACCCGTCGACCGGGGTCGGGCCCATGACGGGCGAGTAGTCCGGGGTCATGTCGCAGAGGCCGGCCCACTGACGCAGCAGGCGCATCTTCGAGATGCCCGGCATGAGCTCGAGCACGTGGCCGGCGAGCTCCTCGGTGAATTCGAGCGTGCCGCCCATGTTGTAGGTGGCGACGGGGTCGACCGAGGCGCCGAAGACGAGCTCGCCGCGATCGGTCTGGCTGACGTAGACGTGCAGCGAACCGGACACGACCACGGTCGGCAGGAAGGTCTTCACCGGTTCGGTGACGGCCGCCTGCAGCGGGTGGGTCGTGATCGGAAGGGTCACGCCGGCCATGTTCGACAGCTGGCTGGCCCAACCGGCCGTGCAGTTCACGACGATCGGGGCGTGGATGTCGCCCTTGTTGGTGCGCACGCCCGTCACGGTGCCGCCCGGGCCCTTGCCCTCGGGGCCGGAGCCACCCTCGACGAGGATGTCGAGCACTTCGGTCTTCTGGTAGAGACCGACGCCTACGGCGTCGAT
>JBCCWI010000011.1:0-65010 GCA_039193795.1 Actinomycetota bacterium | reverse complement strand
GTGCTCGTGGGCATGGGGGTCGGCGCTGCCCAGGCCGCGATCGACATGACGAACGCCTACACCCAGGAGCGCAAGGCGTTCGGTGGGCATCTCTTCGACCTCGGTGCCATCCGCCAGCGCATGGCGATGAACCAGGCCAAGATCGACGCGGTTCGGGCGTCGATGTACCACGCTGCCTGGATGCACGACGCGGGCCAGGACAACGTGAAGGCGATGTCGGGCGTGAAGGCCTGGGGCTGCGAGGTCGTCAACCAGGTCATGTACGACTGTGTGCAGTTCCACGGCGGGATGGGCTACATGCGAGAGTCCACCATCGAGCGCATGTACCGAGATGCCCGCATCCTGCCGATCGGTGGTGGTGCCACCGAGGTCATGCTCGAAGAGGTCGCCAAGCGTTCCTACGCCTAGGCAGGTCACACCGCCCGAGCAGGCTCGGGCGGTGATCCTTCACACCCTCGATCTGCGCCGCTACCTGGTCACCCTGCTCATCGAACGAGGCGGCTCGGCGACGGTCGCCGAGCTCCGGCTCGACCTCGAGGCCGACGGGTTCCGAGTCGGCGGCCGCGCCAGTCGTACGATCCCGGACGCCTTTCGGGCCGAGGTCCGGCGTGGCCGTGTCGTCCGCACCGGACACGGTCACGACGCGATCGGTGATCTCCCCCGCACCACCAGACACCGGATGATCCACCGAACCGCCGCATTGCGGACTCTGGTGAGGGGTGTCGCACGGTAGTGGAACGCAGGCCGGGGGCGGCGAACGGCGTTCCACTACGGTGCGACACCCAGACGAATCCGATCGGCGGGCGAGGCCGTCGCCTGTCGCCGTGACGACCATTGGGTACGCCGTCGCCGACACCGCTGAGACATGATGAGCACATGAGCGATGAGCAGGACCAGCCGACACCGGAGACGTTCGAGGCCTTCAAGAACTCCTTCTCCTACAGCACCCGCACCAACCTCGATGCCAAGTTCCTGGCCGCGCTCGACGAGGCCGACGCCGCCACCTTCTTCGAAGAACTGATCCGTCATGCGGTGACCGTCGCCGACGGCACCGACGAACGAGCTCGGGAGATGGCGCTCTTCCTCAAGGACTGGCAGGTCAGGGCCTACGACAAACCCGGCCAGTTCAGCTACGACGACGCCCCGTTCACCCCGCTGTCGTCGCCGCTCTCCGAGCGTAAGGTCGCCCTGGTCACATCGAGCGGCCACTTCCTCGACGGCGACGACCCCGAACCGTTCGGCGTCGCCGACATGACCCAGGACGAAGCGGTCGAACGCATCCAGGACTTCCTCAAGGAGGCGCCGTCGCTGTCGTCGATCCCTCCGGGCACGACGGGTGACCAGCTGCGCGTCCGCCACGGCGGCTACCCGATCGAAGGGGCGCAGCTCGACCACAACGTCGGCCTCCCGATCGACCACATGGAGGCGTGGGCCGCCGACGGCGCGCTCGGCGAGTACGCCGGTGCCTTCTCCTTCGTCGGCGCCTGCTCACAGGTCCGCCTCACCAAGAAGACCGGCCCCGAGTGGGTCGAGCAGTTCCGGACCGACGGGATCGAAGCGGCGTTCCTCGTCCCCCTTTGACCGGTCTGCCACGTGTCCGTGGGGCACGTCGCACGCCTGCTCGAAGCGGCCGGAATCCCGACGGTCATGATCGCGTCGGAGACGTTCGCCGGCCGCATGATCCCGATGTCGATCCCTCGACTCGTGCTGACCCCGCAACCCCTCGGCCGTCCGCTCGGCCCACCTGGCGATGCCGAGCGCCAACGCGTCGTGCTCGAGGAGGCCAGAGCGTTCCTCGAGGCGGCGACCGAAGGAGCCTCCGTCCGCCGCCTCGAGTGGTGAACGTCTGACCGAGCGGTCACGGCCGGGTGGATGCGCGCACTGGCTCGCTGCGGCAGACTCTCGCCGTGCCGCAGCCGAACATCGTGTTCATCCAGGTCGACCAGCTCGCCGCCTCGTTCCTCCCGGCGTACGGCAACCCGATCGCGAAGACACCGCATCTCGACGGACTCGCCGAACGCTCACTCGTGTTCGACTCGGCATACACGAACTTCGCCCTCTGCGCGCCGAGCCGCTTCTCGATGCTGTCGGGGCGGCTGGCCTCCGAGGTCGGCGCGTACGACAACGGCGCGGAGTTCCCGAGCTCGTATCCGACCTACGCGCACTATCTCAAGGCGGCCGGCTACCACACCGCCCTGGTCGGCAAGATGCACTTCGTCGGTGCCGACCAGCTCCACGGATTCGACGAACGACTCACGATCGACATCTACCCCGCCAGCTTCCAGTGGACCGGTGACTGGACCGACACCAGCGAGGAGCACGGCAACGACGCCCGTTCGTTCACCCTCGCCGGACCGGTCACCCGCAACGTGCAGATCGACTACGACGAGGAGGTCCTGCACCGCGCCCGCCGCAAGCTCTTCGACCTCGGACGTGGCGTCGGCATCGACGACGGCCAGCCATGGCACCTCACGCTGTCGTTCACCCACCCCCACGATCCGTACCAGTGCGACCACGAACACTGGGCGCGCTACGACCACGACGAGATCGACATGCCGGCCGTCGGACGACTCGACGAGCAGGACCCGTACAGCCTGCGACTGCTGCAACAGACCGGCCTCGAACACTTCGTGCCGACCGCCAAGCAGATCCGCACCGCTCGCCACGGCTACTACGGCTCGGTGAGCTACTGCGATGACATCGTCGGGGAAGTCCTCGGTGCACTCGAAGAGTCGGGCATGGCCGACAACACGGTCATCGTGTTCTCGACCGACCACGGCGACTTCCTCGGCGAACGGGGCCTCTGGTACAAGCGCTCGTTCTTCGAGCCGTCGTCGCGCATCCCGCTGCTCGTCGCCGGCGCTGGGATCGACCCGGGGCGAAGCAGCCGCAACGTCTCGCTCGCCGACCTGCTGCCGACGTTCGTCGAGCTGGCCGGCGGGACCCACGTCGTCGAGCCGATCGAGGGCACGTCGCTGCTCACCAGCGATCGTGACGTCGTGTTCGGCGAGAACCTGTCCGAGGGCGCCACCGCCCCGATCCTCATGGCCAAGCGCGGCGCGATGAAGTACGTGTGGAGCGGCTGCGATCCGGCCCAGCTCTTCGACCTCCGCACCGACCCCCATGAGCTGACCAACCTCGCCGACGACGCCGCCTACGCCGAGGCACAGACCGAACTCAACGCCCTCGTCGAGGACCGGTGGGACCTCGAAACCCTCGGCCCGCTCGTCGAGGAGAGCCAGCGTCGACGCACCTTCCTGCGTGAGCTCTACGCCGGAGGCACGGCCCCCGAGTGGCGCCAGGCACCCGCCGATCAGGCGACCCGACATGTGCTGCCGGAGGGCGTCACCTACAACGACTGGGTGTACGACAACATCATCGACTGACCGTCACCGGGACGGTGGCTCGTAGTTGTCACGGAACGAGAAGGCGTAGGGCGTCGGCCCGTTCGCCCGCAGGTGTTCGAGACGCTCGACGCCTTCCGCCGGGGTGGGTCGATGGCCGGCCGGGACCCACCACATCACGACGAAGGGTTGCGACTCGACCTCGAACCACTCGGTGCGGCGTCGCAGGAAGTCGACGTGATCGGTCTTGTAGACATAGTCCCAGAGCGACTTCACGTCCTCCCACACCGTGAGGTTGAGCAGGATCCGCGGATCCTCGTACGCCTTCACGTCCACGGAGTTGCCGGAGTCACTCTGGAAGCGCCACACCGAACCGGGCGCGTCGTCGCCGAGGGTGTTGAGCCGATCGAGGTTGTCGATGAACTCGGCCAGTCGCGGATCGTCGTCGTCGAACTTCGCCGTCGCGACGTTGAACTGGGCGAGCTGCCAGCTCACACCCGAGGACCGAACTCCGGTCGCCGCTTCTCCACGAAGGATGCGATGCCCTCCTGCCCGTCGGGTGAGACCGCGCCGGCCGACATCACGCCGGTCGCGAACTCGTAGGCATCGCTCTGCGCCATGTCGATCTGGGCGTAGTACGTCTGCTTCCCGAGCGCCTTGGACGTGGCCGAACCGCGGGTGGCGCGAGCCATCAGCTCCGCCGTCTCGTCCACCAGCCGATCGTCGGGGACAACCCGGTTCACGAGCCCCCAGTCGGCGGCGGTGTGCGCGTCGATCGGATCCCCGATCAAGGCGAGCTCGAGGCCTCGCTTGCGACCGATGGCCCGGGAGATGCCGACCATCGGCGTGTGGCAGAACAACCCGCCTTTGCCCCCGGGCGCAGCGAACGCCGCCGACGCACCGGCGACCGCCAGGTCACACATCGAGACCAACTGGCAACCGGCGGCCGTCGCCAGGGCGTGGACCCGGGCGATCACGACCTGGGGCAGTGCCTGGATGAGGGTCATCATCTCGGTGCAGACGTCGAAGAGTGCCCGCACGTCCTCCTCGGACTGACCGAGCATGTCGCCGAAGTTGTGGCCGGCGGAGAACACCGGGCCTTCGGCCGCGACGATGACGCCGAGCGCGTCGGTGTCACCGATCTCGGTCAACGCCGCGGTGATCTCCTGCATCGTGTCGAGCGCCAACACGTTGCGCTTCTCGGGGTTGGCGAGGGTGAGGGTGACGACGTCGCCGTCGCGCTCGACCGTGATCCGTTCGTACGCCATGGCGCGACGGTACCAATCAGCGCGCCGCGGCGTACAGCTTCGCAGCCTCGACCAACCAGCCGAAGACCGGGTCGGTGTCGCGCTCGGTCATCATCTCCGGGTGCCACTGCACGGACACGATGGGGAGCTCCGCGTGTTCGAGACCCTCGACGCCGCCGTCGGCTCCCCAGGCGGTGACCCGGTAGTCGGCGGCGACCCGGTCGACGGTCTGGTGGTGCAAGGTGTTGACGTCGCGGTGTTCGCCGTACAGGCGACCGAGCACCGAATCGGACTCGAAACGGACGGCGTCGACCACCGCCGTGGGCGCGATGTCGTAGCGCGCCTGCTCCGGCACGTGCTGATGCAGTGACCCGCCACCATGCACGTTGGCGATCTGCAGGCCCCGGCAGATGCCGAGCACCGGCATGCCGGTGTCGACCGCGGCATCCATCAGGGCCATCTCCATCCGGTCGCGGTCGGCTTCGGGCGGGTACAGGTCGGTCTCGGCGTCTTGGCCGTAGAGCGCCGGTGCGACGTCGGCCCCACCGGACAGCAGCACACCGTCGATGCGTGCGGCGATCGCGGCCGGATCGGCCTCGATCGGGATGTGGACCGGGAGGCCACCGGCGGCCAGAACCCCCCGGCTGTAGTCGCTGAAATACAGCTCGAGATCGAGGTGGTGCAGCGACTCCGGCATCGCGGCGATGTCGTGGCCCTTCTTGCGGCGACCGACGATCCCGATCAGCGGCTTCATGGTGTCGCAGGCTAGTCGGACAGGACCATTCGGTAGCGAACGAGTAGGGTCGCAGCGTGACCGACTACGACCGCTACCGCATCCTCTGGCCGTGCCACCTGGGCCTCGCCCGCGGCAAGTACCTGCCACCGCGCATCGCGGAGCGAGGCACCGGACACTGTGTGACCGTCTTCGGTACGGCCTATGACCGAGACCTGGTGCCCGCACCCGGCGCATCGTTGTTCGAGGGACTGAAGGACGTCTGGGCCACGATGGAGCGCGACACCCTCCGGCCCAGCTGGGAGGACGACCGCACCGGCGTCGCGATCGCCCACCTCGATTTCGAGGGCGCGCCGTACACCTTCTCATCGCGGTACGCGCTGCAACAGGCGGTGGCCGATTGGGCCGAGCTCGGATTCGGCGTCAAGGTGGGCATCGAACTCGAGGCCTATGTGATGGAGCCCGACGGCGCAGGCGGGTGGAAACGGTGGGAGACACCCCGTTCGTTCGTGTACGCGACGGGACCCGGCGCCGATCCCGAGGGCGTCATCGCCGACATCGCCTGGACCGCCGAGGCCTGTGGATTCAAGCCCGAGTCCATCAACGCCGAGTTCGACGAGGCCCAGTTCGAGCTCACACTCGAGTACGACGATGCGCTGAAGGCGGCCGACGACGCGTTCTTGTTCAGGGTCCTGGCCCGCGAGACCGCGCTCAAGCAGGGCCTCGACCTGACCTTCCTCGGCAAGCCGTTCGCCGGCTCGTCCGGTTCGGGGATCCACGTCAACGTCTCCCTCGTCGACGAGAACGGCGACAACGCATTGGTCGCCGATGGCGACCTCTCCCCGCTGGCCAAGCAGTGTCTCGCGGGCCTCACCCATCACCATCGCGGCATGACCGCGCTGTGCGTGCCGACCATCACCGGCTATCGCCGACTCCAGCCGGGCGAACTCAACGGCTACTGGGCCAACTGGGGCTATGAACACCGGTGCGCCGGCAACCGCATCCCCGAGGTGGGCGGCCCCGGAACACGAATCGAGAACCGGCTGCCCGACGGTTCGGCGAACATCCACCTCGCGGTCACCACCGTGCTCCAGGCGGCACGGTTGGGGGTCGTCGACGACCTCCCGTGTCCCGACCCGATGGTGGAGGACGGCTTCGAGAACGTGAACACCGACGTCCACTCCGCCGAGAACCTCCGGGACGCGCTCGTCGATCTCCGTGCCGACACACGCCTCCAGGAGGCCGTCGGTGCAGACGTCTGTGCCAACTTCTTGGTGAACAAGGACGCCGAGTGGGAGCGCTACATCGCGGCGGTCGGCGAGCACGTCGACGGCGACGAGCTCACCGACTGGGAGCGCGATCAGTACCTGCCCTACCACTGAACAGGCGAGGACGGCGGGTCAGATCCCGTCCAGCCAGGCGGCCAGCGCCTCGCCGATCTCGTGGGGGGAGTCCTCCTGCACGAAGTGATTGCCCGACACCCGGACTTCGGTCTGGTTCGGCCAGGTCCGGCAGAACTCGCGGGTCTCGCCGATGAGGATGGCCCCGGGATCACAGTCGACGAAGAGCTTCGGCACGTCGCTCGTCGAGAGCCAGTCGGCGTAGGACTGGGCGATCTCGACGACGTCGGCCGGCTCGCCCTCGATCGGGATCTGGCGGGGCCAGGTGAGGGTCGGGCGCCGGTGCTCGGGCTCGACGAACGGGCGCCGATACTCGTTCATCTCGTCATCGGTGAGGTCGCGCAGGATCGACGCGGGCAGCACCGCCTCGACGAACAGGTTCTTGCCGATCACCATGTCCTCGCCTGCGTCGGAGCGGAACCCCTGGAAGATCCCCCGGGCCGCCTCGGGCCACTGCGCCCAGGTGACGGGCCGAACGATCGCCTCCATGTAACAGATCCCCTTCACCCGGTCGCGGTGTCGGTTCGCCCAGTCGAAGCCGAGCGCGGAACCCCAGTCGTGGATGACGAGCGTGACCGCATCACCGAGATCGAGCTGTTCGAGCAGACCGTCGAGATACTCGCGGTGCTGGACGAAGGTGTAGGCGTCGGGCCCGGTGTCGTCGAGCTTGTCGCTGTCGCCCTGCCCGATCAGATCGGGCGCGATGCAGCGACCCGACGACTCGACGTGGGGAATGATGTTGCGCCACAGGTACGACGAGGTCGGGTTGCCGTGGAGGAAGACGATCGCGTCGCCCTCACCCCGCTCGTGGTAGGCCATCCGCTTGCCGGCGACGGTGGCGTAGGACTTCGTGAGGGGCGTGGGGTCGAGGGCGCTCATCGCCGAAACGTATGCGCTAGACAACGGGCATGCGAACGCTTCGGCAGATGTGGAACGACGGTGAGAACGTCGTCGGCGGTTGGCTCTCGATCCCGGCGACACTTTCGGCGGAGGTGATGGCCCGGGCCGGCTTCGACTATGTCTGTGTCGACACCCAGCACGGCACCGTCGAGTACCAGATCACGGTGGAACTGATCCGAGCGATCGAACACGGTGGATCGATCCCGATCGTGCGGGTGCCGTGGAACGAGCCCGGCATCATCGGCAAGATGCTCGACGCCGGCGCCGAGGGGGTCATCATCCCCATGGTCAACACCCCCGAGGAGGCCGAGGCCGCGGTGAAGGCGTGCCGGTACGCCCCGGAAGGTTCGCGCTCGTTCGGTCCGACGGTCGGCCGGATCCGGCGACCCGACTATGTCGAGTGGGCCCGCGAGAACGTCGCTGTCATCCCGATGATCGAGACCAAGCAGGCGGTCGAGAACCTGCCGGCGATCCTCGAGGTGCCTGGTATCGACGCGGTCTACGTCGGCCCCGCCGACCTGTCGCTGACCCTCGATCTTCCGCCGGCGAACAACGACGGTGAGCCGGCCTTCGACGAGGCCTACGCCACGATCATCGCCGAGTGTCAGAAGGCCGGGGTGATGCCAGGCTGCCACGCCACCGGCCCGCTCGTGCCCAAGCGCTTCGCGCAGGGCATGCGGATGGTCACCGCCATCGCCGACCAGCTCGCACTGGGCGACGGCGCCCGAGCCTCGCTCGCTGCCGCACGCGGCGAAGTCGAGTCGGGCGGCGGCGGTTCGCTGTACTGACCGGCCTTCGAACCCCTACTCGGTGGTCCCGTCGAGGATCATCACCGTCTTGAGATCGGCGTGGAAGTCGAGCGCGTGATCGCCACCCTCGCGCCCGATGCCGGAGATGCCGCACCCGCCGAACGGGGCGGTGAGATCGCGCACCAGGAAGGTGTTGACCCACACGAGGCCCGCCCGGATCGTGCGGCCAAGCCGCTCAGCTCGCTCCCGGGACCCGGTGTAGACGATGGCGCTGAGGCCGTAGGCGGTCGAGTTGGCCAGGGCGACGGCCTCGGCCTCGTCAGCGAAGGTCTGGAAGGTGAGCACCGGCCCGAAGATCTCGGACTGCACGATCTCGCTGTGGTTGCTCGCCGGCTCGATGAGGGTGGGTTCGTAGTGCAGCGAGCCGTCGACGGGCGCGCCCCCGCGCACGATCGTGTCGCCGTTGGCCCGGGCCCGTTCGACGAAGCCGTGGACCCGATCGCGATGGATCGGGTTGGCGAGGGGTGCGATGTCGGTGGCGGGATCGCGTGAATCACCGAGGACGAGGGCGTCAGCGTGAGCGTGGAACCGTTCGAGGAAGTCGTCCTTGATCGACGCTTCGACCAGCAGGCGGGTGCCGGCGAGGCAGACCTGACCGGAGTCGTCGAACTGCCAGGCCGCCTTCTCGGCGGCGGCGTCGAGATCGCTGTCGGCGAAGACGAGGAGCGGGCCTTTGCCGCCGAGCTCGGCGGTGAACGGCACGAGGTTCTCCGCCGCCGCCTTGCCGATGTGGCGCCCGGTCGCCGGTGAACCGGTGAACGTGATGCGTCGGACACGGGGGTCGGCGACCAACTCGGCCCCGACCTCGGCTCCGATGCCTTGCACGAGGTTGTAGGCGCCGGCCGGGAACCCGGCGTCGACGGCGAGTTCGGCGAGGATTGCGGCGCTGAGCGGCGACCACTCGGCCGGCTTGTGGATCACGGTGTTGCCGGCGGCGAGGGCCGGCGCGAGCTTCCACGTCGAGAGCATGAACGGCGCGTTCCACGGGGTGATCACGACGGCGGGACCGGCCGGCATCCGCACGACGCGGTTGTCCATGGCCTTCGCTGGCCAGTGGCGTTCCTCGTGCTCGACGATCAGGTCGGCGTAGAGCCGGAAGTTCGCCGCGCCACGCCCGACCAGCCGGAGCCGCATCGACTCCTCGAGGAAGCCCATGTCGAGGCTCTCGACGTGGGCGATGGCGTCGGTGTTCGCTTCGATCAGGTCGGCCAGGCGGTGCATGACCTCGGCCCGTTCGGCCGGCGTCGTCGCCCCCCATGTCTCGAACCCGGCGACCGCGGCGGCGACGGCGTCGGCCGCGGTCGATGCGTCGCCGCGGGCGATGTCGGCGAGATGCAGCCCGTCCCAGTCCAACGGTGAGCGGCTCTCGAAGGTGGCGGCGGATCCGACCCATTCGTTGGCGATCAGGTGGCCGGTGCGGACCGTCACGCCGTCGACGTCGGCCCGGAGGTCGTCAGTCATCGTCGAGGGTGCTCTCGTAGTGCTTGGCGCCGGGGCCGAGCGGGGCTCGGATGCCGCGGAACTCCCAGTCGCCGCCCTGGGCGGTCGACATGACCTCTTCGGATCGAGACACCTGAGCGCCGACGTCGGTGCGAATCGGCATCGGACCGTGAACGATCGTGTTGGTCAGCTCGCCGAGCCCCTCGACCGACACGGTGACGACATCGCCGGGGTAGACGGTGCGGGAGTTGGCGGGTGTGCCCGACAGCAGGATGTCGCCGGGGACGAGGGTGATGGTGCGGGCGATGTCGGCGACGATGTAGTGCATGTCCCACTCCATCTCGTCGGTGGTGGCGTCCTGCTTCACCTCACCGTTGACGATCGTCTGGATGCGCCTGCCGCGGAAGTCCCAGTCGGTGACGAGCCCGGGACCGACGGGACACAGGGTGTCGCTGCCCTTCACCCGCAGCATCGACCCGGCGTCGGTGTCGCGGAAGTCGTGCAGGCCGTAGTCGTTGGAGACCGCGTAGCCCGCGATGTACTCGCCGGCATCCTCGGGCGCGATGTTGCGACAGGTCTTGCCGATGACGATGGCGATCTCGCCCTCGTAGTTCAGCCACTCGCAGCCGTCGGGGCGGACCACGTCGGCCCGATGTCCGCACAGCGCGGTGATCGGCTTGTGGAAGTAGGTCGGTGCCGCGGGCAGCTTGGTCATGAACTCGTCGACCCGGCTGCGGTAGTTGAGATGGATGCAGATGATCTTGGTCGGCTCGACCGGCGCCAGGTGCGCTGCGTCGGCGATCGCGACCCGCCGACCGTCGCCGGCGACGAGCTCGTCGCCGTCGCGGACGACCTCGGTCGGGTAGCCGTCGAGCAGGATCCTGCGAATCTCCGTCATGGTCCGACCGTAGCCCAAACCGAGATGATTCGGTACCGAACGATCTGCGCGGCCGGCGCTCCGGGCCTAGGGTGACGTCGCCGGAAAGGACGACGATGGCTCCCGACGCCACCCCCGACGAGATGCTGCAGGCCGAGCGCGAGATCCGCGCCGCCATCGGTGACCGTCCGCTCGATTTCGTGTCCCTCCAGGCGATCTCCAACATCTACCGGGCGGCCGCCGCGGTTCGCCGCACGGCCGAACGCACCGTCCTCGCCTCGGCGAACCTGTCCTGGGGTGGCTTCACGATCCTGTGGGTGCTGTGGGTGTGGGGTGAGATGGAGACCAACCGGCTCGCCACCGAGTGCGACCTCGCCAAGGGCACCGTGACCGGGCTCGTGACCACCCTGGAGAAGCAGCAACTCGTCGAGCGCGAACGCGTGGAGGCGGACCGCCGCCGGGTGCTCGTGCGCCTCACGCCCGCGGGCCTCGACACGATCGAGGACGTCTTCCCTCGCTTCAACGCCTTCGAGGTGGAGATGGCGGCCGGCCTCGACGACGACCAGAAGCACCAACTCGCACAGCTGTTGCGTCAGGTCATCACGAACGCCGGCGGCTGATCGCTCGCCGCTCCAGTTCTGCGAGCACCTCGGCGTCGTGCTCGCCGAGCGCGGGGACCTTCGGCGCGGCGCCGGCGACACCGTCGATGTTGAACGGTGCCCGATAGGTCTCGACGCGCCCACCGGGGAGTTCGGTGGCGGTGAAGCGCCCACGAGCCCGAAGCTGCTCGTGCTCCCAGAGCGCGAGCGGCTCGTTGACCGAGGACACGGCGATCCGCGCGGCCGCGAGCCGGGCGCGCATCTCATCCGCGGGCACGGCGACGAGAGCGGCACGGAGGACCGGTTCGAACGCCTCGATGTTGGCGATGCGGTCCTCGTTGGCCGCGAACCGCGGATCGTCGACGAGCTGAGGTTGCTCGAACACATCGGTGCAGAGCGCGACCCACTCGGTCTGGTTCTGCACGGCGATCACGATCTCACTCCCGTCGGCGAGGGGGTACACCCCGTAGGGGGCGATCATGGCGTGGCGATGGCCCGCCCGGGTCGGGCGAACGCCCCGACCGACCGCACCGGAGGTCGGAGCGGCGGTCCACTCGGCGAGCGTCTCGAGCATCGAGAGCTCGATGACGGCACCCTGGCCAGTCAGATGGCGGCGGTTGAGCGCGGCGAGGATCGAGGTGAGCGCGTACATCGCCGCCGAGATGTCGGCGACCGAGAAGCCCACCTTGCTCGGCTCGACCTCCGAACCGGTGAGCGAGATCGCGCCGGCCTCGGCCTGGATCGCGAGGTCATACGCCTTGTCGTCGGTGCGAGGACCGTCGAGGCCGTAGCCGGAGATGCCGCAGGCGATCAGATGAGGATGCCGTTCGTGCACCTGCGCGGCGAGCAGACCGATCCGTTCGGCAGCCGACGGTGCGAGGTTCTGCACGAACACGTCGGCGCCGGCCACATAGGTCTCGAGGGTGGCCCGGCCGTCCTCGGACTTCAGGTCGAGCACGACACTGTCCTTGCCGCGGTTGCCCCAGACGAAGAACGCCGAACTGCCGTCGACGGCCGTGTCGTAGTCGCGGGCGAAGTCACCCGAGCCGGGCCGCTCGATCTTGACCACCCGAGCACCGAGGTCGGCGAGCTGTCTCGTTGCGAACGGCGCGGCGATGGCCTGTTCGACAGCGACGACGATCACCCCGTCGAGCGGTGCGGTCATCAGTAGCTCTTCGGCAGTCCCAGGCACTTCTGGGCGAGGAAGGCGAGCACGAGATTGTTGTTGATCGGGGCGACTTGGTAGAGGCGGGTCTCGCGCAGTTTGCGTTCGATGTCGTACTCCTCGGCGAAGCCGAAGCCGCCGAACGTCTGGACCGCGGCGTTCCCCGCTTCCCACGAGGCCTCCGAGGCGAGCATCTTCGCCATGTTCGCCTCGGCGGCGCACGAGGCACCGGCATCGAAGAGGTTGGCGGCCTTCCAGCGCATCAGATCGGCGGCCTCGAGGTTGGCGTAGGCCTTGGCGAGCGGGAAGGCGACGCCCTGGTTCATGCCGATCGGGCGCCCGAACACCTCCCGCTCGTTGGCGTAGCCGCTCGCCCTGTCGAGGAAGAAGCGACCGTCGCCGATGCACTCCGCAGCGATCAGGATGCGTTCGGCGTTCATGCCGTCGAGGATGTGACGGAACCCCATGCCCTCGGTACCGATCAGTGCGTCGGCGGGGACGACCACATCGTCGAAGAACACCTCGGTGCTGTTGTGGTTCATCATCGTCTTGATCGGGTTGATCGTCAGCCCGGGGACGAGCGCACCGTCGTCGCCGCGCATCTCGACGAGGAACACCGACAGACCCTCCGTCCGGTTGACGACGTCGTCGGCCGGGGTCGTGCGGGCGAGGAGCACCATGAGATCGGAGTGCTCGGCGCGGCTGGTCCAGATCTTCTGGCCGTTGATGCGCCAGGTGTCGCCGTCGCGTTCGGCTCGGGTGCGGATCGCGGTGGTCTCGGAACCGGCGGAGGGTTCGGTGACACCGAACGCCTGGAGTCGCTTGCGCCCGTCGGCGACCTGGGGGAGGTAGTGCCGCTTCTGCTCATCGGAGCCGTGCCGCAACACGGTCCCCATCACGTACATCTGGGCGTGGCACGCCGACGGGTTGCCGCCGCTGGCGGAGATCTCCTCGAGGATCACCGACGCGCCGGCGAGGCTCAGACCACCACCCCCGTACTCCCCGGGGATCAGCGACCCGAGCCAGCCCTGATCGGTGAGCTCGGTGACGAACTCGGTCGGGTAGCGATCGGGTTCGAGACCTCGCCAGTACTCGTTGCCGTACGTGTCGCACAGGCGCCGGACCTCGACACGGATGTCGTCGAAGTCCTCCGGTTTGGCATCGTCGGGTGTCGGTGCGTCGGTCATCGTCTCGCATCCTTCCAGAACCGACCGTCGGGAACCCGCTCGGTTGAATCATTCGGTACCAAACGAATAGGCTCGGTGCATGGCAGAACTCCAGGGCTTCATGTACCCGCGGACACCGACCGGCGCCGGCGGCATCCTCCCCGGGCCGCCGTGGCACTACTCGGGCGAGATGCTCACCGTCGAGTTCCGCACCGATCCGGCCAACGTCGCCGAGCTGTTGCCCGACGGCTTGGAGCCGGTCGACGACGACCCCGGCGCCTGCGCCCTGATCTGGGCCGAGTGGCAGAGCTGCTCAGACTCCTTCGAAGAGCTCCTCGACCCGGCGCGGGCGCAGTACAAGGAGGTCTTCCTCGTCGTCCGCTGCCAGTACGAGGGCCAGATCTACAGCCGGGCCGCCTACATCTGGGTCGACAAGGACTTCGCGATGGCCCGGGGACATGTGCAGGGCTACCCGAAGAAGATGAGTGAGATCTGGATGACCCGGGCGATCACGATCGGCAAGGCCGGTCCCCGGCTCGAGCCGGGCGGCCGCTTCGGCGCCACGCTGTCCACGTGGGGCCGCCGCATCGCCGACGCCCGCTTCACGATCACCGGGACGGCCGAGACGGCGGGGTTCGTCAACGGCCACCCGATGCTGCACACCCGGCAGATGCCGGCGATCGAGATGGACGGACGCGACTCCCTCGACGAGCTCGTGACCATGCGCGGCCACGACGTCGAGCTCGGCCCGGTGTACTCCGGCGACGCCGAACTCGACATCTTCGACAACCCCACCGAGGAGCTGGCCCGACTCGCCCCGTACGAGATCATCGGTGGCTACTACCGCCAGGTCGGCAACTCGATGGGCGGCGGCACCACGGTCTGGGCCGGCCCCAACCCGATGGCGGCCGCACCCCGGACCGACCGATGAGCACGTTCGTCGACGACTATCTCGCCGACCTCGGTCCCGACGACGCCGACATCACCTCGCATGACACCTACACCCAGGGGGTGCCGCACGCGACCTTCGCCCGCCTGCGCCGCGAGGACCCGGTGCACTGGACCCCCGAGGCCGACGCCTCCGGTTTCTGGTCGATCCTGAAGTACCGGGACGCGCTCGCGGTCAGCCGCGACGTCGAGACGTTCACCTCCGAACAGGGCATCCGCCTCGAGGAGATGGACGCCGACGAGAACGCGGCCCGCAAGACGATGATGGAGATGGACCCCCCGGAGCACACCCGGTACCGCCGCCTCGTCAACAAGGGCTTCACCCGGCGCACGGTCGAGACCTACGAGGAGCCGATCCGCGAGTTGGCCGCCGAGGTCGTGGAGCGCGCGCTCCGCAACGACGAGTTCGACTTCGTGCACGACATCGCCGAAGAACTCCCGATGCGCATGCTCGGCAAGCTGCTCGGCACGAGCGACGAGCACGGCCGCCAGCTGGTCGCCTGGGGCGACGCACTGCTGGGCAACACCGACCCGGACTTCACCGACCACCCCGTCGATCTGGTCGACACCGACGAGTTCCGCATGGTGCCGTTCCGCTCCCCCGCCGCCATCGAGATCTTCCGGTTCGCCCAGGAACGGGCCGCCGAGCGTCGGCACTGCCCCACCGGCGACATCATCAGCCAGCTGCTCGAACCGACCAAGGACGGCACGCCGCTCACCGATCGCGAGTTCAACAACTTCTTCACCCTGCTCGTCGCGGCCGGCAACGACACCACCCGGTATTCGATGACCCATGGCATGTGGAACTTCATGAACCACCCGGAGCTGTGGCAGACCCTGCGAGCCCGACCCGAGCTCCTGGCCACCACCACCGAGGAGGTGCTGCGCACCAGCGCCGTCACCATGCACTTCCGTCGAACGGCGACCCGCGACGTCGAGTTCGGCGGAAAGGCGATCAGGGCCGGGGACAAGGTCGTGATCTGGTTCAACTCGGCGAATCACGACGAGGACGGCTTCGAGCACCCGTGGCGCTTCGACATGGAACGCGAGAAGAACGACCACATGGCGTTCGGCCGCAACGGCCCTCACCTCTGCCTCGGCGCCTGGCTCGCCCGGATGGAGCTGCGACTCGTCTTCGAAGAGCTCGCCAAGCGGGTCGACCGCCTCGAACCGAACGGCGAGATCCAGCACCTACGCTCGAACTTCATCGCCGGGATCAAGACCCTGCCCGTCAAGGTCATCGCCTAGGAGAACCATGGGAAGCATCGTCGGCGCCGCACTCGTCTCCCACGTCCCACCCCTCGTCCTGCCCGAGCAGATCCGGCGGGAACTCAACGACGGCGAGGACACCAGCCTGTTCCAGGGTCTCCACGACCTCCGGTCCGAGAAGCTCGGGCCGGCGCAGGCCGACACCGTCGTCGTGATCGACACGCACTGGTTCACCACGATCGAGCACATCGTGGCCAGCCACGACCGCCGAACCGGGATCTACACCTCCGAGGAACTCCCCCGCGGGATGCGACAGATGCCCTACGACATGCCCGGCGATCGCGAGCTCGCCGAAGCCTGGGCGGCCGCAGGCGAGCGTCGAGACGACACCTGGATCACCCCGATCGACGACCCGTACCTTCCGGTGCACTACCCGACGATCAACCTCCTGCCCTTCCTCCAGGGTGACGAGCGCTGGCTCTCGGCCGGCGTCGTCCAGACCGGCGAGCCGTACGACTTCCTCCTGTTCGGCCAGCTGCTCGCCGAAGCGATCGCCGGCCTCGACCGTCGGGTCGTGATCCTCGCGTCGGGTGGGCTCAGCCACCGGTTCTGGCCGCTGCGCCAGTTCCGGGACCACGAGGCCGCCGACCCCGACCTCCACGTCCGCACGCCGGAGGCGTGTGCCGCCGACCGCCAGGTGCTCGAGTGGATGAAGGCCGGCGACCACGCCGCCATCCTCGACTTCGTGCCTGAGTACGGTCAGCACGCGCCCGAGGGCTACTTCGGCCACTACCTCACGATGGTCGGGGCGCTCGGCGGCGCGACGTGCACGGCCAAGGGCACCCAGTTCGGGGCGTACGAGTCGGTGTCGGGCACCGGCCAGGCTCACGTGTGGTTCGACCTGTGAGCGACCCCCACCGCACCGCCCTGGTCATCGCCCACGAGCCCGACGGTCCGAGCGGGCAGGTCGGGGTCCGTCTGGCCGAACGCGGCTTCACCGTCCACACCCACGTGCTCACCGCCGACTACGACGAGCCACAGGAGTTCGAGCCCTGGCCCGACTGGGCCGACTTCGACCTGGTGGTGCTGATGGGCTCGGTGCGCTCGCTCGCCGACAAGGACGCCATCTCCCACTGGGTCCACGACGAACTGGCCGAGATCCGTCGATCGGTCAGCGCCGACCAGCCGATCCTGGGCGTCTGCTTCGGCGGTCAGCTGATCGCAGACGCCCTCGGCGGATCGGTCGAGGTCGCGCCGGTGACCGAGGTCGGCTGGTACGACCTCGAGCCCGTCGACGGCGCACCCGCCGTCCTCGCGGACGGCCCGTGGTTCGAGTGGCACCACGACCGCTTTCATCCGCCCGCCGAGGCCGAGGTGCTGGCCCGCAACGGCTCGTCGACCCAGCTGATCCGCATCGGTCGATCCGTCGGCACCCAGTTCCACCCCGAGGTCGACGTCGGGCACGTCCGCGGGTTCCTGCGCGAGGCGCCGCCGGACTACCTGGCCGAGATCGGCGTGGTGCCCGAGGAGATGGTGGCCGAGATGACCGAACGCGAGGCCGGCAACACCGAACGCTGCCACCGCCTGGTCGACTGGTTCCTCGACGAGGTCGCCTTCCCGTAGCCTGGAGGGGTGATCCCCCTCTTCGAAGAACTCCAGAAGACGGCCGTCCAGCAGGGCTTCCGCACGCTGAACTCGGTCGTTCGCCCCCTCGCCAAGGCCGGCCTCACGTCGCCACTGCCGATCGGTGTCGGCGTCGTGGTCGTCGAGACGACCGGCCGCAAGAGCGGCAAGACCCGCGAAGTCCCGCTGCTGGCAACCCGCATCGGCGATCGCATCGACGTGTCGACCGTGCGGCGCGACTCCCAGTGGATCAAGAACCTCGAGGCCGATCCCGACGGCGCGGTCTGGCTGTTCGGCACGCGTCGTGAGGCGACCGCCGAGATCACCGAGGGCGAGGTCCTCACCCGCGCCACGTTCGAACTCTGATCGCCCGATGGCGCCCATCGTCTTCGTCCACGGCGTCGGACCCCCACCGGGACCCGGAGCCGACGAGGCTCGTGCAACCTGGATCGACGCCCTGGCGGCCCCGGCACCGGCGCGTTTCGACGACTGGCTGCGGGAAAACAGCGCACTCGCCTACTACCAGGACTGGTCGTGGTACGCCGGCGACGCGGCGGCTGAGCGCGCCGCCGAGTCGACCTGGGCGACGGTGCGCCGGACCCTCGGCGACGTCGTCGACGAGGCCCACGCTGCGTACGACGAGGTGAAACCCGAGCGCCTCACCGATCTCGCCGAGGTCGCCAACCGCTGGTCGGACTCCGATGCGGTGGTGGCCGCCGGCAACCTGGCGGCCGATCGTGTCTCGGCGTTCAACCTCTGGCAGGTCCCGGCGTTCTTCGAGAACCTCGACGGCACCCGTGACGTCGTGCTCGAGCGCTTCGCCGACGTCGTCGGCTCGGCGACCCGCGTCATCGTCGCCCATTCGATGGGCTCGATCGTCGCCCTCGAGGCCATCCACGCGACCGGACTCGAACTCGATGCACTGATCACACTCGGTTCGCCCCTCGGCGTCGAGGGGTACGTCCGGCGCCGCCTGTCGGTGCCGGACCGCATGCCGACGACCGTGCGTCGTTGGGTCAACATCTCCCACCCGAACGAGCCGGTCGCCCTCGTGAACGAACTCGCCCCGCTCTTCCCCGACACCGACGGCGAGCCGGCGATCATCGACCTCGTCCTCGACACCGGGAGCCCGTGGCACGCGATCGACGCGTACCTCCACCACGACATGGTGCGTCGCACGATCTGGAACGCGATCGAACCGCTGATCCCGGCCGACGCCGGCTAGCCGCCGAGCTGCGATGCCGGCGCCCAGGTGGCGTGGGTCCCGGACGAGATCCGCTCGGGCAGCTTGACCCGAGCGATCGGCCCGGCGACCGGGTCGGCGGCCTCGAAGATCTCACAGTGCGATTCGTCGTTCACGAGATCGCACGAGAAGGTGAGCAGATAGGCGTCGTCCTCCGCGGCCGAACCGAGCTTCGGCGCGACGACGGTCTCGCTCACGAACGTCCCTGCGGGTGCCTCCCACAGCCGCTCCTCGCCCGTTGCGAGGTCGTGTTTGACGAGCCCGTCGAAGGCGAAGATGCCATGGGCGCACCGGGCGTTGTAGCTGTAGCGGTACGGACGTCCCCAGTGCTGCCCGTTGATCATCGGGAACTCCGTGCAGGTCTCGCTCAACGGCTCCTCGGTGGTCTCGCCAGTGACGAGGTTGAACCGCCAGCGATGAGCCCGGGCCTGAAGCACGTTCATGTCGAGTGTCTCGAAACCCTTGTAGCGAGGGTCGGCGTTGGCGCTGCGGTCGATGCCGCGGGCCGTCGGGTTGTGCTGGAAGAAGCCGTCGAGCACGACCTCGTCGCCGTCCTCATGAGCGTTGATCCAATGCAGGACGAAGGTCGGATCGGCCTCGAACCAGCGGATGTCATCGGTGGAGCCATGGCGAGGCACGAGGGCGAATCGGCTCGGGAGATCGCGGCGGAAGACATTGGAGTAGTAGCCCGCCTCCAGCGCTTCGGGATCCCAGAACAACGGCAGGTCGTTGAGGATCGTCCAGTGTTCGGTGAACATCATGTCGTGGGGCAGCCGGGGCCCGGGCAGCGGAACGTCGATGTAGGTGACGAGCTCGCCCTCGGCGCTGACCACGCCGTAGTGCATGTAGGGCGCGTTGACGCCGTAGTTGAAGAAGAGCAGCTCGCCGGTGTGCTCGTCGACCCGCGGGTGCGCCGACACCCCCTCGGGCGGGAAGAAGCCATCCCACTCGGTCGTACCCCGGGTCTCGAGCGTGTGCGGGTCGAGTCGGTAGAGCTCCCCGCACTGGTAGAAGCTGGCGAGCGCCTCGCCGCGGTGGACGATGACATCGGTGGAGGCGTTGTCCTTCATCATCGACCGAGCCCCCCACCCGTGGTCGGCGACCGCGTTCGACGGATGCTCGGCGATTCCCGCCCAGAGCGACCGGCCGGCCTCCTGTTCGGCGAGGAAGCCCTCGGTGCGCACGAACCGGTTCGCGTACCTCGCCTCACCGCCCGCGAACCCGATCGAGTGGATCATGCCGTCGCCGTCGAAGGGGTGGTACCGCTTCGCCGGTTCGAAGACCGCGGTCTCGGTGTTGCGCAGATACACGCCGGCGAGATCGTCGGGGATCTCGCCGATGACCGCGAGATCCCAAGCGTCGTACTCGCGGTACTGGGGGCGCCAGACGCCGCTGCGATACGGGTGATCGTCGCCCGGCGGGAGCCCGCCGTGAACCTCGTGACGCATCTCGACCTTCATGACCCCATGCTGGCCCATGGGTGTCTCGGCGTCACGTCTGCGAACATGGCCCGATGCCCGTTCCCGTCACGATCGACGACCTCGTCCGCCGAGCGGTTCCGCTCCGTCCAGCCGAGCATCTGCGCGACGATGAGATCGCCAGCGACCGCTCGCGGCGGCCGGCGACAGGAGACCGCTCATGACCAACATCCTCGGGGTCCATCAGACCGACTTCGCCGACAATCTCGCCAAGACCGACCGCGACATCGCCGACCTCACCGCCGACGTCGTCGCCGCCACCCTGGCCGACGCCGGCATCGATGCGACGGCGGTCGAGAGCATCCACGTCGGCAACGCCTTCGGGCAGCTCTACACCGGCCAGGGCCACCTCGGCGCGATGCCGGCGACCGTGGAGCCGGACCTGTGGGGCGTGCCGGCGATGCGCCACGAGGCCGCGTGCGCCTCGTCGTCGATGGCCGTGCTGGCGGGCATGGCCGAGATCGAAGCCGGCCGCTACGACTGTGTGCTCGTGCTCGGCGTCGAGCAGGAGAAGACGATGCCGGGTGGGCCGGCCGCCGCCGTTCAGACCGCAGCCGCATGGGTCGGGCACGAGACCGAGGGCATCGAGTTCTTCTGGCCGTACGCCTTCGAGCGGGTGGCCGGTGAGTACGACCGCCGCTACGGCATCGACGAGCAACACCTGCGTGCGATCGGCGAGCTCAACCTGCGCAACGCGAAGGACAACCCCAACGCCCAGACCCGAGCGTGGGCCCTCACCCCCGAGTCGTTCATGGCCGACGACGACGCCAACCCCGTCGTCGAGGGACGGCTCCGTCGCAACGACGTGACCCAGATCACCGACGGCGCAGCCGGCGTCGTCCTCGTCAGCGACCGGTGGCTCGCCGAGCACGATCGATCGGCCCGGTCGGTCATCGGCGGGTGGGGCCACACGACCGTCGGCCTGCCGATCGATCAGAAGTTCGAACGGTCGAGCGACGAGGCGTACGTCATGCCGCACGTGCGGCGGGCCATCACCGACGCCTTCGGCCGAGCCGGCATCGAAGGAACGGGCCAGCTCGACGCGATCGAGACCCACGACTGCATGACGCCGTCGGAGTACATGGCGATCGACCACTTCGGCATCACCGCACCCGGCGAGTCGTGGAAGGCGGTCGAGGAAGGCCGACTCGAACGCGACGGTGACATGCCGGTCAACCCCAGCGGCGGCCTCATCGGCGGTGGCCATCCGGTCGGCGCGACCGGCGCCCGCATGTTGGTCGACGCCACCAAGCAGGTGAGCGGCACCGCCGGCGACTACCAGGTCGACGGCGCCGCGCGGGTCGCCACCCTCAACATCGGCGGATCGACCGCGACCACCGCCTGCTTCGTCGTGGAGGCGGCGTCATGACCGACTTCGAACAGATCACCCTCGACCTTCCCGGGCCCGACGACTCGGGCATCGCCACGATCACGCTCAACCGGCCCGACAAGCTCAACGCGTTCACCAATGTGATGGTGCGCGAGATGGTCGCCGCGTTCGACGTCACCGATGCCGACGACTCGGTCCGTTCGGTGATCGTCACCGGCGCCGGTCGGGCGTTCTGCGCCGGAGCCGACCTCGCCGGCGGCGCCGACACGTTCAACGCATCCGAACAACCCGACCGGGTCGCCAGCGACAACACGACCCGGGTGCCCCGCGACGGTGGCGGGCGCGTCACGACCCGCATCTACGAATCCCGCAAGCCGGTCATCGCCGCGATCAACGGCCACGCGGTCGGCGTCGGCATCACGATGACCCTCCCGATGGACATCCGACTGGCGTCGTCCGATGCCAAGATCGGCTTCGTCTTCGCCAAGCGCGGCATCGTGCCCGAAGCTGCGTCGAGCTGGTTCCTCCCTCGTCTGGTCGGCATCAGCCAGGCGCTCGAATGGACGTACTCCGGTCGGGTGTTCCTGGCCGACGAAGCGCATCGGGCGGGGCTGATCCGAAGCGTGCACGCGCCCGACGATCTCCTTCCCGCGGCCCGGGAGCTGGCGGCGTCGTTCGCCGACGGCACGTCGGCGGTGTCGGTCGCCACGACCCGCCAACTGCTGTGGCGGATGCTCGGCGCCGACCACCCGATGGAGGCCCACAAGGTCGACAGCCGGATGATCGACGAGCTCGGACGGGGGGTCGATGTCGCCGAGGGCGTGATGAGCTTCCTCGAGAAGCGACCGCCGGAGTTCCCCGGCCGCCCGTCGAGCGACATGCCGCCTTCGATCCCGTGGTGGGACGACCGACCCTTCGAGTGACCGCCTTGCGGGAGTCACCGTGACCCGGTGGGACGGGCCACCGGCGGAGTCGTGGGCAGCGTGGAGCCCGTGGGACCTCGCGGAGCGTCTGGCCGACCTCGACGTGCCCTGGTGCGTCGTCGGCGGGTGGGCGATCGACCTCGCGCTGGGGACGACCACGAGGACCCACGAGGATCTCGAGATCGCCATCCCCCGCGGCGACCTCCCGGCGATCCGCCGGCACCTCGACGGCTTCGTCTTCCACGCCGCCGGAGCGGGCGAGGTCCATCGGCTCGGGCCCACCGAGTCGCCTCCCGACGGCGTCCACCAGCACTGGGTGCTCGATCCGGTCGCCGACGTCTGGCGGCTCGACGTGATGACCGAACCCGGCGACGCCGACACGTGGGTGTTCCGCCGCGACCCCAGCATCGAGGCGCCTCGAGCCGCAGTGGTCGGCCGATCACCGGACGGCATCCCGCACCTGCGTCCCCACGGCGCCCTGTTGTTCAAGGCCAAGGCGACCCGCCCGAAGGATCAGCACGACTTCGACGTCGCGTTCGGCCTGCTCGGCGATGCCGAGCGAATCTGGCTCCGCGACGCCCTCGCTCGCGCGCATCCCGACCACGACTGGATCGCCCGCCTCGACGGGTGAGGCCACGACCGGCACGCGGACGCCGCGGCCCCGCACCCGAGGGGTCGGGGTACCGTGGCGTATGCGATCGGTCCGCTGGGGTGCTCGCATCGGCGCCCTCGTCCTCGTGCTCGGCTTCGCCGCGGCCCCGGCGCTGGCCGGCGGATCCGTGTGGCGCCATCCCGACACGGTCTCGGTCGGCGAGACGGTGACGGTCTGGGCGGCGGTCGCCTGGGACCACAATCCATCGCTCGGCACGCCCGATGACGGCCCCTTCCACGCCTACCTGCTCGCCCGAGCCGGGGCCTACGCGGACGACGGTTCCCACGGCGAGATCCCGCCCGAAGCGATGTGGGTGGCCGAGATCGAGGTCGTCGAGGGACCCTACGACTCCGGGCGCGGGAGCTACGGGCCCAACCACGCGATCTTCGAACTGACCGTCCCGGACCTCGCCTCGGGCGAGTACTGGATCCTGCACTGCAACGATCCGTGCACGACCCCACTCGGCGACATCACGTGGGGGATCCTCACCGTCGGCGACGCCGCGCAGGCGACGACGACGCTCGCAGCGGACACCACGACGACGACCGTCGCGATCACCACCTCGACGACCACGACGGTGGCGACCACGACCACCACGTCGACGACCACCACCGCCACGACGCCAGCCGACGCGGACGACGCCGACGACCTCGCCGCACCGGTCGTACGCTCCACCGACGCCGGCCCGCCGGGTCGGTCGGGCGCTGCACTGGTCGGGCTGGCGATCCTCGGTCTGTTCGGGGCGGCCGGCGCGGCCGCCGTCCGAGCCCGCTCGATCGCCTGAGCGTCAGTCCTGGTCGAGATCCTCGACGACGCGCATCGCATCCATCGTCGACGGCCCGACGCCCTCGGGGCCGGGCACCTCGGTGATCGGATCGTCGACGTCGTCGAACTCGAGCCGCAGGGCCTTCGACATCGTCGCGTGCATGTCGTAGGTGCACACGATGTAGGTCAGCTCGATGATCTCCTCCTCGGAGAGTTCGGCGCGCATCGCATCGAAGACCTCGTCGGGGACCCGACCGCCCTGGAGCACCAGCGCGTCGGTGTACGCCAGCACCGCCCGTTCGATCGGCGTGTAGACGTCAGCGACCGACCAGGCTCGGATGGCGTCGATCTTCTCCTCGGGCAGGCCGACCTCGCGACAGGCCTTCACGTGCTGGGAGTAGACGAACCGGCTGCCGCGGGCGAAGCCGGCCCGGGTCTGTCCGAGCTCGCGCAGCTGGGCATCGAGCACTCGGTTCGGCGATCGGTAGAACCCGAACCCCCCGACGATGTGGTCGAACAGATCGGGCACGAGGGCCGTCACCGTCCACCAGTTGCCGGGGCTGCCGGTCGCCGTTCCCGGCTCGGCGACCGGATCGCGGTCACCGAACAACATCGAGTACAACGTCTGGGCCAGCTCGTGGGCTTCGTCCTTGGGGATCTGTCGCAATCGGGGCATGCCCCGCACCGTAGCGACCCGGCGCCGCGCGCTCAGTCGAGCAGGTGGAGCGCCGCCCCGCGGGCAGCACCCTGCCGCACGTTGATGATCTCGACCTCGATGTCGGCCTCCCGCATCTCCTCGACGATGCGACGAAGCGCCGCCGCAGCGGAGTAGTCGAGGCGACCGACCCCGGCGAGGTCGAGCACGATCCGCTCGAGCTCCTCGTACTCCGCGGAGTGCGAGCGGATCTGGCGCTCGACGCCGGGAATGGTGGCGAACCAGAGCACACCCTCCGGTGCGATCGTCAGCGTGTTCTCGACCCGCAGGAACGGGCTGGTGATCGTGAGCTCACGGTAGAGGTGCACCAGCAGGGCCAGGACGACCCCGATCACGACACCCCGCTCGACGCGTGGGGCCGAGAAGATCGTCGCGGTGAGCGTGCCGAAGCCGACGATCGCCTGGATCCAGTTGGCACGCGCCAGCGCGATCAACTCGTCGAGCCGGATGAGCTTCGCGACCGCGCCCACGACGATCGCGCCGAGGATGGCGTTGGGCAGGTCCTCGAGCAGCGGGGTGAGCGGCAGCGCCAGCAGCACGAAGCCGCCGGTGAAGGCGCCGGCCCACGCCGTCCGGGCACCGGCCAGCTTGTTCAGCGAACTGCGACTGAACGAGCCGCCGACCGGGAACGCCCCCGAGACCGCCGACGCGAGATTCGCCACCCCCTGACTCACCATCTCCTGATTCGCGTTCCAGGGCTCGCGCTCCTGGGCCGCGAAGGTGCGGGCGATCGACGACGGCTCGGCGAAGCCGACGAGCGCGATCACGAGCGCGGGCAGGATCAGGTCGCCGGTGCGGTCCCACGGGAAGTCGAAGGAGAGCGAGACGAACCCGCCATCGAGCTCGCCGATCGTCGAGCCCGAGTAGCTCGTCGCCGAACTGATGACCACCCCGACGATCACGGCGACGAGCACGCCGGGGAACAGCGCGTGCAGCCGACGGCCTCCGAACATCGCGACGAGGGTCAGCACGGAGAATCCCACCGCCGGCCAGTGCCAGTCGCCCGGCGACGAGATCGCCTGCCACGCGTCGGCGAGGACCCCCTGGTCGTCGGTGGCGACGTCGAAGACCTTGGGAAGCTGGCTCGACGTGATCAAGATCGCGGCGCCGGTCGTGAACCCGGTGAGCACCGGATCCGAGAGCAGGTAGGCGACTCCGCCCAGCCGCAGGAGGCCCAGCAGGATGCGGAACACTCCCACGAGCAGGGCGAGCTCGGCCGCGAGGGCGATGAAGTCGGCCGATTCGGGTTCGGCGAGCGGTTCGAGGGCGCCGTAGGTCAACAGCGCGGTCAGCGCGACCGGCCCGGTCTGGAGATAGCGCGACGACACGAAGAAGGCGGCGAGGATGGCGGGCAGTGCCGATGCGAAGAGGCCGTACTGGGGCGGCAGGCCGGCGATCTCCGCGTAGGCGAGCGACTGGGGCAGCGCGACGAGAGCCACCGAGATCCCCGCGACGAGGTCCCCCGCGGTGGGCTTCGGCATCGTCGTCAACCCGGCCATCGCCGTTCAGCGTAGGGGCTCGATCGGTCAGCCATCGGCTAACTGCCGTACACTGGATGGGGTGAGCGAGGCGACCAACCCCGAACTCGCCGTCCTTCGTGAGACCTGCCGGGCCCTCACCCGGCTGCGCGACGAGGCCGCGGCCCGAAGCCTGGCCGAGCTCGTCGCGCGTCGGTACGCCACCCTCACCCGCCAGGGCGACGACGCCGCCAAGGCGGCCTTCTTCGGCTTCCTCGTCGATGACTTCGCGCCCGACCCGAGCGCGGTGACGGCCGCTGTCGCCGCCTGGCGCGACGACCCGGGCCCCTCCTCGGTCCACCGTCTCTGGCAGGCCGCCGAAGCACCCCGGCTCGAACTCTTCCGGTCGATCAACCTCGCCGCCGACGGCATCCACACCCTGCTCACCATGCGGGCCGATCTGCTGCGTCTGCGCGACGAGCGGCTCGCCCCGGCCGAGGGTGACCTCGCCTATCTGCTCGCATCGTGGTTCAACCGCGGGTTCCTCGAGCTACGGGCGATCGACTGGAACACGCCGGCCGAGACGCTGGAGAAGCTGATCGAGTACGAGGCGGTGCACGAGATCCGCGGCTGGGACGACCTGCGCCGGCGACTCGAATCCGATCGTCGCTGCTACGGCTTCTTTCACCCATCCCTGCCGGCCGAGCCGCTGATCTTCGTCGAGATCGCCCTCGTGCACGGTCTGGCGACACGCATCACCGACGTGATCGATGCGCCCGTGCCCGACGACGACCTCACCGACCCGGACGGCCTCGACCCGGCCGACACCGCCATCTTCTACTCGATCACCAACTGTCAGGCCGGCCTGCGCGGCATCCCGCTCGGCGACTTCCTGATCAAGCAGGTCACCGAGGAGTTGCGGGCCACGGTGCCGAGCCTGGAGCGCTTCTCGACCCTCTCCCCGGTCCCCGGTCTGCGCCGGTGGGTCGACGCCGAGGGGATCGAGGTCGATCACTCCGACGACGGGCTCCGGGCGCTCACCGCCCGGTATCTCCTCACCGCCAAGCGCCGAGGCGAGCCGTTCGATCCGGTCGCCCGGTTCCATCTGCGCAACGGCGCCCGGCTCGAGCAGATCAACGTCGCCGGTGATCCGTCGGCGAAGGGCGACGCCGAGTCGTTCGGTGTCCTCGTGAACTATCTCTACGACCTCGACACGCTCGCGGAGAACCACGAGGCCTACGTGAACGAACGACGGGTGGCCCACTCGCCCAGCGTGGGGGCCCTCCTCGACGACTAACGTCCCTCCATGGCCACCGACGACGAGCTTCGAGACGCGATGGCTCGTGCGATGGCGGGCTTCGCCGCGGTGGTGGCCGAACTCGGCGACGGCGACTGGGACCGTTCGTCGATGTGCGAGGGCTGGACGGTCCGCGACGTCGTCGAGCACGTCGTGGGAGGGGATCGTTTCGCACCGATCCTTCTCGCCGGAGGCGGACTCGACGAGGCGATCGAAGCCGTCATCGGCGTCGATCATCTCGGCGACGACCCGTCCGGTGCGGTCGCCGACGCAGCCGCCTCGACACGCGACGCCTTCGCCGGGTCACTCGACCGCACGGTCGATCATCCGGTCGGCGCCATCCCCGCTCGCCGCTTCATCGGCTTCCGCGTGTTCGACCAGCTGGGCCACACGTGGGACATCGCCGCCGCCCTCGACCGCGCGGTCACCCTCGACCCTGCTGCGCTGCAGGTCGCGCTCGAGGTGGCCGATGCCGAACGCGACATGCTGGAGACGTCGACCCACTTCGCCGAGGCCGTCGTGCACGGCGCCGCCGCCGACCCGCAGACGCGGTTCCTGCGAACGATCGGCCGATCAGTCTGAGGACGGGTCGACGAAGGTGTCGGTCCGGGTGTCGCGCCACAGCGTGACCCAGCGCCGGCAGCCACCGAGACAGAACCACGCCTCCCGGACGACTCCCGCTTCGTTCGCGTGCATGTACCCGCGATCGACGTCGCGGGCGTCCGGGTCGGTGATGGAGTCGGGCACCACGGGGATCTCGCCGTGGACCCAGTGGTCGATGGGCAGCGGACCACAGGTCGGGCAGGGGATGCGCAGGCTCATCAGTGGGTCCCCGCCGAGCCGCGGTCCGCGAGCGTGCGGTCCCGCTCGAAGCGGTCGAGTGCGAACGGTTCGATCAACGCCGGCGTGGCACCGGTCGCGATGCGCTCGGCCAGCAGCTCGCCGCCGGCCGGGATCGCCTTGAAGCCCCACGTGCCCCAGCCGGTCGTGATCAGGAACCCGTCGACCCCGGTGTCGCCGATGATCGGCGAGTAGTCCGGCGACATATCGCAGCTTCCCGCCCACTGCCGCAGCACCCGGAGGTCGCGCATGAACGGCAACACCGTGATCGCCCGGTGAGCCAGCGACGCCAGGAGATCGTGGGTGGCTCGGCGGGAGTAGCTCGGCTGTCGATCGATCTCGGCGCCGAGCAGCATCTGACCCCGTGCGGTCTGGGAGACGTAGAACCCGAGGTCGCCCGACGCGACGATCGGATCGAAGCTGCGGACGTGACGGTTGGTGACATAGGCCTGCAACGGATGGGTTCGGATCGGTAGGCGTACGCCCGCCATGTTCCCGAGCCGAGTCGCATCACCACCGACCGCCGAAACGACGACGCCGGCGGCGATCCGCCCGGCCGGGGTCTCGACGCCGACGACCCGCTCACCGTCGAGCACCAGTCCGGTCACCTCGGTGTGGGGTGCCACGTGCACCCCGCGCCGCATGGCGCCCTCGGCGAGCGCCCACACCACACGGTCGTGGCGAGCGGTGGCGCCCTGGTGGTAGGACGCGCCCATCACCTCGGGGAACCCGCCTCCGCAGCGCAGGTCGATCTCGGGGCAGATCTCGGCGATCTCGGATGGCTCGAGATACACCGTCTCCGCGCCGAACGCCTGGTTGACCGCCGCCCTCGCCCGTTCGCGACGGACACCGGCCTCCGAGTGCGCCATCCACAGCAGTCCCTTGCGGTCGTGCATCATCGTTCGACCGGTCTCGGCTTCGAGTCGGCGATAGCGCTCGACGGAGTGCTGATAGAACCGCACCGCCTCTGGAATGCCGTAGTTGGATCGGATCACCGTGGTGTTGCGACCGCTGTTCCCTCCACCGATGTAGCCCTGTTCGAGCACGAGCACATCGGTGATGTCGTGGCGGGTCGCGAGGTGGTAGGCGGTCGAGAGACCGTGGCCCCCTCCCCCGACGATGACGACGTCGTAGCTCGCCTCGGGTGCGTTCCAGTCGAGGGAGATCTCGGTCTCGGGATGCTCGTTCACGTCAACACCTCCGCGACCCGCTCCTCGAACTCGTCGGCGACGACCGCGCCCACGATGATCCACCACTCGTCGTCGCGAACGACCACCTTGGCGGGCACTCCGGCGACCAAACCCTGCCCGAGCCCGGCGGTCGGAGGCGGCCACGCAGCGGCATGCGCCATCACCTGCGCACCCGTGGCGGGCGCCATCGCGAACCGGACCCACCCCATGTCGGGGAAGACGATCGCATCCGGCTCCGGCGGCGTTGCGTCGAGGGAGTCGACGAGCAGCACCTCGTCGGGCGCGGTGCGCAGCACCGTCGCGTCGACGGGCCAGGAGGCCGTATCGAGCGCTTCGGGGCGGGCGGCGACCCGAACGGCGGCCACCACCTCGCGGCGGGTCGGCTCAGCCACGGGCCCGCTCCCCGTCCGGATCGTAGAAGGGCACCGGCACCCGACGAGCCGTCCGACCCTCGACCACGACCTCGTCGGGCAGATCGCCGTCGACGGTGCGGACCCACGCCAACATCACCGCCCGGTCGAGGGTGGGTGACCAGGTGGACGACGTGACGTAGCCGGCGTACTCGCCATCGGTGCGCCAGGCGACCGCACCCTCGAAGGGTGCCTCGGTGTCGCACTCGAGTCCGACCAGCATCTTGTCGAGCGGCAGACGGTCGGTCCGCTCGATCGCATGGCGACCGATGAAGTCACCGCCCCGCTCGAGATTGACCATCGCCTCGTGGTGCAACCGCCGTGGCGTCGAGTCGTAGTCGGTGTCCTGACCGACGATGAGGTGGCCCTTCTCGAGCCGCAGTCGGGTGAGCGCATCGAGCCCGTGCGGAGCGATCCCGAGATCGGCGCCGAGGTCGAGCAGCGCCCGCCACAGCTCCGGCGACCGGGCGAAGGGGTGATGGAGTTCGTAGCTCACCTCGCCGGTGAAGCTCAGCCGCACGACCCGGCACGGCACGCCGGCGATCTCGGCGTGGGTGTGACGCAGCATCGACAGGGTCTCGTCGAGTCCAGCCCGCGCCATCACGTCCGGCGCCTTCGGCCCGGTCACGTTGATCGCCCCGAGCGACATGGTGGCGTTGAGCCAGCGCACGTCGAGGTGCGCCGTCCAGTCTCGAACCCACATCTCGGCAACGCTCGCACCGCCGGAGGTGACGGTCACGTAGAAGCGGTCGCCCTCGGCCTCTCGCAGGATCATGCCGTCATCGAGAACACAACCGCGCTCGTCGAGCATGAGGATATAGCGGCTGCGGCCCGGGCGGATCGTCGACACGTCGGTCGGGAACACCCGCTGGAGCGCGGCTTCGGCGTCGGGCCCCGACACGAGGAACTTGCCGAGCGTGCCGACGTCGCCGAGCGAGACCGCCTCGCGAACGGCCCGGTACTCGGCGTCGGCGTCGCCATAGGTCCAGGGCCGCCACCAGCCGCCGAGTCGATCCATCGTCGCGCCGAGCGCGAGGTGTTCGTCGTGGAGAGCGGTGCGAGGCACGACGGCGTGGTGGCGCCCCGCAGCGAGCTCGCCGAGCGTCGCCTGACGGGCGACCGGGCGGGCGGTGAAGGCCGGTTCGAGCCGTCCGCCACGCTCGAGGATGAACCGGCGCAGATACGGCACCGAGTCGATGCCCTGGGTCGCGCCCGTCCCCGCGAGCGTCGCCCGCTTGAGCAGTTCCATGCCGGTGAAGCCGCGATCCCATGCGTCGTGGAGGTCGGCGACGGTGACACCGTTGGCATGACACACCACGCCCTCCGCCGGCATCGGCGGGGGCTCGGCTGTGAGCGCCGCAGCGCCGACGACCGACACGTCGTCGCCCCCCATCCGAGCGAGCAGATCGTTGGGTGTCGTGCCGAGGTCGACGATGACGGCCTCACATTCGTGGCGGTCGCCGGCGCCGACGACCGCCGCGACCCCACCATCACCCGCGAAGCGATCGGGCGGGCGCGACACGGTCACGACCCGCCCCAGGTCGATCCCGGCCGATCGGAGCCGCGCCGCCGCACCCGGGGTGTAGATGCCGGCGAGCTCGGTGCCGGGGCACACCGGCATGATCGGCACGGAGCCGGTGGCGACGACCACGTGTTCGGCGTGGGCGTGGATCATGCCCGCATCGGTGCGCACGACGACCAGCGGTCCGGGGAAGATGCCCACGACCTCCTCGCCGTCGTGGGCATCGAAGACGACGACGTCGTCATGCTGGGCGGCCGCGGCCCTCCCGGACGATCCCCCACCCACGACGACCGTGCGGTGGTGGACGTTGGTGACGCTCACGGCGGCCGGCGAGGTGGGGTGCGCCGGCAGAGGTGGCGGATCGTCGGCGGCATGGGCCCGGACGACCATGCCGTCGCGGGCCCGCGTGAACGCGGTGTGGCGGTAGGTGATCCCGTCGATCTCCGCAAGGCTGTGGGGCGACACGCCCTCGGTGCAGAGCACGCCACCGCCGCTCGGGTGGAGCCCGGCGCGCACGAGTGCCGTCATCACGTCGTCGCCGTCGTTGAACGGCACGATCACGTCGTCGAAGGTGATGGAGCCGACGGTCGACATCGGCACGGATCCTACGGCGAGATGATGGCGGGCACCGCGGCCGGCGGGCCGTCGGCCGCGGTGCCCGCCACGGTCAATCGATCGTCACCGACATGCCGATCGACGCCGGTGCCGTCGGTGCGAACCCGAACTTGGCGTAGAGCGCCGGTGCCCCGTCGTCGGCGATCAGGCTCACGTACGCCGAGGGTGCTGCCGTGCGATGCACGTATGCCATGAGCAGCTCCATGACCCGGTAGCCGATCCCCTGTCGTTGGTGGTCGGGATCGACCGCCATGTCGACGATCTCGAAGTTGAGGCCGCCGTCGCCGACGACCCGGCCCATCCCGACGAGACGGTCGCCGTCGCGAACACACACGGCGTGGAGCGTGTTCGGCAGACCGGCGGCCGCCGCCTCCTGCGTCTTCGAGCTCAGGCCGGCCCGCTCGCGTAGGGCGCGGAACTCCCCGATCGCCGGTGTCTGTTCCAGGTAGCGCAGCTCGGTCATGGCGCGCAGCCTACGGTGACGGGCGTGTCGGATCGGTACCTGACGTTCTCACGCGACGACTGGGCTGCGTTGCGCGCCGCGACCCCGATGACCTTGCGGGAGGACGACCTCGCCCAGCTCCAGGGCATCAACGAGCAGATCGATCTCGACGAGGTCGCGGCGGTGTATCTCCCGCTGAGCCGACTGCTCAACCTCTACGTATCCGCCGTACAGAACCTCCAACGGGTGTCGTCGACGTTCCTCGGCTCGATGACCCCCAAGGTGCCGTACGTCATCGGTGTGGCCGGTTCGGTCGCGGTGGGAAAGTCGACCTTCGCCCGCATCCTCCAAGCCCTGCTGTCACGGTGGCCCGACCATCCCCAGGTCGACCTGATCACCACCGACGGCTTCCTGTACCCCAACGCGGAACTCCTCGACCGCGGGATCATGGATCGCAAGGGGTTCCCGGAGAGCTACGACACCCGGGCGCTCGTCGCCTTCCTCCGCGGTGTGAAGAGCGGCGAGCCCGAGGTCGCCGCACCGGTCTACGACCACATCACCTACGACATCAGACCCGACGAGCGCGTCGTCGTGCGCCAACCCGACATCGTGATCGTCGAAGGGCTCAACGTGTTGCAGGTGGGCGGCGACGGCGTCGAGTTCGTCAGCGACCACTTCGACTTCTCGATCTATGTCGACGCCGACGAGACCGACATCGAGCGGTGGTACGTCGAACGCTTCTTCGCGTTCCGAGAGTCGGTGTTCCAGAACCCCGACAGCTACTTCTCGAACTTCGCCGGGCTGAGCGACGACGAGGCCGAGCAGGTCGCACGCGGGATCTGGGCCTCGATCAACGGCAAGAACCTCGTCGAGAACATCGCGCCCACCCGCGAGAGGGCGAGCCTGATCCTCACGAAGGCGGCCGACCACCGGGTGAGCCGGGTCCGCCTGCGACGGCTCTGATACCCCGGCGAGCCCCCACGGACTTCAACGCGATCGAGTCGGCCGGTAGCGTCGGCGTCATGGCCACCACCGTGCGTCCTCCGAAGGCTCCGATCACCGTCGACACGGTCGTCGACGATCCGGAGTCGATCCGGCGGATGGCACGCGAGCACGGCCCGTACTGGCAGCCGGGCCGAACCATCGCCTCCTCGAAGTCGGCCACCGAAGTGGCCGCCAACGACGGCGACGACGACGCGACCGACTTCGCCGACGCCATGGTCGGCCCGACCTTTCGCGGCCAGTGGGCCTTCGGCGAGCCGTTGGTCGACGGGGCGGACGCGCTCCTCCACCACCGCGGCTTCACCGACGCAGCCCGCTCGATGTACGGCTGGGACGTCATCGTTCCAGAGCAGGTCTACGTCAACCTCACGACCCCGATCGGGCGGCAGGGGTTCAGCCACACCGACATCCCCGAGTTCCGCGGGGTCGATCGCCGCAATGCGCCCGCCTGGCTCTTGACCGCGATGGGGATGAGCCGCTGCTTCGAGGCCGAACGGATCCACATCGTCACCGCGGTCGCCTGGTTCTACCGAGGCGAGGCCGGCGGCTTCCGCTACTGGCCCGAGGGCATGGGCGGGCCGTCGTTCCTCCACGACGACACGTGGAACACCGCGATCGTCGGCGACAACGACTTCATGCCCCACGAGGTGCAGCGGGTCGGCCCGCGCGGCTCGGTCAAGCCCGCCGGCATGACCCTCGGGAGCGAACTGGTCTGCGATGGCGTCGACTGGCACATCATCGACGGCGGTGCGGTGCTGGCCACCCACCCCGACGAGGCCGTCCGACTCTCGCTGTCGTGGAAGGCCAAGGTCTACCGCGACGACACCGAACGGGCCGATGCCGATGCCGGGATCGGCCTCACCATCGACGAGGCGATCGAGCGGCTGGGTGCCGATCTCGCCACCGGCGACCGCCCCGAGACGCTGGCCGGGGACTCGGTCGCCAGCCAAGACCTGCAGCGCCAGTTGGCTCGCCGCTACACCGCCTACGCGCCCACGCCCGCGCCGACCGAGAACTCCTCCCGGATCCAGTAGGTCAGGCCTGCGCCGATCAGCATGCAGACGGCGACGAGGGACCACATCATCGGGTAGCCGTACTCGTCGATGGTCCACCCGGTGACGAGCGGACCAGCGAACACGCCGAGGTAGATGCCCATCTGGGTCACCCCCGACGCTGCTCCGGCCGCATCGCCGTTGGCCCGCATGATCCCGAAGTTGGTGAACACCGGCCACGACCACCCGGCACCGAATGCGAGGAACGTGGCGGCGACATGCAACGCCTCGATCCGGGGAGCCAGCCCGAGCATGCCGATCGCGCCGATCGCCGCCATCAGCGCCGCCATCGAGTACGGGCTCGCCTTCATCGCGTCGTTCCGCACGCCCCAGAAGAGCCGGGCGGAGATGCCGAACGCGGCACCGAGGCTGAGCAGCCAGCCCGCGGTCCCTTCGCCGAGGCCTGCGTCGACGCCGGAGGCGACCAGCCACGACGTGAGTCCACCGGCGGAGAACGAGAGGAACGATCCACCGATCAACGACCAGTAGAGGGCCCGGTTGGACGACACCGGCTTGGCCGACCGCAGCACGTCGACACCACCCGGCTCGATGAACCGCACGACCATGAGCAGGCCGACGACGGCGATACCGACGCCGAGGACGAACGCCGACCGCCAGCCGAGCGTCAGTGCGAGCAGCGGCACGGTCGCGCCGCTGATCATCGCCGCCGACGGCATGCCGGACTGCTTGATGGCGATCGCGAGGCCGAGTCGTGGCAGCCGGGCCCGGGTGAGCGCGAGGTTGACCGCGGTCTGGTTGGCGGCGTTCACGACGCCACAGACCGCCAGCAACGCCACGACGACACCGAACGAGTCGCCGATCGACGCGATCAGGGACTGGGCCACGATCGTCGTCAGCAGACAGCCGATCAGTTGCCGGCGAGGCCCGATGCGTTGCACGAGCCGGCCGCCGAGGACGGAGGCGAACGTCGCGGCCAGGAAGTAGGTGCCCATCGCCCAGCCGTAGCGGCCGGCGCTGACGCCGAACTCGTCGATAACCTGCACCGAGATCGCACCGATCAAGAACCCGGGGTAGACACAGCCGATCGTCGCCACCACCGAGGTGGCGACGATGGCGCGGGTGTCGGTGGGCGCGGCGGTGGCGGTCACGAACCGTCGAACACGAGCCGCGCCTCGGTCTCGCCCTCGATGATGCGTCCGGTCGGCACGAACCCCCGGCGTTCGTAGAACGGGCGCGGGCCGCCGACGCCCTCCTCCCAGGACACGACGAGGGCCGACGCGCCCCAAGTCCGGCACTGGTCGATCACGAGATCGAGCACCCGGTCACCGATCCGTCGCCGTTGGTGACGACGGTCGATCATCAACCGCCACAGATACGGCTCGGGATGCGCGTCGGTGATCTCGGCGAGCATCACGAAGCCGACGAGTTCGCCGTCGGCCTCCACCGCCCGATACCACGGCACGACCGGCGCACCGTCGACGACCTCGGGCAGGAGGGCGTCGGCGAACGAATGCAGGTTGGGCGAGACGAACCGTTCCTGGCTCTTGTGGGTCACCAGCCGCTCGACCGCACCAGCGAGGTCAGCGGTGATCTCGACCAGTTCGACGGCGGCGGGCGCCTCGGTCGGGCGAGCCGCCCAATCGGCGTGGTCGTCGCGGGTGAGGCCGTACAGCGCGTCGTCGCTGTTCTCGTCGCCCACCCAGAACGACAGCCTCGTACGCCCTTCGAACCGGAAGCCGAGGTTCTCGAGCACTCGGGCCGAGCGATGGTTGTCGGGATGCAGCGTGGCGTGGACCCGGGTGAGGTCCGGGCGAGCGAACAGCCCGTCGACGAGTGCGGCGGTCGCTTCGGTCGCGTACCCGTGCCCCCACGCCTCGCGGGCGAAGGTGTAGCCGATCTCCGCAGAGCGCCCCGCCCATCCGAGCCGCAGCGCGAGGTCGCCCACGACCGCGCCGTCGTCGAGGCGCTCCACCGTCAACATCCACCACTGATCGTGGGGCGGGTCCTCGTGCCGACCGGCGTCGGCCACGATCCGCTCCGCCTCCGCGGCGGCGAACGGGGTCTCCCACGATTGGAGTTCGGCGACGTCGGGGTCGTTGCGTCGCTCGACCAACGCGTCGACGTCGGTCGGCTCGGCACGACGCACGCGCAACCGCTCGGTGGTGAGGGGGACGAACATGTCCCGACCCTAGATCCCGCCGCCACCTGTCAGCGGATCGTTGCGGCGACCACCGCCCGCCCGGTGAGCCCGTCAGGACAGCGAGAACGGCGGCGCGTCCTCGTCGGCGCCGAGGAACCGGTGCGCCGAAGCGAAGGCGGTCGGATCGACCCGCAGCGCGTCGATCGCCGGCTGGGGTGCGGCGATCACCGCGACCGCCTGACCCTCCATCGCAGGGGCGGCGAGATCGCGGGGGGTGCACCCGAGCCCGCCGGGGGTCACCACCGCGATGAGATCGGGCGCACCGACGACGATCTCGCCGTCGACGCGCAGCTGAACGTGGCCGTCGAGGGACACCACGTCGATCGGGCCGGCGTCGGTGTCGATCCGGATCTCGAAGTGCTCCGTGCGCTCATGGAGCGCGACCGTCACCGCTGCGATCGGGCCCCGTCCGGCGAGCACCGCGCCGTCGACCACCCGAACCAGCTCCGCGACCGGGTCGCCGCCCTGGTCGGTCACCGCGTCGACCGCCTGGCCGGCTTCGAGGGCGGCGGTCACGATGCCCGGCAGCGAGCTGCGGCGGGCGGTCGGGCCTCGCATCGCCCAGGTCGCACCGGCGATCGAGCCCTGGAGGGAGTCGCCGGTCGCGAGCGCCCGCACCGAGCGATCGGCGACGATGACGGAGTCGCTGTCGACGCCGACGAGATCCTCGCCGTCGCTCAGGACCGCCGTCCCCGGCACGACACCGGCCGCCGCCCAGGTGGTCTGATCGAGATGGGGTGCGGCGCGCACCGCACCGCCGGCGTCGACGACCGGCACGTCGAGTTCGGCGGCGACGGCGAAGGCGACGAGCACCGACACCACACCGAGATCGGCCGGGAGGACCGCGTCGAACGGGCCGCCGGTGCGGTCGGCCAGCTCGCCGAAGGCTCGGGTCGCGGCGTCGATCGATGCCACGCTGCGTGGTCGTGCGAACGTCGACGGAACCGCCACCCGGGCGGCATCGGGCAGGTCGGCCAGCGGCACCATCCCCACCCGACCGCGCCCGAGGCGACCGGCCAGCGCCGATGCCAGGATCCTTCCCTCGATCAGCGAACCGCCGCTTCCACACCCGTAGACCGACGCGCCGACCGCGAGGAGTTCGATCTCGTCGATTCCCAGAGTCCGAGTGGGGATGACCTCAACGCCCGTGGTCATGCCGGCCCGCCTTTCGCCGCGCTCCGTGGCAGCCACGGTATCGGGGCGAGACACGACTCTCAGGGATGGCTGCGGCTCAACCGTCCACCTCGTTCAGCTCGGCGACGGTCGCGACGAGATCGCCGGTCTCGACGAAGTCCACGGCGAGGATCGTGGGCCGACGCCCGCGCTCCGCCTCACAATCCGCGACGCGTTCGAGCAGGGCCTCACGGCTGTTGACCGACGACGCGATCTCCCGCACCGGGATGCCGTTGGTGAGCCAATGATTGATGAGGAAGAGATCGTTCGCGTCGTCGCCTCGATTCGGAGCGCAGGAGAAGTCGCTGCGCAGGCCGAAGGCGAAGGGCGTCTCGGTGAAATCGGTGTCCCAGACGTTCTGGAACCAGCTGTCGGGGCTACCACCGTTCTCACCCCACACGAGCACCCGTTCGTCGGCGTCGATGAGCGCCCCGAGGGTGGGCCAGGCCGTACCCGGCTCATGGATGTGCACATGGTCTCGGAGCCCGCTCGCCTCGAACGCGGCCTCGAGATCCGGCGTGGAGATCTCGTCCTGCACGATGATGAGCAGGATTTCGCGCGGGTTGGCATCGAGCCACAGCGAGATGTCGGCGAGGCCGGCGGTGAGGTCGGTGGCACCGAGGGCGCAGAATCCGTGGCACAACCAGGTGCCCGCCCGCGGCTCGTCGTTGGACAGCGACGCCTCGATCACCGCAGCGGCGGCCGCGTCGTCGCCGCCTTCGACCACCCCCTCGGCCCGCCAATAGAGGGCGTCGATGAGGAGGGCGCGAACACCGTGGTCGAGCTGGGTCACGATGTCGCCCGTCTGCATGGCGAGTTGCCAACCGAGATCGGTCGACGACATCGCGTTGTGCGAACCGGCGAACACGATCTCGTCGATCGCTCGATCACACAGTTCGTCGGCGCCGTTGCAGCCGGTGCTCGCCGCCACCCGATCGTCGGCGGAGCCGGTGAAGAGCGCACCGACGACGACGAGCGCGAGCGAGACGCCGAACGCGACCATGAGGCTGCGTCGACGCGACCAGCCCTCGTCGGCCACATCGGCGACGGCGAGCCGGTCCGCCGCCCGGGCCGTCGTCCAGGCGGTGCGGACGTCGATCAGCACGAACACGACGGCCAGTGCCACGAACAAGGTGATGAACACGTCACGGCTCCACGCAGGCCAGAACACCGCGATCACCGCGACGGTGCCGGCCGCGTTGAGCCGAAGCCGGCGGGCTCGTGAACTCGTCGGGTCCACATAGGTCCCGGGCGCGCCGAGCCGAGCGCGCGCCCGCGCGGCGAGCGGGCTGGCCGCGGTCAGCAGCCAGATCACCCCGTGGGCGGCGCCGGTGAGCACGACGACGGTCAGCACCACGCGCACGGTCGGGTTGCGCCAACCGACCAGCGTGAGCGCGCCCATCGCCCACACGACGATCCGTGCCAGGGCGGCGTTGTCGCCGATGATGTCGGCGATCGTGTGCCAGCGATCGGGCGAGCGCCGCCAGAGCTCGCCGGGCAGGCGCCGCAGCGCGACCGCAGCGACGCGATCACCGAGGAGCATGGCGGCGAGCGCGACCGCCAACGACGACAGGATGGTCCCCCACTGGAGCCGGATGAAGTCCTGGGTGACGACCTCGGCGACCGCGAACGCCGACGGCGAACCCTCCCCGATCATCCCGAGCACGCCGTACAGGGCGATCGCCACGATGACGATCGCGACGACGGACGCGATGGCGTTGAGCACCGCAGCCCGGATGAGCGCGGCCCGGCGATCGGGCGCGACCAGGACCCCGAGTGCCCACAGGACGAAGGCGACGAGGAACAGCGCCACCCCGAGTACGGGGATGGCACGGACCGCAGCGAGCAGATCCTGCTCCGAGGATCCTTCGTCGACGATGACGAAGCGTCCGGTCTCGGTGTCGGCGACCAACTTGGCGGCTCCGGCGCCGACCGCCGGCCCACCGAGCTCGCGAGCGGTGCGAACCAGCACGGCGCGCAAGTCGATGACGAGGGAGTCGTCGTCGGCCAGGAACTGGCGGTGGAGCTCGCGGACCGCGGCGCGTCGAGCGTCGACGCCGACGGGCGTGTCGAGCACCACGAAGGCGGCATCGGTGACCTGGTTGGCAGCGATCCGGGTCAGCGGAACGGCGATCGACCGTGTCTGCTCAGGGAGCAGATCGGCGACGAGCTCATCGGCTTCGAGCACGTCGAAGGTCAGGTTGGTCGCCTCGGTGGCCAGCGCGCTGCGGACGTCGGGATGGTCGATCACCGCATCGGTGAGCGAGACGAAGGCGTCCTCCTCCTCGATCACGGTGGAGACGTACAGCACCGGCGCAGCGGCCAGGGCCACCACGAACGCCAGCCCGAACGCGACCCACGACACGATGCTCCGAGATCGATTCGACACGACGACTGTGTATCGCACTCCACCACCGCCCGGCGACCGATCGTGGGCTGGCCCGACGGCGGCGGGCCTGCAAACGTGGGGCCGCCGCATCGGGTCGGTGCGTCACGAGGAGAACGCCATGGACAGTCTCACCGTCGCCCGCAGCATGCGCGGCTCGATCGGCATGCTCGCGATGGCCTGGTTGATGGACGAGTCGACGTTCCGACGATCCGCCGAGCTCGGGCTGCAGGCCGAGGGGCTCGGCGGCTATGCGGTCGGTCGGCTCGGCGTGCTCGGCGACTGTCCGGTCGATGCGGTGGTCGGGGCCGCCTTCTTCTGGGAGCCCACCACGATGCGCACGATGGTCGACGCCGGGCGGGCGGCGATGACCCCTCGCGAGGGGGCCGCGATCTACACCACGATCTGTCAGGAGTGGGGCGCGGCCAAGCTCGAGGGGCTCGATGGGGTCGAACGCCTCGGAGAGATCATGGAGAAGGTCGTGGCTCAGGCGTCGCCCAACGGCGCGCCCCTCTTCGTCGGTTGGCGCGACATGCCGCTGCCCGACGCGCCCGGCCCGGCCCGGACGTTCCAGCTCGCCCAGGTGATGCGCGAGCTGCGGTTCAGTCGGCACTGTGTCGCAGTCCAGGCCGCCGGCCTCGGCCCGCTGGAGGCGATCCTGTCGGGTCCCGCCGGCGAGTGGAACGCCAAGATGTTCGGCTGGCCCGAGCCCTATCCCGACGTGAGCGGCCTCGGCGACGCCCGGGAGGCCGTGGAGACGGTCACCGACCAGCTCCACGCCGCCGATCTCGACGTCTTGACCGACGACGAACGTGCTGATCTCCGCACCCTGGCCAAGGCCGCACGAGCCCACCAGGGCTGACCCCGACACCCGACGAGGATTCCCGATGACCACCAACGACGCCGGATTCGATCTCGATCAGATCGACCGCCTCCTGACCACGACCCGATCGGTGCGCAAACGGCTCGACTTCGAGCGTCCGGTCGAGGACCAGGTGCTGTTCGACTGCATCGATCTCGCCGAACAGGCGCCGAGTGGCGGCAACGACGCCAGCCGCCGCTGGATCGTGGTGCGCGACGAGGCGACGAAGCAGCGGCTCGGCGAGATCTACGCCCGCAACGGCGAGTTCATGACGCGCGTCTCCGAACGACTCGAGGGCACGGGCCACGGCAAGGAGAAGGTGTTCAACTCGAGCGCCTACCTGGTGGAGAACTTCGCCAAGGCACCGGTGCTCGTGATCGCCGCCATCTGGGGCATCCACGACGACTCGGGCCGCCCCGGCCTCTTCGACTCGGTCATCCAGTCGGCCTGGAGCTTCAACCTCGCCCTGCGCTCCCGGGGCCTCGGCAGCACGTGGACCACCCTGCTCAACGCGAGCGTCGACGAGCTCGCCGGGATCCTGGCGATTCCCGACGGCGTCACGACGATCGTGACCTTCCCCGTCGCGTACACGAAGGGCAGCGAGTTCCGGCCCGCACCTCGCCGGCCGGCCGAGCAGATCACCTACTTCGATCGTTGGGGCTTCACCCGGGCTCGGGCGTCCGAGGACGGTGGCACGTCCTTCAACGACGGCCAAGGGGTCGTGGCCGAGGTCGACATCGAGGCATCGCCGCGCACGGTCTGGCCGTTCGTGAGCGACATCGGCTTCCCGGTCGGGGTGAGCGACGAGACCCAGGGCGCCGAATGGGACTCCGACGAGCGCGGCCTGGGGGCGACGTTCACCGGGCACAACAAGCTGGGCGACATGGAATGGTCGCTGCAGAACCACGTGACCGCCTACGAGGAGGGCCGCGTCTTCGAGTGGTCGACCGTCGATCCCGCGTCACCCGGGGGACGCTGGCGGTTCGAGATCATGGATCAGGGTGTCGGCATCCGCCTGCGGTTCTCGATGGAGATCGGCACGGAGAACAACCTCCTCGTCGGCATCGCCGCCGACTCGGACAACCCGGCGGCCGTCATCAACGGCCGCCGCAAGCAACTCCGCGCCAACATGCAGCGAACCTGCGATGCGATCAAGGCGGCGGTCGAGGCCGCCTCGTAGGGCGATGACCGCCCGTTCACGGCCCCACCGTCTCGACGGCTGAGGTCAGGCGCCGGTGGCGGCGCTGGTCGGCGACCAGCGGTGGCCCCAGGGGTCGACGAACCATCCGGACCGGAAGCCGTGCTGATCGGCCGGGGGGCGCTCGCCGGTCGCACCGGCGAGGAGCGCGTGTTCGTAGACGGCGTCGCAGTCCTCGACATGGATCACCAACGAGACCGAGTTGCCGCCGTGCGCCGTCGGCGCGTGCAGCTGCATCTCGGCGAACTCGTCGGCCATGTAGAAGACCTGATCGCCGATCGTCATCTCGGCGTGGCCGATCCGGCCATCGTCCATCTCGAAGAGTTCGCCGGAGCGCTCGGCGCCGAACACCTCGCCGTAGAACTGGAGCGCCGCACGACTGTCGCCGACGGTGAGATACGGGATGAAGACCTGACCCATGGCGGGTACCTCCTGGTTGGTCGCGGTGGACGGGGGATCGGGAATGGTGCGGGTGAGCGGGAACGCCGCCGCAGACGGGCCCTCACGGCGCAGGTGTTCGAGGCGGTCCAGCGCCTCATCGAGCGTGGGAACGGTTCCGGCGGGCACCCACCAGCCGACCACCATCGGGATCGACTCCCGCTCGAACCACTCGGCTCGACGGCGGAGGTACGACGCGTGGTCGGTGCGATACATGAACTCCCGCAGCGAGTCGTAGTCGCGCCACACCGACAGGTTCGACGCGAGCAGCGGATCGTCGGATCCCGGGACCTCGACATTGCTCGACGGTCCCCCGTCGTCGTCGGTGAGGCGCCACACGAACCCGGGCGACTCGTCGGCGATCGCGTTGATGCGATCGAGGGCCGCGGCGAACGGCGCCATCTCCGGGGCGTCGAGCGGTGCCTTGAACACCCCGAGGTTGAGTTGGGCGAGGTGCCAACCCTGCGGCGCACGGTCCGCTCGCGCCTCGATCGCATGGACGCGGGCCCGCAGGCGTTCCACGAAGCCCGGGCTCGGCGAGTCGACGGCCTCGGGCGGGTTCAGGTCGCGGAGCGGGTCAGTCATCATGACCTCCGGTCTGCTCGTAGGCGGTTCGGAAGGCGTTGCGGGCTCGCGCGAGCACGCTCTCGGTCGCGTGGACGGACTTACCGAGTTGCTCGGCGCACTCGGGCACGCTCAGATCGTCGAGATACCGCAGGGTCAACACGGCGCGGTAGGTCGGGGCGATGTCGAGCAGCACCTGTCGGGCGCGGGCTTCGTCGAGCACTGCGTTCCACGGGTCGACCGTGTCGATGCGGCCGCCTTCGAGTAGCACCAGCTTGCGGTCGGCCATCGCCTCGCGGCGCCAGTGGTCGACGAGCTTGTGACGGGCGACGGTGACCAGCCACCGAACCGAGAGGTCCGGCACCGTTCCACGCGACGTCTCGAGTGCGGCCTGCACGAAGGTCGCGGAGGTCAGCTCCTCGGCGAGGACTGCCGAGCCGCAGCGCGCCCGGAGATATCGGAACACCTCGTCGACGGCATCGTCGTAGATCTCCGACAGGCGAGTCGGATCACCCATCGGAACGTCGTGTGCGGCAGCCATACACCCCGTCCAACGAACGACGGTGGGGGGTTCCGTCGCGAGCCCGCGAGAAAATCACCCGTTGCTCGGGACGTACCGGTTGTCGGCGGCGGCGTTGTCCGCTGCGGCGATCCGGTCCTGCACACTCGTGAGCTCGCTGCGCGCCGACCGGCTGTAGCGGGGGTTTGGCTTCTCCTCGTCACCGTCCAGCGGTGCGAGACGGAAGCTGGTGTAGACGACCTTGCGGGGGTGTGCGGAGGGCGGGTACGCCCGATGCAGCGTGTCGCTGCAGTGCACGGTGATGTCGCCGGTCGTGGTCTCGAGCAGTCGGCTCGGCAGGTCGAGGTCCCGGTCGCGCATCGAGGCGACCGTGTTGGCGCGATGGCTCCCGGGGATCACGCCGAGGGCGCCGCTGACCCGATCGGCGCCCGTCACGGAGATCCCGACGGTCAGGCTGTTGCACATGTAGCTGTGCAGCCCCTGCCCGCAGTCCTTGTGCCACGGCAGATCCGACAGGCCCTGCACGATGTCGAGGGGCTTGACCAGCCCTTCACAGGTGGTGGGGGCCCGGTGGGCGTCGCCGGTCAGTTCCCCCAACCAGAGCAGCCGTTCGTCGGTCAGCGCCGCACGGACGGCCTCGGACTTCTCCTGGAAGTTGAGGCTGCGGACCGCGACCTGCTCGCCGTCGCTGTTGGTGCACCACCAGTACTCGGGATCGCCGTCGGCGGCGGCTGCGATCGACTCGTCGATGTCGTGCCCGATCCGGGCCATCTCGTCGGGATCGAACACGCCGGTGAGATGCAGGAACCCCGCCTCGGTGAGGAAGTGTCGCATCTCGTCGCGATCGTCCTCGAGGGTGAAGCGTCGGTCGAGGTCGAGGGGGTCCCCGTCGCCATCGACCATCGCAACGGCGCCCGACTCGTGCACGGCGCGGCCGTCGAGGAGCGCCCGCAACGCCGGTTCCCAGCGGATCCAGTCGTCGAGCGAGCCCCGCTCGATCTTGACCCGGGCGGTCATCGCCAGCCCCATGGTCGACTGGCGATCCTGGAGCAGATCGGAGAGCGCATCGGCGGGGAGGTGAGCGACGACGCCTGCGTGCTCGAGCCCGTCGACGAGCACGAGCGTCTCGCCGTCGACGACGAGGGTCGCCTGATGGTCGCCGAGGTCGAAGCCGAGCGGGGCCAGGCCCTTGGAGGCGACCCCACATGCTGCGAGCTCGCCGTGGCGATCGATCGCGTCGGGGATGTACTCATCGAACGCGGCGAGCGCGTCGAGATCGGCCACATCCTCGTGGCGTCGGCTGCGATGATCGACCGACATCGGATCCCCTTCCGTTCGGTTCGCCGCTCCACACGGTCTGCGTCCCAACGGTACGTGGCCGGCCGGGACCGCTCAAGACGCCGGGCACGGCATGATGCGCAGCGATGACCACTCGACCGATCATCGGGGATCCCACACCACCGCTCGAACTCATCGACGGCGATGGCGAGCCGTGGCGACTCACCGATCAGCAGGGCTCGACCGTGGTCGTCATCTTCCACCGTCACATCCATTGACTCCCGTGCACGGCTCATGCCGTCGCCGTGCGCGACCGGCTCGACGATCTCGGACCGGACACGACGGTCGTGCTCGTGACCTTCACCGATCCGGCGAACCTGTCGGATCACATCATCCGCACCATGCTCCCGTTCCCGGTGCTGACCGATCCCGACCGGCGGGCGTACCGCGCCTATGGGTTCGGGCGGGGCTCGATCACCCGCGTCTGGGGATGGCGGGCGGCCCGTCGCTACGTCCAGCTGCTCGCCGATGGCGGCTGGCGTGACCTCGCCCGGCCGACCGAGGACACCCTGCAACTCGGTGGCGACATGGTGATCGGTCCCGACGGCACGCTCGCGTGGGGCTTCTGGGGCGCCGGCCCCGACGACCGACCCGCCGTCGACGAGATCATCGCCGCCGTCGAGGCGACACGCTGACCGCCGGCGCACCAACATGGTCGCCATGAGTGACTCCCAGCCGGTCCGCTACGACGAGCGCGACGACATCGCGATCATCACCCTGAACCGCCCCGAGAAGAAGAACACGCTCACCGACGCGGTGATCCAGGGCGTCGCCGACGGCATCGACACTGCCGCCAAGTCCCCCGACGTCGCGGCGATCGTGATCCGGGGTGCGGGCGGCACGCTCACCGCCGGCTACGACCTCACCCCTGCCTCGGGCGACATCGAAGCCGGTTGGTCGACGCCCTACGGCGCGAAGGGTCCCGCGCCGCGGGAGGGGGCCTGGGATCCGGTGCGGGACTACCAGTTCATGGGCAACAACGTCCGCCGCTTCATGAAGATCTGGGAGTGTCCCAAGCCGGTGATCGGGCAGATCGAGGGGTGGGCGATCGGCGGTGCGACCGACATGATCCTGTGCGCCGACCTGCTCTACATGGCCAGCGACGCGCACATCGGCTACGCCCCGAGCCGGATCTACGGCACGCCGACGACGATGATGTGGGTGTACCGGCTCGGGCTCGAGCACGCCAAGCAGTACCTGCTGACCGGGCGGGCGATCTCCGCCGGGGAAGCGCACCGGATCGGCCTGGTGTCTCACGTCGTCGACTCCGCCGACATCGAGGCCGAGGTCGAGGCGGAGGCCCGTCGCTTCGCGACGATCCCGGCCAACCAGCTCGCCCTCAACAAGCTGTTGATCAACCAGGCGTTCGAGAACATGGGGCTGCGGACCAGCCAGATGCTCGGCACGTTCTTCGACGGCGTGACCCGCCACACCGAAGAGGCCTACCGCTGGGTCGAGTCGTTCGAGGAGAAGGGCTTCCGGCAGGTCGTCCGCGAACGGGACGATCCGTGGGAGGACTACGGCTCGGCGCCGGCGGACCCGAGCTGAACCGACGCGTCCTCGTCGTCGGTTTCCTCGAACTCGTCCTCGTCGAAGAACTCCTCCTCTCGTTCGCCCTCCCGCCAGCGCCCGGCCTGGCCGTCGGGGTCGGCACCGGCGACGAGCAGGCCGACACACAGCGCGGCCACCGCCGCCGCCGGGCCGTGCCGCCGCACCCACGCCCGCGCCGAGTCCCCGGACCGCAGCCAGCCGATCACGTGCCGACGAAGGTGGACGGCGAGGAGGATCGACGCCAGATAGGCCGCCACCCAGAGCGTCGCCGTCACCGTGGACACGTCGTCATCGAGCGGGAAGCCGGGCAGGTTGTAGAAGACCGGGATGGCGACGAGGTGGGCGACGAAGGTGAAGAGCGCGGCCTCACCCAGGGGGAGCAACAGCCAACCGAGCGTCCGGCGGAGCGGCTGATAGAGCCGGTCGGCGATGATCCAGCCCGCCCGCATGAACAGCATCACGCCCAGGAGCGGGCCGATCGGCATCTCCGACTCGCGCGCCCACAGCGGCTCGTCGGGCGCGCCGGCGGTCAGGAAGTCGCCGAGGGGAGCGAGCTCCCGCCAGCCGCGGGCGTGCAGGACGCCGACGGTGAGGGCGGCGACGACCGCGGCGACGTCGGCGGCTCGGTGGAACCGCAGGCGACGCCACGCGGCGGCCACCGCATCGCGGTGATACCCGAGCAGCAGCCCACCGAAGAAGAGCGGCGCGTTCGGCACGAGCACCCGGAACGACGCGAACCCCAGCGCGAACGCGCCTTCCCTCGGCGATCTGCGAGGCCACGTAGAGCCCGGCGACACCGACGGCGACGAGCCATGACCGGCCCTGCTCCATCAACCGCAGCGCGGCGATCGCCGCGAGCAGATAGAAGACATAGGCCACGAGGATGTCGACGCCGCCGATGGCGATGCGGAGGGTCGCGATCCGGGCCAACAGGTCGGCCGGACCGGCGAGCTCGCCGGCGTCGAAACCGGCCCACAGGGACCAGTCGGTCTGGAGGGCCACGATCGCGAACCCGACGCTCACGCCGGTCGTCGCGAGGTAGAGCACCCAGGTGCGCGTCCACAGCCGTTCCATGGCAGCGCCGGCCGGTCGACCGACACTGATCCAACCGAGCGTGAACCCGGAGATGAACAGGAAGGCCTCCGCTGCGCTCAGCAGGAACGACGACCGACCGGACACCTCGTGGAACCAGCTGTTCTGCAGACCCAGGTGGTTGATCGACATCGCGGCGAGGGCATAGCCGCGCATGAGATCGAGTCGGAGGTCTCGACCACCGTCGGGTCGATATCGCAGTCGGCCGGTCGGGGCGTCTGGGTCGAGCACACCGGAGTCGGGAGTGTGGGTCGTCGTCATCGGGACCGACGCTACGAACCGGACCCTGAAGTGTTCGTGAAGCGGCTGAACCATGCCGGCTCGTCGCCGCGGGCACCGTTGCAAGACGCAGGGTCAGTCGCGAACGCGCCGGAACAGCATCGCGGTCTCGGTGTCCGCCGGGCCACCGAAGTCCGCGAGCGCTTCGACGCACGCCTCGACGGCCCGCCGGGCGCCGGCCCGGTCGCCCCGAGCGAGATGCGCCGCGATCGAGCAGCGATGCGCCCGCTCGCTCCAGGGCTCGACGGTCAACGCCCGGGTCGCCATCGCGACGGCGCCGTCCAGATCGTCGCCGGCCAGTCGGAGCTCCGCCGTGCGACACGCGGCGTCGACGAACCGCGACCGCAGCCGGTCGCGCTCCGCGAGCGACCAGTCGTCGTAGGCCGCGTCGGCGAGGAAGTCGCCGCGGTACAACTCGACCGCCTCGGTCAGCGGCGCCAGCGCCAGGCTCGGCACGCCGTCGCGCTGGAGCGCAGCCGCATCGTCGAGGAGCTCCTCGAAGTCCCACGCATCGATCGTGAGCCGAGGGGATCGAACGAGGCGCAGGCGGGCTGCGTCGGCGCGGACGAAGAACGTCGCGTCGCCGGACTCGCGATTCGGTTCGAGCACCTTGTGGAGCAGGTTGAGCGTCGAACGGAGGTTCCGACGTCCGGACTCCTCATCGGCGTCGGGCCACAGCGCGACCATCGCCGCGTCCCTCGTCGAGTCGGGGTGCAGCACGAGGAAGCCGATCAGGGCCCGGACCTTCTCCCGCCGCCATCCGGCGTCCTCGATCGCAACACCGTCGAGGAGGAGGCGGGCCGGCCCGAGAAGCTGGAGCTGTCGATGTCGGGCCGGGGCGACGGGTGTGCGGGCCACGATGTCGGTCGCTCCCGAGCGCACCTTGGCGACCGGATGGGACGCGGCCAGCTCGTGGAAGTGGGCCCGGGCCGGTTCGCCGATGCGCTCCGCCAACCAGTCGGCGGTGCGACGGGCGTCGGGCGACCCGGCGGCCCACCCGGCCGCGACCAGTTCGCATGCACCCTTGAGCATCACGCCGGCGATGACGGCCCCCGGGTTCGACGGCCAGACGAACGCCTCGATCGCCGCGACGTCCCCGCCGTCGATGCGACGGAGGATCTCGCCGGTGCGGAGATCGCGACGGATGATCTCGCCGTCGGGACCCCGCCCGATCGCATCGGCGGCGTCGGGGACCCAACGGGCGAGCATGCCGGCCGCCGCCGCATACCAGGGTCGGGTCTCCGGCGAGATCGGGTACGCGTCGAGCAACGCCCGGTACCGCGCCTCGGGATCGGGATCACCGTCCTCGATGTCGAGCGCGACCTCAGCCAACGCCAACACGACTGCCGTCGACTGCTGGTCCGACATCTGTTGACGCTCCTTCGCCCCGGCGAGGGCGCGGGCCCGGCCGTCGGCGTCGCCCAGCGCGCCGTGGACCAGCGCGCCCCAGACGAAGTGGAGATAGCGATGTCGCTCCCCTCGGGGTGGGGGTTGGGTCAACAGGTCGGCGGCCTCGTGCAGGTGACCCTCCCGCCAGAGTGCGCTGAGCAACACGTCGACCATCCCGGGCAGGGGCAACACCTCGGCGACGCAGCGGCGGGCGGCATCGATCGCCGGATGGCCGGCGTTGAGCTGCGCCTGGGCGATCATCCAGTCGGCCATCGGCCGAAACGGTCCCTGGAGGGCGGTGATGTCGATGCCGGCGATGGTCTGGAGCGTCGCGTCGGGTTCGTCCTGGCCGAGCTGGTAGATCGCGGTCGCCATCGCCGCGAAGGACACTGCGTCGTCGACCCCCTCGGCGGCGAGTTCCATCAGCCGGAGCCCCGGCGCGACGAGCCCGTCGGACTCGCGTCGGATGTAGCTCGTCACCGCTGCGGAGGCGGCCGCGTGGGCCTCGCCCGCACCGTCGCCCTCGGAGCGGAATCGTTCGGCCGCCCGGGCGAAGAGATCACGCGCCTCGCTCGACCCCGCATCACGATCCCGCTCGACCGTCGCGGCGAGATAGTCGGCCGCCCCGGACCGCCGACGCTCGGCCGGCAGCCGGTCGAGCCAGCGTCGGCGCCGATCCGGATGAACGTGCCAGCCCGGAACACCCGCAGCGCGCAGGATCCGGTCGACGTCGACGTCGTCGGGGTGATCGAGCGCCAGATCGAGCGCATGGCCGGCATCGCCCCGATCGAGGAGGTGATCGGTCGCGGCCCGTCGGAGCGCCGCCGCCCCCTCCGGCTCGACCACCACCGTCCCCCACAGGTCGTGGGCCACGAACCAGCCGCCGGCTTCGCTGACCAGCGGCAGACTCCGCAGTGTCGTCACCGCGGTCGAGCCGAGCAGCGTCTTGGCGAGCTCGCCGTCGGCGCCGCCGATCGTGACGACGAGATCGAGCGCTCGACGCTGATCGCCGTCGAGCGACGCCAAGACCTCTTCGTCGAGGAAGGCGGCCGGGTTCCGGGTCTGTAGGCCCAGCGACACGAGCGCCGGCCAACCGCCGAGGTCGAACACCCCGTCCGCGTCGTCGACGCCCCCCGCCAGTTCGCGGATCTCCGCATCGGTCAGCGCCAGGTCCCGCTCGCCGACCCTCCCCACCTGCCCCTGCGCCTCGAGCCGGGCCAGGGGCAGTGGAGGATCGATCCGGCTGGCGAGCAGGAGCGACGCGTTGCCCGGAAACTCCTCGACCGCGGCTGCGAGCGTGGCCGCCCCCGAGGATCCGTCCGGGATGTGATGCACGTCGTCGAGCACCAGGCACACCGCCGACGGTGACCGGGCCGACAGCGACGCGGCGATCGCCTCCAGATCGCCGGTCGATCCGAGCCCGAGACACTCCGAGAGACCGGCGAGCAGGTGTGCGGCGTCGGCATCGTCGGGCTCACACGCCAACCACACGTCGCGACCGCGGGGAAGGAGGGCGTTCTCGGCGAGGGCGTTGGCGAGCGCGGTCGTCTTGCCGAATCCGGCACCCGCCTGGAGCACGGTGACCCGGCGATCGAAGCGGCCCTGGAGCACCCGTTGCACCCGACGACGGGGAATCGTGCCCTCGCTGGCCGGCACACGTGTACGGAAGGGTCGGCGGCTCACTCTCCCCCTTGTCACGGAATGGCGCGGCCCGCCGGATCGTACCGGTTCGCGGCCGATCGTCTCGGGCGGAAGCGGGTGGAGGCGGCCCGTCGAGCTCACCAGGTCAGCGAAGCAGAGGGGCGTCTCGCGACCGTCACGCCGACACGTGCAAGGGTGGAGCGGTGAGCGATCGATCCGTCGAACGAGGACTCGGGCGCCCGTTCTGGACCCTGTGGTCGGCGTTCAGCGCCACCAACCTGGCCGACGGGCTCAGCCTGGTGGCGCTGCCGCTGCTCGCGATCCAGATCACCGGCGACGCCCGTCTGATCGCCGCGGTGACCGCGTTCCAGTACCTGCCGTTCCTGGTGATCGGCCTGCCGGCGGGCACCATGATCGACCGACTCGACCGGCGATGGATCGCCGTCGCGGCCCAGACCGGCCGAGCGGCGGTGACGGCGACGCTCGGTGTCGCGCTGCTGTCGGGCCGTCCGGCGATCGGCTGGCTGTTCGTGGTCGCCTTCCTCATCGGATGCGCCGAGGTCCTGACCGACAGTGGGCTGCCGGCGATCGTCCGAGATCTCGTACGGAGCGAACAACTCGAGGTCGCCAACGCCCGGATGATGGCCACGCAACGCGTGACCAACGCCTTCGTCGGACCGCCGCTGGGCGCGGTGCTGTTCGCCGCCGATGACGCGCTGCCGTTCCTCTTGTCGGCGGCCGTCACGGGGCTCGGGGTCGTCGCCCTGGTCCGGCTGCCCGGGCGTCACCGACCCGAGCGAAACGACGACCCGGGTGCGCTGCTCACCGACATGCAGGTCGGGCTTCGCTTCGTCTGGCGACACCCGGTCCTTCGGCCCCTGGTGATCGCGGTCGCGATGTTCTCTTTCGTCGGGGCGGCGATCAACTCGACCGCGGTCATCTTGATGACCGAACGATTCGGCCTGTCCGAAGTCGGGTTCGGGTTGACCCAGAGCCTCGACGCGGTCGTGGCGGTCGCGACGTCGTTCTTCGTCGCTGCGTTCATCCGCCGGACCAGCCACGGGTTCAGCCAGCAGGTGAGCGTCGTGTGTTTCACCACCGCAATGTTCCTGCTCGGGTTCACCACCGCGCCGGCGATCGCGTTCGTCGCCGTCGCGATCAACGGCATCGCCGATCCGACGTGGAACATCGTGAGCGCCACGGTTCGCCAACGGCTCGTCCCCGACGAGGTGTTCGGCCGCATGATGACCGCCTACCTCTTCATCGCGTGGGGCATGCGCCCGGTGGGGGCGTTCCTCGGCGGCGTGATCGCCGAAGCGGCAGGTCCGGAGTGGGTCACGATCCTCGCCGGCGTCGTGGTCGGCTCACTGCTCATCACGGCGCGACCGTTGTTCTCCCGGGTCGACGAGGCGATGGCCGGCGAAGGGTAGCGGCCGCGATCGCAGCGGGTGTCAGCTCGTCGGGAGTTCGATCACGACATGGGCGCCACCGCCGTCGGGGCCCTCGACGGCGACGGTGCCGCCGTGCGCCTCCACCCCCTCGCGCCGGCGGGCGCGGCCCCCCCCCGACCCGCCGGTGGCCCGGGCGCGCGACTCGTCGAGCCGGGTGAATCGTTCGAACACCCGCGCACGGTCGGCGACCGGGATGCCCGGGCCATCGTCCTCGACGCGCAGAACCGCCCGGTTTGCGCTCTGCCGTACCTGGATGCGGATCTGCCCGTCGCCGTAGCGGGCCGCGTTGTCGAGCAGGTTGGTGACCACCCGGTTGAGTGCGTCGGCGTCCCCGCGAACCCGGATCGGGGCGAAGGAGGCGTCGATCTCGACATCGGGATGCCGGACCAGGAACGCGGCGACCGCGGCGCGCCCGACGTCGTCGAGATCGACCTCGGCCGACGGCGCAGCGTCTCCTTGACGACGGGCGAGCACCAGCAGGTCGTCGACCAACCGACCGGCGCGATCGAGCTCGCGGATGCTCTCGTCGAGCAGCGGACGATCGCCGGCCGCCGCCTCGACCTCGATGGCCGCTCGAACGCCGGTGATGGGGCTCCGCAGTTCGTGAGCGGCATCGGCGACGAACCGTTCATTCGCCGCGACGGCCGCCCCGAGCCGGCCGATCGTCTCGTCGAGCGTGTGACCGAGCCGTTCGATCTCGTCGCCGGTCGCGGGGGCGGAGATCCGCGCGTCGAGGTCGGTCGCAGTGATCGTCGTGAGTTCCTGTCGCATCGTCTCGACCGGCTCCAACGCCCGGCCGATGAGCCACCGCACCACGACCAGGGTCAGGGCTGCGGTCGCCGTCGCGAGACCGATCACCCAACCGAGCCGGGGCCCGGCGAAGGACCAGAACGAGAACTCCGTCGCCCCGACCACCACCGTGTCGCAGCGGGCCGTGTCGGTGCAGGCCACCCCGGTCGCGATCACCAGGCCCGCGTCGGTCTCGAGGCCGGTGCTCACGGCGAGATCCTGGATGGTCGTCTCCGCCCAGATGTCGAACAGCAGCACGTCGAAGAGTTCGTCGCCGACGTCGCCGACCGAGGCGAGTTCGGATCCCTCGTCGTCGAGCATCAGGGCGAAGCCGTCGTCACCGGGCAGGTCATCGAGGCTGAGACCGGTCGACTCGGCGAGGCGGAACGCCTCCAGGTCGATCGCCTCGGGGAGTGCCGACAACGCCTCCTGCCAACGCTCGTAGACGACGACCACGCCCGCGATCGCCGTGAGGACGAAGGCGCCGGCGCTGATCGCGATCCCGAGTCGACGCCGCAGCGACCCCATCAGCCACCGTCCGCAGCGAGGCGGTAGCCGTGACCACGGACGGTCTCGATGGCGGTCCGGCCGAACGGCTCGTCGACCTTGCGGCGCAGATAGCCGACATAGACCTGGACCACGTTGTCCTCGAGATCGTCGTCGGCCCACACATGCTCGACGAGCTCCCGCTTCGACACCGGCTCGCCCCGTCGATGCATCAGGTATCGCAGCAGACCGAACTCGCGCGGGGTGAGTTCGATGGGGGTGTCGCCGCGGCGCACGGTGCGGTCCGCCGGATCGAGCACCAGGTCGCCGGCCTCGAGGCGGGCGGCCCGCTCCGTCGGACCCCGGCGGATCAGCGCACGGAGTCGGGCCGACACGACCACCATCGAGAAGGGCTTGGTCACATAGTCGTCGGCACCGGTGTCGAGGCCTTCGGCGTGGTCGTACTCGCCGTCCTTGGCGGTGAGCATCATGATCGGCGTGGTGTCGCCGGTGGCGCGGAGTTCGCTGCACACCTTGAACCCGTTCATGCCGGGCAGCATGACGTCGAGGATGATGGCGTCGTAGTCGTTCTCGACCGCCTGCCAGAGCCCGACGTCGCCCCGGTCGGCGATGTCGACGCCGTAGCCGTCCGCGGTGAGACCCGCCTCGAGGGCCTTGGCGATCAGGGGTTCGTCTTCGACGATGAGCACACGCACGGGTCCATGATCGCAGCGACGGGCCCAGGCGACGAGGAGCCGTTCTCAGCGTTCTCTCAAGATCGCTCAACGGTCTCTCAGGGAGGGATCGTCAGGGTGCGAAGCGTCCACCCACCACGACCGAGAGGAACCCCGATGGACGCCCCCACCCCCACCCCCGTCACCGAACCAGCCGAGCCGCCGTCCGCACCGACGACCCGCCGCCCTCGCCGCCGCACGCTGGCCGCGGCGGGCGTGGCGGGCACCGTGGCGGTGGCGAGCCTCGGCCTCGCCAGCCTGCGAGCCGACGACACCACCGGGACCGCAAGCACGAATCGCAACGACCGCACGGTCGCCGACCTCGTCCGCGACGCCGACGATCTCGGCACCGTCACCCTCGACGACCTCGCCGACCAGCTCGCCGAGCTCGGTCTCGAGGTCACGATCGCACCGGCCGACGCCACCGTCGACGGCGGCGACGAACCCGACGAACCCGCATCGCCTGCCGTCGAACCCGACGACACGGCCGTCGAGACCGACGAACCCGCATCGCCTGCCGGCGAACCCGGCGACGATCCCTTCGCCGGCATGACCGACGCCGAGATCGACGCACTCTCCGACGAGGAGTTCTTCTCGATGCTCGAGGAGGCGGGCTGGACCGTCGACGACGACGGCTGGATCGTCCCGGAGGGCGAGGCCGACGGATCCTTCGACGGCGACCACGATCACCACGACGGCGCCTTCGACGAGACCGCTGCGGTCTTCACGGTCGACGGCGATCGCATCACCCCGACGACGGGCGATGCCGACGCCGTCGCCGAAGGCGAGGCGATCTGGCGGCGGTTCGTCGAGCTGATCCCGGCCGAACAGCGACAGATGCTGATCGGGTTCGAGGTGATCGCCGAACGCGGCGGCGGAGGGTACGTCTACCCCGACGACAACGACCCGACGAAGTGGCACATGGGCATCAGCCCCGGGCTGGGCGCCGACGAGGACTGGGTGCTGATCCACGAGTTCGCCCACCTGCTCACCCTGCAGGCCGAAGAGGTGCCGCCGAGCTTCGACGACGGGAGCTGCCCGACCTATCACACCGGTGAGGGCTGCTCGCTGAAGTCCAGCACGATGAACGAGTTCGTCGAGCGGTTCTGGCCCCGGGCCCAGATCGACGAGATCTTCTCGGCGCAGGAGAACGAGGACTGGGACGCCCTCGACCGGTTCTACGAGGAGCACCGGGACGACTTCGTGACCGACTACGCGACCACCAACCCGGCCGAGGACCTGGCGGAGACGTTCACCGTGTTCGTGCTCAACGACCGCCCGACCGGCGACACGATCGCCGATCAGAAGATCGAGTTCCTGTGGAACGACGCCGACATGGTCGAACTCCGGGAGCGGATCCGCACCGCCCTCTGATCGCCGACGACGCCGTCACCGAACCCCCGGCTCCGGCCGGGGGTTCGTCGCGTGTGGGCTCAGAGTTCGGCCCACTCCCCGGCGACCCACTGGTCGCGCAGGACGAACTTCTGGATCTTCCCCGAGCCGGTGAGCGGGAAGGCGTCGACCGAGAACCACTGCTTCGGCGTCTTGTGTGGGGCGAGGTGCTCTCGCAGGTAGTCGAAGAGTTCGGCCTTGTTGACGCCCGCATCGGTCGCCGGGCGGATGAACGCGCCGACCGTCTCGCCCCACTTGTCGTCGGGGAGACCGACGATGGCGACCTCGGCGACGGCGTCGTGCGCGAAGAGCACCTCTTCGATCTCCTTGGGGTAGATGTTCTCGCCCCCTCGGATGACCATGTCCTTGAGACGGCCCTCGATCGTGCAGTAGCCGCGATCGTCCATGGCGGCCAGGTCACCGGTGTGCAACCAGCCGTCGGCGTCGATCGTCTCGGCCGTGCGCTCGGGCATCTCGTAGTAGCCGTGCATCACCTGATAGCCGCGGGTGATCAACTCGCCGGTCTCGCCGACGGGCAGGGTCGCACCCGTCTCGGGGTCGACGATGCGGATCTCCATGCACGGCATCGGCGCACCGATCGTGAGTGCCTTGTCTTCGATCGTGTCGTCGGGCCGGGTCATGTTGAGCACCGGCGAACACTCGGTCTGGCCGTAGACGATCGTGAACGGGCAGCCGAGCTCCTTCTCGAGGGTGCGCACGAGGTGCTCGGGGACGAGCGAACCGCCCGAGCAGATCGCCTGCAGCGACGACAGGTCGGTGTCGTCGAAGTTCGGATGCTCCATCAGCGCGATCAGCATGGTCGGCACGCCCATCATCCCGTGGGCGCCGTAGGTCTCGGTGAGTTCGAGCACGAGCCCCGGCTCGAATGCGGGCACCAGCACCTGGGTGCATGCCAGCGACGTACTGCCGAGCACCGACATCACGCTGCCGGCCGTGTGGAACAGCGGCATCTGGGTGACGATCACCGCGCCGTCCTCCATGCCGAGGCGATCGAGGAAGTGGTACGAGTTGGTCACGAGCCCGCGATGGTGGAGCGCGGCGCCCTTGGGGAAGCCGGTCGTGCCCGACGTGTACTGGATCATCACCTGATCGTCGGGGGTCACGGCGGGCAGCGTCGTCGCCTCGTCGCCCCTGGCGAGGAACGACTCCCAGTCCGCGAAGCGCACGATCTCCTCGAGGTCCGGGCAGCCGGGATGGACCTTCTCCGCGATCGTGAGCATCGGGTTGCCACGATGATCGTCGACCACGAACAGCGCCTTGGAGTTGGACTGGCTGACGACGTACTGGAGCTCGGAGGCCTGATAGGCCGGGTTGACCGTCACGATCGTCATGCCCGCGAGCGCGCACCCGAATTCGAGGAGCACCCACTCCGGCACGTTGTGGGCCCAGACCGCGACGTGGTCGCCGGGCCGATAGGTGGCGAGCAGGGCGCGTGCGGTCCGCTCGGCGTCGGCCAGCAGCTCGGTGTAGGTCCATTGGCGACGCGCCCCCACCTCGGGGATCCCTTCGATCAACGCGACTCGGTCGGGCGCTCGGTCCGCCGCAGACCGGAGGAGATCGCCGATCGTGACATCGAGGACTGCGGGGGTTTCGACGCCGTGGGCGTGGGATTCCGTCAAAGCCATGCCACAGCATGACATCAAGCTGACGGCGCTGTCCCGTGGACGAGCTGCGCCGGACGCGACGATCGGCAAGGATCCGGGGGTGGATCGCTACGACCGACTGATCGAACGAGCCCGTCGAGGCGACCTCGTCCGGATCGACGGCGCCACCGGGTCCGAGGTGATCCGGCGCGGCGTCCCCGAACACGAACTGGGGTGGAGCGGAGCCGCCGCCCTGACCCACCCCGAGATCGTCCGGGCCGTGCATGACGACTATCTCCGACTCGGTGCCGACCTGATCGCGTCATGCACCTTCGCGGCCGGACGCAACGTCATGGACGACGTCGGACGGGGTCACCAGTTCGAGGACGTGAACCGCATCGCGGTCGAGTTGGCGGTGGCGGCTCGTGACGCCTCGAGACGCGACGACGTCGTGGTCGCCGGCGGCGTGTCCAACTGGAGTTTCTCGGGCGACCACCCACCACTCGATCGGCTCCGCGAGGACACCGTCCGACAGGCGGAGATCATGCGGGACGCGGGCGCCGATCTCATCAGCCTGGAGATGATGGTCGACATCGACCGGATGACCGCCACGCTCGACGCCGTCACCACCGTCGGGTTGCCGATCTGGGTCGGCTTCAGCATCGGACCGGAGGAAGGGCACGACGCGAGCGAGCTTGCGGACCCGATCCCGTTGCGGGACGCCGATCTCCTGGTCGACGCGGTCGATGTCGCCCGAGATCACGGCGCCGACGTGCTGTGCCTGATGCACACCGACACCCGCCTGATCGAGCCCGGGCTCCGCGCCATGCGTACCCGGTGGGACGGGCCGCTCGGGGCCTACGCCCACGCGGCGATCGTCGTCGATGGCCAGTTCCCGTCCTTCGACGATGCGATCACCCCCGACGACTACGCCGCGTTCGTCCCGATCTGGCGTGCGGTCGGCGCCACCCTGATCGGCGGCTGCTGCGGCATCGGTCCCGACCACATGCACGCGGTCAACGCGGTGCTCGCCGACTGAGCCCCGGCCCGGTCAGGGCCGGAGGTGATGCAGCAGGAAGGCGAAGATGTCGGCCGCCTCCTCGATGGCCTTGGCGGTCGGCTTCCCCATGCCGTGACCGGCTCGTGTCTCGACCCGTTCGATCAGCGGGTTGTCCGACGATCCACCGGCGCAGAACTGCACCTCCGCGGCGAACTTGTGGGAGTGCATCGGGACCACCCGGTCGTCGGACTCCGCCGTCATGATCAGCAACGGCGGGTAGTCGACGCCCTCCGCCACGTTGTGCAGCGGGGAGTACTCGATCAGCCATTCGAACGCCTCGGGATCGGCGGCGTCGCCGTACTCGACCGTCCAGAATCGGCCTGCGGTGAAGTGCTGGAACCGGAGCATGTCGATCACCGGCACCTGGGTGATCACCGCACCGAAGAGCTCCGGCGCCTGCAGCATCGTTGCTGCGGTGAGGAGTCCGCCGTTCGATCCACCCCGGATCCCGAGGGTGTCGGCGGTGGCGACGCCCCGGTCGATCAGGTGGCGGCCGCAGGCGACGAAGTCGTCGAAGACCTGCTGCTTGTTGCCCAGCGCGCCCTGCTCGTGCCAGGTCTCGCCGTGTTCGGAGCCGCCGCGCAGGTTGGCGATCGCGACGATCCCACCCGCCTCGAGGAACGCGAGCCGCGATGGGCTGTATGCCGGTGTGAGGTTGATGGTGAACCCGCCGTAGCCGTAGAGCTCGACCGGCCCCGGGAGCGCAGCGTCCTTGTGCCGGATCACGAACATGCCGACCTGCGCACCGTCGGTGGAGGTCGCATGCAGGCGTTCGACGATCACGTCGGCGGGGTCGATCGGCGCCTCGCTCGCCGCCCACACCTCGCTCGCGCCCTCCGAGACCCGCAACACGGTCGGCGGTTCGACGAAGGACTGGTAGCCGATGAAGAAGACCGGGTCGGTGAAGCGTCCGGCGAGGCCGGTGACACTGCCCACGCCCGGCAGGTCGAGCCGTCCGAGTTCGGTGCCGTCCGGCGCGTGGCGCGTGAGCTCGCTCGACGCCTCGGCGAGGTGGTTGACGATCACCTCGCCGGCGAGAGCGGCGGCCCACTCGAGCGGCTGCTCGGTCTCGGCGACGATCGTCGTCCACGCCGCCGGGTCCGGATCGGCCAGGTCGATCGTCACGAGGCGGCCGTTGGGCGCATCGCGATCGGTCTGCACGACGAAGCGGCTCGAGCCGTCGTCTCCGGCGACGTGCAACACGACCTCGTGGGCCGCTTCCCCCTGGGCCACCAGCTGGACCCAACCAGCGGGGTCGACAGCCGCGCCGTCGACGATCGAGGCACCGTGGGTGTCGAGGTCGAGATAGAGCAGACCGTTGCGTCGGTCGGTGCCGAGCAGTTCGGCCAACACGAGATAGCGACGGTCCTCGGTGAGTCCTGCGCTGTAGATCGGCTCCGCGTCGTCGTCGTTGTGGAACACGAGCGGATCATCGGCCTGGGGGGTTCCGACCCGGTGGTAGTGCACCGAGGGATCCCGGACGGGAGCCGTCGAGCCGGGTTCGACCTCGGGCCACCGGGTGTAGAAGAAGCCGTCGCCGAACCAGGCGATGCTCGTGAAGCGCAGGTGTTCGAGCCGGTCGTCGAGGTCTGCGCCGGTCTCGGTGCTGCGGATGGCGAGGTACTGCCGATCGCTGCCGGCTTCGGCCACGAGGTAGGCGAAGAGGCGGCCGTCCTCGGACAGCGCGGATCCCGTCACCGCGACGGCACCGTCCTCGGAGAGCGTGTTGGGGTCGAGCAGCACGTCGGGGTCGGCGTCGCCTCGTCGGATCCAGATCGTCGGCTGGTCGGCGAGGCCGTCGTTGTGGCTCCACACCATGACCCGGGCGTCGCCCTCGCCCCGCACACGCGGAGGCTCGGTCCGGGGGATGTCCCACAGCTCGGTCATGCGGTCGATCAACGCAGCCCGGTCGGGCAGGCTCGCGAGATACGGAGCACTCACCGCGTTCTGGGCCTCCACGAACGCCTTGGTGTCCGCTGCGTCGACCTCTTCGAGCCATCGATACGGATCGGCGATCTCGGTGCCGTGATAGTCGTCGACGACGTCGCCTCGCCGGGCGGGGGGATAGGTGAAGGCCATGGGCGGAGCGTACGCCGCCCGACCGTCCGATCAGCCGAGCGCCCGATCGACGACATCTTGCAACCCGGCCAGGAAGTCGGCGTACTCCTCGATCATCGCCTCCTCGACTCGCGTCGCGACCTCGTCGCGGACGGGGTCGACGTGCTCGGTCACGCAGGCCACCACCGTGAAGGCGACCTCGTGTTCGAAGTGTTCGAGCGCGACGAACTCGTCCCAGGCGTCTTGCGACCACGACGACGGATCGTCGCCGTGGCGGGCGACGAATTCGTCGAGCCGTTCGGTGACGATCAGGTGCTCGTGGAAGAACTCCTCGATCTCGACGCCGTGCGCGGCGCGGAGGCACTCGAAGTAGCGGCGGCGCCCCTCGATCAACGCCGGATCGGAGTCGATCGCCGCGAAACTCGCGCCGAGCTCGGCGGCGACCTCGGCCAACAGATCCTGCTGTTCGAGGTTGAACGGCGACTGCCAGGCGTCGATCTCCTCGGTCGCCCGACGGTGACACGCCCCTTCGATCTCGTTGTAGGTCTCGAAGGCCGCACCGCTCAGGGACGCGGCGTAGGCCAGGTTCGGATTCGGCTCCATCCACGACGGCTGCGGTTCCGGCCCGTCGACCAGACGACGGGCCAGTCCCCACCCGTTGCGGGCGAGCTCGACGACGCCGATCTCCTGCTCGGGCACGGGCTGTACCCACACCTCGTAGGGCTGCCCCTGCTCGGTCATGCAGGCCGCGACCAGCTCCGACGTCCGGAGCGCGATCCGCTGGCCGGCGGCCCCGTCCCAGGTCCACAGGAACAGATCGTCCAGCATCGCTCGCATGGGGGTCTCCCTCCACGGGATCGGCACCGATCCGACGACGAGTCGCACGGTCTGGCCGGCGGCCGCACCGCGGCCGGGTGGCGGATCACTGGCGAGCACCACGGCACCCGGTGATGACGATCCCACGACGACCTCGGTCGCGTGTCCCACCGAGGCGAGCCGCTCCTCCGCCTCCGGCAGCGGGAGCAGGAGCACGTCGACCAACCCGTCGGCCGAGGGGCCGGCTCGATCGACATCGACGTCGTCCGTCGTACCGTCCGGCGACGCGGTCGCTGCGTCGCCCCCCGACCCGGCCTGCGTCGTCGGGGGCGAGACGACCTCGGTGTCGGCACCGTCGTCGCCGCCGACCACGAACGAGAGCGCGAACACGGCGGCAGCCGCTGCGCTGAGCCCCGCGCCGACCCGGGCCCGTCGGCGCCGGCGGCGCACCTCACCGGTCGCGGCTGACCAGACGCTCGCCGCGCCACGCGGCACGCCGGACTCGGCGCGTCGGCGCAGATCGTCGGTGTCGAATTCGCTCACGATTCCTCCTCTTCGATGACCCGCCGCAGCTGGCGGCGCGCTCGGGATGCGCGGGTGCGCACGGCTTGGTGCGTGAGTCCGAGTTGGTCGGCGATGTCGGCCTGGGGGATGCCCTCGACGTCGCCGAGGTAGAGGATCGCCCGGTCGACCGATTCGAGCTGGTCGAGATCGCCGAGTTCCGACGGGTAGCTGGACGCCGACGGGCCGGCGCTTCCCAGGCGGCCGATCGCGCGCATCCGACGCCCGAAGGACCGTCGGTCGTCCATGGCCAACCGCAGGATCGCCTGGCGGAGGTAGGCCGCGGGATGCTCCAGCCGCCCCAACCCTCCTCGGCGCAGCACGCGTACCAGCGCGTCCTGGACGAGGTCGTCAGGGTCGGTCCCGGGACTCGCCACGACCGCCGCGAACCGCCGCAGGCCCGGGTAGAGCTCGGCGAACACCCGGTCGTCGGGCGACGAGGGGGGTTCGGCGGCGGTCACCCGCGCAGCTCGGACGTCATGCACACCCTCTGAGACGCCGGACCGGGCCGAGATGTGTCACCGGTCCGCTCAGTCCGACGGCGGCACCCAGCCGGCGGCGGCCAGGCCGGCGCGGCGGCCCGTGCTCAGGCACGCCTGGAGGAGGTAGCCGCCGGTCGGGGCATCCCAGGCCGTCATCTCCCCCGCCACCCAGTGCCCGGGCCGCCGTCGCAGCATGCCGGTATCGTCGATCTCGTCGACCGCGACACCACCCGCGGTCGAGATCGCCCGGGCGATCGGGGCGAGGCCCACCACCGGAATCGGGAGCGCCTTCGCGAGCGCAGCCACCCGAGACGCATCGGTGGGTACCCGGTTTCCGGTCGCCTCGCGCAGCAGCGCGACCGCGACCGGCGTCAGCCCCGCCTTGCGGAGCCAGCTCGACACGGAGTCCTTCGGCCGACGGGCGTCGGCGAGTCGCCGGCCGAGCGACTCGAGTGTGCGATCCGGTTGCAGGTCGATCGTCAGCACGGCGTGACCGTCGGCGACCGCCGCCCGCAGTTCGGGCCCGACCGCGTAGATCGGTCCTCCCTCGAGCCCCGTCGCCGTGATCGTCGGCTCACCCCTGACCGCACGACCCCCGATCGAGACCGCCGCGTTCTTCACGGGGTGCCCCTCGTGGCGTTCCCGCATCGGCGACGACCACTCGACCAGCGCGCCCACGTTCGAGGCGACGAGGGGGTCGACGGCGATACCGGCGGCGCGGAACGCGTCGACCCACGAGCCGTCGCCACCGACCGACGGCCAGCTGGCCCCGCCGAGCGCCAGCACCACCGAACCCCCGGTACCGATCGCGTTCTGGAACCCGCGCCACACGACCCCGGTCCGCATCGTCACGCCCGCGGCGTCGAGGCGCGCCGTCCACGCCCGCAACAGCCCGGTCGCTCGCATCGCGGCGGGGAACACGCGGCCCGACGAGCCGACGAAGGTGTCGGCGCCCAGCTCGTCCGCCCAGACCCGCACGGCCTCGGGTGGGAAGTCGCGAATCGCCGGCTCGACCAGCGAGCGGCCCTCGCCGTACCGGTCGAGAAACGACTCGATCGGTTCTGCGTGGGTGAGGTTCAGCCCCGAGCGGCCGGCCAGCAGGAGCGTGCGGCCGAACGAACGGCGCTGGTCGACGATGGTCACCGTCGCACCGGTGGTCGCCGCGGCCTCCGCGGCCATCAGTCCGGCCGGCCCGGCGCCGACGACCGTCACCTTCGATCGTTCCACGGCCGAACCCTAGGCCCCGATGGTCACACCGGAGCGCGGCGCGCCACACTGGACGAATGAAGAGGTCGCTCCCGCTCAACAAGGTCGATCTGGCCTCGGGGCCGATCTTCATCGCGACGATGCTGTGGGAGGCACAGGTGCTCAAGAAGCGCCGGCTGCGCACCTTCGGCGATCTCGACGACGCCACTCCCGAGCAGCTGTCGGACACCTCCCTCCCCGCGGACCCGCTCGTACCGGTCGGCTACGAGCGCAACGACACCCGGGCCAGCCTGCTGATGCTGGCCGGCAACGTCGCGGTCAACGCGACGCTGGCGGGACTCTACGGCAAGGTCACCAACAAGCTCTACGCCCGCCGCCTCGTCACCTTCGCCAACCCGGCGGTGTCGTTCGCGGTCACGTTCGTGGCCTGGGACTTCTTCTACTACTGGTCGCACCGCTGGCAGCATGAGCGTCGCCTCATGTGGGCGAACCACGTCACCCACCACTCGAGCCAGCACTACAACCTGTCGACCGCTCTGCGCCAGCCGTGGCAGGGCTACCTCACGTTCGGGGTCTACGCCCCGATGCCGCTGCTCGGCATGCCTCCCGCGCACATCGCCAGAGCCGGTCAGCTCAATCTGCTGTACCAGTACTGGATCCACACCGAGACGATCGACAAGCTCCCGAAGCCGATCGAGGCGGTGTTCAACACCCCGTCCCACCACCGGGTGCATCACGGCGCCAACCCGCAGTACATCGACAAGAACTACGCCGGCATCTGGATCCTGTGGGACAAGATGTTCGGGACGTTCGAACCGGAGGTCCGGCGGGTCAAGTACGGCCTGACCAAGAACCTCGACACGTTCAACCCGTTGAGGATCGGATACCACGAGACCGTCGACATCGTGAAGGACGCCGTCCGCCGCACCGGCTGGCGCGACAAGGTCCGCTCGGTCATCGGTCGGACGGGTTGGCAGCCCGCCGACGAACTGGAGTCGGCGGCCTAGCGGCTTTCCCTTCGTCGAACTCCTTCGGCGCTCGAATGCGATACGCCTGCGGGCGGGCCGGCTAGGAGAACCGCCGGATCCGGTAGACCACGCCGCTCTCGGTCGGGCAGCCGGATGGTGGGGCCATCACGAAGCCGTCGCCGCGCGGCCCATCGTGGCCGGTGACTCCGATCATGTCGCCGTGCTGGAACTCCGCCGGCACAGAGTCCGGGTCTCCCAGTGGCCGAAAGAACAGGGTGCTGCCATCGAACCCGGCGTAGCCATCGAAGAAGTGGAGGCTGACGATCTCGCCGTTCTCCTTCATCCCCGTGATGCAGCCGCCCACCAGACCGAGTCGCACCGTCCAGCCGGTATCTGCGATCGACAGGTCGTCGGTGAG